>NZ_JAPEPF010000002.1:1344848-1681060 GCF_026340595.1 Streptomyces sp. NBC_01363
CCGCTGGGGGCAGGCGTATGTGCGTGGGCTGCTGCTGGACGGGCGGCGTAAGTCGGTGGAGCCAATGGCCGCTCGGCTGGGCGAGGACGGCAATCGGCAGGCCTTGGCGCATTTCGTCACCTCCAGTCCGTGGAGCCCCGCCCAGGTGCGGGCCCGGCTGGCCTGGCGGATGCACGAGGCCATCGCCCCGACCGCGTTGATCGTCGACGACACCGGTTTCCTGAAGGACGGTGACGCCTCGGCGTGTGTATCGCGCCAGTACACCGGCACAGCGGGCAAGGTCACCAACTGCCAGGTCGGGGACTCGGTGCACCTGGCCCGACGACCACGCCTCGACGCCGGCGAACTGGCGGTTGTTCCTGCCCAAGTCCTGGGACCCGGCCTCGCCGCAGGCCGACCCACTCAAAGTGGCCCGCCGCGAACGGTGCGGCATTCCCGCCGACCTGGGCCACGTGGAGAAATGGCAACTCGCGCTGGACATGATCGATGAGACCCAGTCCTGGGGAGTCGATGTCCCACTGGTGCTGGCGGACGCCGGCTACGGCGACGCGGTTGCGTTCCGCTTGGGCCTGAACCAGCGCGGTCTGCACTACGTGGTCGGCATCTCCACCACGCCCACCGCCCACCCGGCCGCCGCCAGTCCGGTCACCCCGCCCTGCAGCGGCATCGGACGGCGGCCGGTCGCCAGGTATCCGGACCCGGCCCGCAGCGTGAAGGCGCTGACCATCGAGGCGGGTCGTGGTTCGGCCAAGCCGGTGTCCTGGCGCGAGGGCTCGCGCCCGGGCAAGGGCCGCACCGGCTTGAAGCGCATGTATTCGCGGTTCGTCGCCCTGCGGATCCGCCCGGCAGGACGCGAGATCCGTGATGCTGCCGAAGGTGTTGAACTGGCCGAGTGCTGGCTGCTGGCCGAGTGGCCCGCCAAAGAGGCCGAGCCCGTGCAGTTCTGGCTCTGCGACCTGCCCGCCGACACCCCGCTGACCACCCTGGTCCGTCTGGCCAAGCTCCGCTGGAGAGTCGAGCACGACTACCGCGAGATGAAACAGGCCCTGGGACTTGCCCACTTCGAGGGACGCACCTTCAACGGCTGGCACCACCACGTCACCACAGATGGTTCCGGCCTGGGCGAGCCCAGTTGGGTCGTCGAGCGCACCTTCGCCTGGCTCCATCAGTTCAAGACGACTCCGCATCTCGTGGCGGTGGACGGAGCGGTCGCCGCCCGCATCGCGGTTGACGACGAGCAGGCACTCGGAATTGCCCGGCAGTCAGGGGCGGGCATGCTGGCGGGCATTCGGTCTCGGCACTACGGCGGTCCTGACGGAGTGGGCGGGACGGCGTTACCCTGCGCGGACGATCCTGCACTGGAGGTGCGCATGCGACGTTCCGTTGCGCGGAATGTGTCGTTGTCGGCCGTTCTCGCCGCTGTCGTCACGATCGGGGCCGCTGCCCCGTCCTCGTCCGCGCCACCGTCGGCGGCACCGCCCAAGTCACCTGTCGCGGTGGGCTACGGAGGGGCGGTGGCCAGTGTCGACGCAGATGCCTCAGCCGCCGGTATCGAGGTGCTCCGCAAGGGCGGCAACGCGGTGGACGCCGCGGTGGCGACCGCGGCGGCGCTCGGTGTGACCGAGCCCTACTCGGCAGGCCTCGGCGGAGGCGGCTACTTCGTCTACTACGACGCCAAGAGGCACACCGTGGAGACGATCGACGGCCGGGAGACCGCGCCGCGCAGCGCGGACTCCTCGCTGTTCCTGGAGAACGGCAAGCCGCTCGCCTTCGACGCGGCCGTGACCAGCGGACTCGCCGTGGGCACCCCGGGTACCCCGGCGACCTGGGACACCGCGCTCGACACCTGGGGAAGCAAGTCGCTGCGGCAGGTGCTGAAACCGGCCGAGCGGCTGGCCAGGGACGGCTTCGTCGTCGACAGCACCTTCCGCTCGCAGACCGAGGGCAACCAGGCCAGGTTCGCCGACTTCCCGGCGACCAGTAAGCTCTTCCTGCCCGGCGGCCAACTGCCGGTGGTCGGCTCCGTGTTCAAGAATCCCGACCTGGCGCGCACCTACGAACAGGTGGGCCGCAAGGGCGTCGACGAGCTGTACCGGGGCGAGCTGGCCGACGACGTCGTACGGACCGTGCGCAACCCGCCCGTCGACCCGAAGTCCACCCGGGTGGTGCGGCCCGGGGATCTCACCGCGAAGGACCTGCGGTCCTATCGGGCGCTGCGGCAGGCCCCGACGAAGACCGGCTACCGGGGCCTCGACGTGTACGGCATGGCACCCTCCTCGTCCGGTGGCACCAGCGTCGGTGAGGCGCTCAACATCCTTGAGTCCACGGACCTTTCGCAGGCGAGCGAGGCGCGGTACCTGCACCGCTACATCGAGGCGAGCCGGATCGCGTTCGCGGACCGCGGGCGGTGGGTGGGCGACCCTGCGTTCGAGGACGTGCCGACGCGGGAACTGCTCAGTCAGCGGTTCGCCGATGCGCGGGAGTGCCTGATCAAGGACGACGCGGTGCTGACCAGCCCGCTCGCACCGGGCGACCCGAGGCACCCGGCGGACTGCAAGGCCGGTGGAAAGGCCGCCCCGACGACGTACGAGGGGGAGAACACCACCCATCTGACCGCGGCCGACAAGTGGGGCAACGTCGTCGCGTACACCTTGACGATCGAGCAGACCGGTGGCAGCGGCATCACCGTGCCGGGGCGGGGCTTCCTGCTCAACAACGAGCTGACGGACTTCTCGTTCGCGCCCGCCGACCCCGCGGTCCACGACCCGAATCTGCCCGGCCCGGGCAAGCGCCCGCGTTCGTCCATCTCGCCGACGATCGTGCTGAAGCACGGCGAGCCGGTGCTGGCCTTGGGGTCGCCCGGTGGTGCCACGATCATCACCACCGTCCTCCAGTCGCTCATCGGCACGGTCGACCGGGGGCTCCCGCTGGTCGACGCCATCGCGGCACCGCGCGCCAGCCAGCGCAACTCGGCGACGACGGAGCTCGAACCGGAGCTGTGGAACAGTCCGGTCCGGGCGGAACTGGAGTCGCTGGGACATGTCTTCAAGCTCAACCCCGAGATCGGGGCGGCGACGGGTGTGCAGCGGCTGCCGGACGGACGGTGGCTGGCCGCGGCGGAGAAGGTGCGCCGGGGCGGGGGATCGGCGATGGTCGTGAAGCCGAGCGGACGCCCGTGACGGCCGGCGGCCGTTGGCTGAGCAAGAAGTGACGATGCGTCAATAATGTTCCATGCGGGGCTGGTTCCTTGTCTTCATTCATGAGGAACCAGCCCCGTGGTCTTGACGGAGGCAGCCGCCCGGGGCCATGTTGAGCGCGTCGGTAAGGAAAGTTTCCTAATGGAAGGGCACCCCCACTGTGCGTACTCGAACGCTCGCCCTCGCTGCCGCCTCCGGCGCCGCCCTGCTCGCGGCCGTCACTCTGACCCCGGCGGCCCACGCCGACCCGGCCCGGGGCGCGGACCCCGCTCCTGCGGGTCGGTCCGGGGCAGACCTCAAGGAGGGTTCCGTCAGCGCGGCCGATCTGCTGGCCAAGGTCACCTCGTGTTCGCAGATATCCAACGGCAAGTACCGTACGGACGAGGAGACTTCGGCGACCATTCCGGTCTGCGGCAAGAACGGTGCCGTGTTCTGGAAGGCCGACATGGACATCGACTGCGACGGCGAGATCACCACCGCCTGCAACAAGGACACCGACCCGTGGTTCCAGAACGACACGGCGTTCCCCACCTCCGCCGGAAAGCCGCTGAACGCCGAGAAGCTGCCGTACGTCGTCGTGCCGAGTGTCAGCAGCATCTGGAACTACGGCGATGCCGGCATCAAGGGCGGTGGCGTCGTCGCCGTCATCTACAACAACCAGGTCGAGTACGCGGTCGTCGGTGACACCGGCCCCAACAAGATCATCGGTGAGGCCTCGTACGCCACCGCCAAGGCCCTCGGCATCGACCCGGACCCGGAGACCGGCGGCGCGGAGTCCGGCGTCACCTACATCCTGTTCAAGAACTCCAAGGTGTCGCCGATCGAGAGCCACAGTGCCGCCGTCACCGCCGGTGACGCCCTCGCCAAGCAGTTCATCCAGAACAACTAGGGCCGGACGGGCTCCAGGGTCCGGGGTGTCACAGCGCGGTCAGGATGCGCGGGCCGTCGTCGGTGATCGCCACGGTGTGCTCGGCGTGTGCGGCGCGGCTGCCGTCGGACGTGCGCAGTGTCCAGCCGTCCCGGTCCGGATGGAAGGCGTCCTTGCCGCTGCCGATCAGCATCGGCTCGATCGCCAGCACCATTCCGTGCCGCAACGGCATGCCGCGACCCGGTCGTCCCTCGTTGGGGACGGCCGGGTCCTCGTGCATCGAGCGGCCCACGCCGTGGCCCCCGAACCCCTCCGGAATGCCGTATCCCGCGCTGCGGCAGACCGTGCCGATCGCATGCGCGATGTCGCCGATCCGATTGCCGACGACCGCCGCCGCGATGCCCGCCTCCAGTGCTTCGAAGGCCGTCTCGACGAGCCGGGTGTCGGCGGGCCGGGCGCGCCCGACGGTGAAACTGATCGCCGAGTCGCCGGCCCAGCCGCCCAGCGTCGCGCCCGCGTCGATGCTCACCAGATCGCCGTCGCGCAGTCGCTGGTCGGTGGGGATGCCGTGCACGATCGCGTCGTTGACCGACGCGCAGATGACGGCGGGGAAGGGGGTGGGCGCGAAATGCGGCCGGTAGTTCAGGAACGGTGACCCGGCGCCCGCGTCACGCAGGACCCCGCGGGCCACCTCGTCCAGTTCGTGCAAGGAGACGCCGACCGCCGCCGCTTCCCGTACGGCGGTCAGGAGCTGCGCGACGACCCGGCCGGTCTCGCGCATCGCTTCGATGGATGTGTCTGTCTTGAGTTGCACCATGCCAATTACTATACCGGTCGAAGCGGTATTAGAATGACGGCATGGTACGAACGCCCCTGACCCCGGAAGAGCGCCGCCGCGGCGAACGCCTCGGCGTGCTGCTGCGCGAGGCGCGCGGCGGACGCAGCATGGTCGAGATCGCGGCGAGCGCCGGAATCTCCGCCGAGACGCTGCGCAAGATCGAGACGGGACGCGCTCCCACTCCTGCCTTCTTCACGGTCGCGGCGCTGGCCGGGGCGCTCGGGCTCTCGATGGACGAGATCCTCGCCCGCTGTGCCCCGGAGCCGGACGTGGTGCCGCTGGCGGGGTAGGTCCCTGGCGGTCCGGGGTGGGGCGCTCGGGCGGTGGTGCGGTGCGGCCTTCGCGCTTCGGCGGCATCGCGCCCGAAAAGCGTGCGTAGCCGCGTCGTAACACGGCTGATGTCGAATGCCTGCGGGCTGGAAGGCTCCGGTCGATGTCGGCGAGGGCGAAGATGACAGAGCATCAATGTGCTGGGGAAGTACGGGAGTTCACGCAATACCTTCGGGATGTCGTGGCGCTGCTGGACCCCGGGAGCGGCTGGTACGGAATCTTCTGCCGGCGTGATCCTGCCGGGATGCGCGCCTGTCTCGACGGCACCGAGATTCCGCCCTGGGATGTGATGGAGTCGCTCCTCCAGGACCTGGCGGCCAGGCGTGGCACGGCGTTCGCGCAGCACGAGTCGGTACGGGGTGCCGAGCTGTACTCCGCCTCGGTGGCCGCCCACGACCGGCGCGCGGGTGGGCGGCAGATGCTCGTCGAGCGGCTGGAGCTGATGCTGCGGGAGCAGACGCACGCGGCCCGGCGGCTCCGGGCTGCCGGTGCGGGCGGCACGGCCCCGGACCTGGAGGTGGTCGCCTGGGCCCGGGACGACCACGAACGCGCCACGGCCCGCTGCTCGGAGCTGCGCGCACGGCTGGCCGCGATATCGGCGCCGAAGGGCTGGTTCCGCACGGAGGAGCCGGGCCGGGCCGGGGAGGCCGAACCGGTGCACGGGGACCCGTCCGATGCTGAGGGGGCGGCGCGGGTGGAGGCGGCCGCACCTGAGCGCGGCCCGGAGGTCACGCTCCCGGCTCCCCGGCCACCCGCAGCCAGGCGCGGGAAGCCACGCGGTGCCCGGTTCGCGGGGCTCGACGCGGATGACACGGACGGCGTCCCGGCCGTGACCGCTCCCGTCCTGCCCGTCCCGCCGGCCACGGCCGGCGTGCCACGCGGAGCCCGCTTCGCCGCCGCCCCGGCCGATGACGCATCCGCGGCCCCCGCCCGCGCCGCCGCCCCGGACCCCGAGGCCCGCCGGGCCGCCACGGCGGTCGTCGAGCGGCTGATCCGGCTGCGGGCCGGGGGCCGCAGCGGCGAGGCGCATGTCGTGCTGTGCGAGGCGGCCGGCCGGCCCGCCGATCGGCTGCCGGTACTCGCCGTCGAGCTGCACCGTGCGGGCCTCGACGCCGACTGGGCGACCCTGCTGTGGGAGGTGTCCTCGCTGCCGCCCACCGAACTGGCCGCGGCCGCCGCCGCGTTGAGTGCCGCGGGGCGCCCCGACGACTGCGCGCAGCTGCTGCGCCAGAGTGTGGCGAGGCCGGCCGGGGAGATCGCCGATGCGGTGGTGGCCCTGGAGCGGGCGGGGCACGGGGCGCAGGCGCAGGCGTTGCTGGGCGCCTTCATCCGGGTACGGACTCCGCAGGACGCGGCTCGGGTCGCGGCGGGTGATCCGCCCCGTCTCGTACCGCGACTGCTGGCCGCGGCCCGAGCGGTGTCGCCGGCCAGGGAGCGGGATGTCGTCCACGCACTGCGGGTGGCGGGCATCGCGAACCCGGCCTGATCCGGAACGAAGGACCCCGGCCGCACTTCGCCACTCGCGGCGGCTACGTGAAGCACTCCAGGATCAGCGGCAGGTCCTCCAGCCACTCCCGCAGACGGGCACGCCTGCGCGCGGCGAGCAGGCACCGGTGGGTGGTGCCGTCGTGGAGGCGGACGGTGACCTGGAGGTGCTTGGGGCCCTCGGCCGCGTACTCGACGGCGCTGATCCCGGCCCAGGCGAACTCCATGTCCCCGGCCGCCGAGTGGAGCGCGACGCCCGAGGCGTCGATCAGGAGCGAACTCTCCGGAGTCACCGCCACGAAGGCGAGGTCGCCGTCGTCCGACGCGTTGCCCACGGGGGCGTGTTCGGTCGGGGCCTGGTGCCACGGGACGGCGTCGGACGGTGCGTAGGAAGGTGGCGGGGGTACCGCAACCGTGGGGGAGTGCGTCACGGTGTCCGGCACGAAGAGGTCCAACAGGGCCTCCGGTGTGGGCCGTTGGTCCGGGTCCTTGGCCAGGCACGACTCCAGGACCGGCCGCAGGCCGTCCGGCACCGCGGTCAGATCCGGCGGCTCGTGCACCGACCGGTACATCAGGCCCATCGGCGTGCCCGCCCCGAACGCGCTGCCGCCCGCCGCCGCGACGAGCACGGCACCCAGGGCGAACACGTCCGCGGCGCCGCTCACTTCCTGCCCCTGAGCCTGCTCGGGTGCCAGGAACCCCGGCGTTCCGAAGGCCACACCGGTGGCCGTCAGACGAGTCGACTCCAGCGCCCGCGCGATACCGAAGTCCAGCACCCGCGGGCCGTCCGAGGCCATGATGATGTTTCCGGGCTTCAGGTCACGGTGCACCAGGCCGCAGCCGTGGATCGCCGCCAGTGCCTCGGCGAGCGCCGCGCCCAGCTGCCGCAGCCGCGCCTCGTCCATCGGCCCCTCGGCCTCCAGCAACGCGGCGAGCGTGGGCCCGGGAACGTACGCCGTGGCCAGCCAGGGCGCCGCGGCAGCCGGGTCCGCGTCCACCACCGGGGCTGTGTGGAAGCCGCCCACGCTGCGCGCGGCCGCGACCTCGGCGCGGAACCGGTCCCGGAAGTGCGGGTCGGACGCGAGCTCCGAGCGCGCCACCTTCACGGCCACCGCGCGCCCGCCGCGGGAACGCGCCAGATAGACGGTGCCCATCCCGCCGGCCCCCAACTCGCGCTCCACGGCGTACCCGCCGATGCGCTCCGGCAAGCCGGTAACGTCCGCCCCGTACCCCATGCGCTGTATGCCTCCCCCTGTGCTCCGGCGCCCAGTATGACTCAGGCACACGCTCTGCCGGGCACAGGTCCGGGACGGGCCGCGTACGTCGATCCCGCCCGGATTACCTCCAATTCCTGATCGGGCTGGGTATTCGACAGGGGCCGCTCTCAAGGCACTTCGGCCCCGTCGGCCTGCTCGACGCGATCGGGCCGCATCAGCCGTTCCTTTCCCGGCGGCGGGGGGTAGAACCGCCGGGCCCAGCGCCGGAACGGGCCGATCGGGCCGTCGCCGGGAGCGAGCCGGGGCGGTTGCTGGTACTGCTTGTGATGCCAGATCGGGAAGTCCGCAGCGGTGAACTCGCAACTGGACCGGAAGACGGCGCGGTCCAACAGCCTGGCCGCGGTCCGGCTCACCGCACGGGCGAGCGGGGCCGGCAGCCGGGCCGGCTCGGCGAAGGCGATGCGGTTGAGCTGCCGGAACTGCATTCGGTTGGGTGCGATGGCCGTCGGCATCACCATCGTGCACATCCGCAGCCCCAGCCGGGGCGTGTGCACGTCGGCGTGCAGACAGCCGAGTCCGTAGCCGTCCACCTCCACGTCGACGACGAAGCTGCCCAGGAGCGGCGCCGACTCGTGGGCCCGCATGGACACGTGGAACGCGGCGTCGTCATAGACCACGGGCCCGCCGATCTCGGCCCTGTCCCAGCCGTGCAGGGTGGCGAAGTGCCCGAGGTCCACCGAGTTCTCGATGACCTCCTGGACATTGCCGGCCAATTCCCAGGCCGCGTACAGCGCAGGCCGGTGACCGATCTCGTGCCAGTCGGGAACGAACCAGTCCGGAGCCCGGCCGTCGTGGTGCCGCCAGACGAACACGGCGCCATTGACCTCGTGCACCGGCAGCTGCGACAACGGCGACCTCGGGGGCGTCGTGTCATATCCCGTACGCACACACGTGCCGTCCGGGCCGAACGCGAAGAAGTGGAAGGGGCAGACGAGATCGTCCCCGTCGACCTTCGCCAGACCGAGATGGGCGCCCAGATGCGGGCAGTACGGACGGATGGCGCGGACCGCTCCCGTGCCGAGCCGGTACAGCACCACGTCCTGACCCGCGAGCGGCCGGGTGAGCACGGTGCCCGGCCGTAGCTCTTCGGAGAACGCCAGTGCGGACCAGCCGCTCGGATAGGGAAGGGCGGGCGCGCCCGCAGCATCGGCCGGTGTCGGCCCCTCGCTGATGGCGCGCCCGTACTCGCGTGAATGTCCCACCACTGCCCCTTCCGGATTCGATCGCCTGGAGACTGCCCAGACCGTTCCGGGATCCTCCTGAAATGCCGCACATCACTCGAACGGGAAACAGTGGGGAGGGAGTTGACGGAGTGGTCAGTGTGCCCGCTGCTCGTACCCCACCAGCCTGACGCAGACGGCGAGCCCCGCGATGGCCTGCTCCAGCTCCGCGAGCCCCGGGTAGCTGGGCGCGATCCGGATGACCGCGTCGCGCGGGTCGTCGCCGTACGGGTGCGTGGCACCGGCCGGGGTCAGCACGATGCCCGCCTCGGCGGAACGGCGTACGACCTCCTTGGCGCAGCCGTCCGGCACCTCCAGGGTGACGAAGTACCCGCCCTTGGGCGAGGTCCAGGTCGCGAGCCCGGTGCCGCCGAGCTCGGCGTCCAGGATCCGGGCCACCACCTCGAACTTGGGCTGGAGCAGGGCGCGCTGGCGCTCCATGTGGCCCCGCACCCCGTCGGCGTCGCGCAGGAACAGGACGTGCCGCAGCTGGTTCACCTTGTCCGGGCCGATCGAGCGCATGGCGTTGTTGCCGAGCAGCCACTGGAGGTTCGCGGGCGACGAGCCGAAGAACGCGACGCCCGCGCCCGCCGTGGTGATCTTCGAGGTGGAACCGAACACGAACGCCCGGTCCGGGTTTCCGGCCCCGGCACAGGCGGCGAGCAGATCGGCGATCTCGACGGGCTCGTCGGTGAGGTGGTGGGCGGCGTAGGCGTTGTCCCAGAAGATCCGGAAGTCGGGAGCGGCGGTGTTCATCGAGGCGAGGCGGGCCACGGTCGCGTCGCTGTAGCAGGCGCCGTCCGGGTTGCTGTACTTCGGCACGCACCAGATGCCCTTGATCGCCGGGTCCTCGGCGGCGAGCCGTTCCACGACCTCCATGTCCGGGCCCTCGGCCGTCATCGGCACCGGGATCATGTCGATCCCGAAGTGCTCGCAGAGCGCGAAGTGCCGGTCGTAGCCGGGCACGGGACACAGGAACGCGATGCGTTCCTGATCCACCCAGCGCGACTCGGCGCCCGGCAGCACGCTCAGCAGGGCGTGCACCAGGCAGTCGTGCATCAGCTCAAGGCTGGAGTTCCCCGCCGCGAGCAGTTGTTCGGCCGGCACCTGGAGCACCCCGGCGAATATCTCCCGGAGCTCGGGCAGCCCCTGCAGCCCTCCGTAGTTGCGTACGTCCGTGCCGTCGGCGGAGGTGTGCCGTCCGCCCGGCAGACTCAGCAGGTCCTCGGAGAGGTCGAGCTGCTCGGGGGCCGGCTTGCCCCGGGTGAGGTCGAGCGAGAGTCCGAGTCCCGCCAGGTCCTGGTAGTCCTGACGGGCCCGGTCGAGGAGTCCGGACAGGGCGTCGGGGCTCAGCTCGGTGGTCATGGTGTTTCCTCTCGCAGGTGCCGCTCGGACGGGGGCGCCTGCCGAGAATACAAACCGGCGCACGGGGGCCATGGCCCGGGAGGCAGGAGCCGTCCTCTCCGGGGTGGAAAGACGATGGACGTGTGGACCGCACGGGTGCGAAACATGATCGACTCCGCCGGTTCACGGCGATGGTCTTGCCCCGCTGTGTGACGGGGCTTACGTTCTCCTCTACGCACGTGTCTACGGGCGTAGAAATGCGTTGAGGCTCTCTGACGCCGCGTCGAAGGAGCAGCTCATGTCCCAAGTCGTTCGCGCCGCACTCGTCCAGGCGACCTGGACCGGCGACACCGAATCCATGATCGCCAAGCATGAGGAGCATGCGCGCGAGGCCGCCCGTCGGGGCGCGAAGATCATCGGCTTCCAGGAGGTGTTCAACGCTCCCTACTTCTGCCAGGTGCAGGAACCCGAGCACTACCGCTGGGCCGAGGCCGTTCCGGACGGGCCGACCGTCCGCAGGATGCAGGAACTCGCCCGCGAGACCGGCATGGTGATCGTCGTGCCGGTCTTCGAGGTCGAGCAGTCCGGCTTCTACTACAACACCGCCGCCGTGATCGACGCCGACGGCTCCTATCTGGGCAAGTACCGCAAGCACCACATCCCGCAGGTCAAGGGGTTCTGGGAGAAGTACTACTTCAAGCCCGGAAACGTCGGCTGGCCGGTCTTCGACACCGCCGTCGGCAAGGTCGGCGTCTATATCTGCTACGACCGGCACTTCCCCGAGGGGTGGCGTCAACTCGGACTCAACGGCGCCCAGTTGGTGTACAACCCGTCCGCCACCTCGCGCGGCCTCTCCAGCTACCTCTGGCAGCTGGAACAGCCCGCGTCCGCCGTCGCCAACGAGTACTTCGTCGCCGCGATCAACCGCGTCGGCCAGGAGGAGTACGGCGACAACGACTTCTACGGAACCAGCTACTTCGTCGACCCGCGTGGCCAGTTCGTCGGTGAGGTCGCCAGCGACAAGGAGGAGGAACTCGTCGTCCGCGACCTCGACTTCGGCCTCATCGACGAGGTCAGGCAGCAGTGGGCGTTCTACCGGGACCGCCGCCCCGACGCGTACGAAGGACTGGTCGAGCCGTGAGCAGCCTGCACCATCGCCATCTCGCCGTCAGCCCCGACTGGCTGGCGCTCTACTACAAGCACCCACTGGAGATCACGCACGGCGAGGGCCGGCACGTCTGGGACGCCGACGGCAGGCGCTATCTCGACTTCTTCGGCGGCATCCTCACCACCATGACCGCCCACGCCCTGCCCGAGGTGACCAAGGCGGTCGGCGAGCAGGCCGGCCGGATCATCCACACCTCCACGCTCTACCTCAACCGGCCGATGATCGAGCTGGCCGAACGCGTCGCCACGCTCTCCGGCATCCCGGACGCCCGGGTCTTCTTCACCACCTCCGGCACCGAGGCCAACGACACGGCACTGCTGCTCGCCACCGCGTACCGCAGGTCGAACCAGATCCTCGCGATGCGCAACAGCTACCACGGCAGATCGTTCTCCGCGGTCTCCATCACCGGCAACAACGCCTGGTCACCGACCAGCCTGTCGCCGTTGCAGACGCTGTACGTGCACGGCGGCGTCCGTACCCGGGGGCCGTACGCGCACCTCGGTGACGCGGAGTTCATCCAGGCGTGTGTCGCCGATCTGGAGGACCTGCTCGGGCACACCCGGGCACCGGCCGCCCTGATCGCCGAACCCATCCAGGGCGTCGGCGGATTCACCTCACCGCCCGACGGCCTCTACGCGGCGTTCCGCCGGGTCCTGGACCGGCACGGCGTCCTGTGGATCTCCGACGAGGTGCAGACCGGCTGGGGGCGCTCCGGCGAGCACTTCTGGGGCTGGCAGGCACACGGCGAGAACGGGCCGCCGGACATCCTCACCTTCGCCAAGGGCATCGGGAACGGTATGTCGATCGGCGGTGTCGTGGCCCGCGCCGACGTCATGAACTGCCTCGATGCCAACTCCATTTCGACGTTCGGCGGCTCCCCGGTCACCATGGCGGCCGGTCTCGCCAACCTCTCCTACCTCCTCGAACACGACCTGCAGGGCAACGCCCGGCGCGTCGGCGGTCTGCTGATCGAGCGGCTGCGCGCGATCGGCGCGGGTTTCGAGTGCGTACGCGAAGTGCGCGGCCGGGGCCTGATGATCGGCATCGAGCTGGTGAAGCCCGGCACCGACGAGGCGAACCCGGAAGCGGCCGCGGCGGTACTCGAAGCGGCCCGCGAGGGCGGTCTGCTCATCGGCAAGGGCGGCGGCCACAACACCAGCGTGCTGCGGATCGCACCACCGCTCACCCTGACCATCCCGGAGGCGGAGGAGGGCGCGAAGATCCTGGCCGAGGCCCTCCGCTCGGTGGAATGAGCGACGGGGGTGCGGGCGGCGACCCGGTCGGCGGCTGTGTAGCTTGGCCGCCGTCGCACCCCCGGATCCGCTCAGGAGCACCACCATGTCCGAGAACACCCTGCCTCTCCCGTCCACCGCCCGGCCGGGTGCGTCGGCGGCCGACGCCGACGCCGTATGGGCCGTCCTCACCGCGATGTACGAGGCGTACGACGCGGGCGACCGTGCCGGGATCGACCGGGCACTCGATCCCGGGGCGACCGTCTGGGACTCCGCCGCCGATCCGCTCCTGCTCGGCAAGGCCGACCTCGACCGGATCCGCGACGCCCGCCCGGCGGCGGGTGAGGGGCCGCAGGAGACCGGCCTCACCGCGTACGACCGCACCATCGACGTCTTCGGCGACATCGCCGTCCTGAGGTTCTGGCTCCGGGTCGACTTCGCCCCCGCCCCGGACGGCCTCCCGCACCGTTCCGAGCTCATCCGGAACACCGTGATCCTGCACCGGGCCGGGGCGTCCTGGCGGATCGTCCACCTCCACGAGGACGTGCGGCAGCCGGCCCCGTCGGCTGACCCCGGTCGCTGCGCACGGCCGGACCCTGTACACCGTGCGCAGCGCACAGCCGGTCGCCGCGCCCCGCCGATAGCGTCACGCCATTCCCCTGAGAAAGCCGGGAGGCGACATGACTTACCGGGTGGCCATGGACATCGGTGGCACATTCACCGATGTCGTCGCGTACGACGAGACGCGCGGCACCTTCGAAGCGGCGAAGACCCCCACCACGCCGGGAGACCTCGCCGAGGGCGTCTTCTCCTCGCTGGGCCGGGCGGTCGACGACCCCGCCGACATCTCCTTCTTCGTCCACGGCACCACCCAGGGCCTCAACGCCCTGCTGGAACGCAAGGGCGCCCGCGTCCTGCTGCTCGCCTCGGCCGGGCTGCGCGACGTCTACCCGATCGCCCGCGGCAACCGGGACCGCATGTTCGACCTGCACTACCGCAAGCCCGTGCCGCTCGTGGACCGGTACGCCACCGCCGAGGCGGGCGGCCGCTTCGACTCGCGATCATCAGCCTGCCACGCAGCAGCTCCACCGGGCGTCCGGTCCGCTCGGGGGCGACGACGGCGAAGCGGGTGCCCTCCGGGACATCGACGCCCAGCCTGCGCAGCACGGCAGCGGCGTCGTCGTCGTGCCGGTTCTGCGCGGCCAGCCAGTACGGGGACTCCGGAACCCAGGCGCGGATCGCGAAGACCCAGAGCCCGGCCAGGGCGGAGGCGATGGCCACCACATGCCAGCCGAGGCCCGCCAGCAACTGCGTCACGCCGACCGCGGCCAGCACCCCGATCGGCCAGCCGATCGACAGATAGACCGCGGCCCGGCCACGCATCCGGGACGGCAGCAGCTCCAGGAAGTGCGGGAAGGTGACCGTGTAGATCCCGGCCAGTGCCAGACCCGACAACACCCGGGTGACCAGCAGGACCGTGAAGTTCGGGGAGAAGGCGGAGGCCAGCGCGACGACTCCGTAGGCGGACAGGCTCCACAGACACACCGCGCGCCGGCCGATCCGGTCCGAGACCGGACCCCAGACCAGCGCACCGGGGATCATGCCGGGTGCGACGGCGGACAGCACCCAGCCGATCCGGCCGGTGTCGATGGAGAACGCGTCGCCGAGATCGCCGGAGACATAGACGAGGGCGAGCTGCTCCCACGACTCGATGACGAAGGCCATGAACAGGGCCAGCGCCGCCAGGACATGGGCGCGTCCGAACGGCATGGCCTCGAAGGAGGAACCGATGGGCCGCAGGCCCGCGGTTCCGCCCGGCCCCGTCTCCAGGGGTTCTCCGGTTGCACCGGAACGTGCAGTTGTCGCGCTCACCGGTTGTCCTCCAGGCTTTCGTGCCGACCGACTCACCCCTCGGAGGGTGGGGATGGCGGCACAGTAGACAGGCCCGGGAGCGGGAACCTGTGCGCAGCGCACAGGGGAGTGGAGGGCCGCTGTGCTGTGTGCCCCGGCGGCCTGTGGAGGGGGCCGTACCGGCGGGAACTGCCACGGTAACCCGGCGCGGGAGCGCAGCGGCCGGGGCCGGGGCCGGTGGGTACGTCGCGGCCGGGCCCCGGTCCATGGTTCCGGGGCCCGGCCGGTCGGTCAGCCCCGGTGGCCGGTGGGGCGGGTGAGGTCCAGGCTGTGGACCGGGTCGAGCTCGCCGTAGTACGCGAGGTGCTGGTAGCGCACATCGGTGACCTTCAGCGTGGCCTCGGCGACACCCCGGCGCACCGTCGCCCCGAAGCGGACGGAGCCGTCCTTCCTGGTCGTGCCGGTCAGCTTCCGCACCTTGCCGCCGGCCGTCAGCTCGGCCGTGACCCTAGCGCCCTTCACCGGCCTGCCCTGCGCGGTCTTCACCACACCGTTCGCGCTGACCTTCCAGGCCGCCTCGGAGCCGGGCCTGCCGAGGAGCTTCGTGTCGGCCGCCAGCGAGGCGACGGCGAGCTGGGAGGGCGGGTCGGGCTGGCCGAAGGCGACCTGGTCGATGGTCCAGAAGGCGCTGTTCGTGCCGGTGTAGCGGAAGCTCAGCCGGGCCGTCCGCGCGCCTGCCGGGACGGTGAGCCCAAGACGCTCGACGGTGTTGCTGTCGGCCCGGTAGGACTTCACGAGCTGCGGGGTGCCGCCGTCGTACGAGACGTACACGTCGCCGGTCTGCGGACCGTCGACCCGGTAGTTCGTCGCGTACGAGACGGTCGCCCTCGCCGCGCCGCTCAGCCGGTACGCGGGGCCGACCAGGGTGGAGTCGAACTGTCCGGCGCCGTGCGCCTTGTCGTCCCACTCGTCGGAGTCGGCGACCGCGAACACATTGCGGGCGCGGACGTTCGTCTCGCGGCCCTGGCCGCGCTCGGCGTTGGTCCAGAACTCGTCCGTGGCGAAGGACCAGCCGCGCCACTCGGTGACGCCGCCGGACGGCATCTTCGAGTTGTCGATGGACCAGCCCTCGGGCGCGGTGTTCGTCCACCCCTTGGCGTCGGCCGGGAGCTTGGTCTCGTCGACGGGCGCGCGGAGCGAGGGGCGCAGCGCGTCGAAGGCGTCCGGCTTCAGCTCGGCGAGCGAGGTGCCGTCGAGGTTCCAGGCGGGGTCGGTGGCGACGCCCTCGTGGCGCAGGACCGTGGGCGCGATGTCGGTGATCTTGACGTCGTCGCGCACCGAACCGGGCCGGATGCCCTTGCCCTGGGCGATCACGAACGTGCCGCGCTCCAGCGGGGTGTTGCCGCCGTGCCCGCCGGTGGGGGTGTGGCCGTGGTCGGCGGTGACGACGACGAGCCAGTCCTCCTTCGCGTACGTCGGCCGCGAGGTCACGGCGTCGAGCAGCCGGCCGACCTGGGCGTCGGCGGTGTTCAGGGCCTTGAGGTAGGCGTCGCTCGCGGAGCCGGTGCTGTGGCCGGCGCCGTCGACCTCGTCGAGGTGGACGAAGGTGGAGTCGGGGTTGCCGTGCGCGAGGTAGTCGGCGGCCTTGGCCGTGGTGCCCTCGTCGTTGCCGCCCGCGATCCGCAGATCGGTCTTCGCGCCGAAGACGATCTGGGGGATCGGGCTCCAGGTGCCGACGACCAGGGTGGACGTGGCCGGGTCGGCGGTCTCCAGACGGGTCGCGTAGTCCGGGTACTGGCCGTAGTTCGGCGCCGTGAAGTTGTTGTCCTTCACGTTGTGCTTGTCGGGCCAGACGCCGGTGGCGATGGACGACCAGCCGGCGCCGGAGACGGTCGGGGCCATCGGGTCGGCGTAGAGGTTGCTCCGGGCGGTCAGGCCCTTGACCATCAGCTGCTCGATGTGCGGAACATCGGCGCGCGAGAAGGAGTCGAAGGTGGCGCCGTCGATGCCGATGACCAGGGTCTTCGCCTGCTTGGTGCCGGACGGCAGGCCGGCGTACGGGGCGGCGGCCGGGGCCTTGGAACCCTGGGCGTGGGCGGCGGTGGTGGCGAGCGGCAGTGCGGCGACGGTGGCGGCGGCCAGCACCGTACGCGCGGAGCGCGACAGGGACACGTGATCCTCCGGGATCGGTCGGTGGACACCGGACATCGGGGAGTCCGGTGATGTGTCCGAGGCTCGCCGTCGGTGGTGATCGAACCACCCCGCGTAAGGGACGGGCGCATGAACCGTACTCAACATTTGGACCAGACCCGTCATCATTTCGTTATCTGACGGCGGTCATGGGTGTCGTCGCGGCTGTGGGCCGGTGGAGTGCCGGGCGGATGAAACAGAAACGTCTTCAGCGGTTAGCGGCAGCGGTATTGCCACAGTGGGTAGCCCACTTCTACGTTCTTCATCACGCACCTTGTCTACGTGCGTAGACCCATTCCGCCACAGTGAGGAGGGGTACATGAGCCGCACCGTCATCCACGGTGGTCTCGTCATCACCGCGTCCGACGAAATCCATGCCGACGTACTCATCGAGGGCGGCCGCATCGTGGCCCTCGCGGCGCACGGCACCGACGCGGCCGAGAGCTGGAGCGCCGACCGGAGGATCGACGCCACCGGCAAATACGTCATCCCGGGCGGTGTCGACGCGCATACGCACATGGAGATGCCGTTCGGCGGCACCTACGCCGCCGACACCTTCGAGACCGGCACCCGGGCGGCCGCCTGGGGCGGCACCACCACGATCGTCGACTTCGCCATCCAGTCAGTGGGCCACGCGGTCCGCGAAGGTCTCGACGCCTGGTACGCGAAGGCCGACGGCGCATGCGCCATCGACTACGCCTTCCACATGATCCTCTCCGATGTGAACGAGTCCACGCTCAAGGAGATGGACCTGCTGGTGTCGGAGGGCGTCACCTCCTTCAAGCTGTTCATGGCCTATCCCGGCGTCTTCTACAGCGACGACGGCCAGATCCTGCGCGCCATGCAACGGGCCTCCCACAACGGCGGCCTGATCATGATGCACGCGGAGAACGGCATCGCCATCGACGTACTCGTCGAACAGGCCCTGGCCGAGGGCCGCACCGACCCGCGCCACCACGGCGACGTACGCAGGGTGGCACTGGAGGCCGAGGCCACCCACCGCGCCATCCAGCTGGCCCGCGTCGCCGGCTCCCCGCTCTACGTCGTGCACGTCTCCGCGGACGAGGCCGTCGCCGAGGTGGCCGCCGCCCGCCACAAGGGACTTCCGGTCTTCGGCGAGACCTGCCCGCAGTACCTCTTCCTCTCCACCGACAATCTGGCCGAGCCGGACTTCGAGGGCGCCAAGTACGTCTGCTCCACCCCGCTGCGGCCCAAGGAGCACCAGGAAGCGCTCTGGCGGGGGCTCAGGAACAACGAACTCCAGGTCGTCTCCACCGACCACTGCCCCTTCTGCTTCTCCGGCCAGAAGGAGATGGGCCGCGGCGACTTCTCCAAGATCCCCAACGGGATGCCCGGCGTGGAGAACCGGATGGACCTCCTCCATCAGGCGGTCGTGGACGGTCACATCTCGCGCCGCCGCTGGATCGAGATCGCCTGCGCCTCCCCGGCCCGGATGTTCGGCCTCTACCCGAAGAAGGGCACCATCGCCCCGGGCGCCGACGCCGACGTCGTCATCTACGATCCGACCGCCGAACAGACCATCTCCGCCGAGACCCATCACATGAACGTCGACTACTCGGCGTACGAGGGGAAACGGATCACCGGCCAGGTCGAAACGGTCCTCTCGCGCGGTGAAGTCGTCATCGACGCACGGAAGTTCACCGGCCGGGCCGGACACGGCAGCTACACCCCGCGCGCCACCTGTCAGTACCTGGACTAGGAGCACCCGTCATGGACTTCGGACTCGTCCTCCAGACCGACCCGCCCGCCTCGGCCGTCGTCGGTCTGATGCGCCGCGCCGAACGCAACGGCTTCCGCTACGGCTGGACCTTCGACTCGACGGTGCTCTGGCAGGAACCGTTCGTCATCTACAGCCAGATCCTCGAACACACCGAACACCTCGTCGTCGGTCCCATGGTCACCAACCCGGGCACCCGCACCTGGGAGGTGACCGCCTCGACCTTCGCCACCCTCAACGACATGTACGGCAACCGCACCGTCTGCGGCATCGGACGGGGCGACTCGGCGATGCGTGTCGCCGGACGCAGACCCAACACGCTGGCCCGGCTCGGCGAGGCCATCGACGTCATCCGCGACCTCGCCGAGGGACGCGAGGCGACCGTCGACGGGCAGCCGGTCCAGATCCCCTGGGTGAAGGACGGCAGACTCCCCGTCTGGATGGGCGCGTACGGCCCGAAAGCGCTCGCCCTCGCCGGACAGAAGGCCGACGGCTTCATCCTCCAGCTCGCCGACCCGTTCCTCACCGAGTGGATGATCAAGGCGGTACGGGACGCGGCGGCAGAGGCGGGCCGCGACCCGGACTCCGTGACGATCTGCGTCGCCGCCCCCGCCTATGTGGGCGACGACCTCGACCACGCCCGCGAGCAGTGCCGCTGGTTCGGCGGCATGGTCGGCAACCACGTCGCGGACCTCGTCTCCCGGTACGGCGCACACTCCGGGCTCGTCCCCGAGGCCCTGACCGCCTACATCAAGGACCGGCACGGCTACGACTACAGCCACCACGGCCGGGCCGGGAACCCCGACACCACCTTCGTGCCGGACGAGATCGTCGACCGGTTCTGCCTGCTGGGCCCCGCCGAGGCGCACATCGAGAAGCTGCGGGTCCTGCGCGATCTGGGCGTCGACCAGTTCGCCGTATACAACATGCACGACGCGCGGGAGGCGACGATCGACGCCTACGGCGCGCAGATCATCCCCGCCCTGTCCGACTGACCCTTCCCTCCCTCGGCCGCGCCCCACGGCTGTCCGCACCCCCGTCCCCGCACCGCCGCCCCCGCCCCGCACGGCACCGTTCCCGAGCGAAGGGTCCAGCCGCCATGACCTCGACCGTCCCACCGATTCCATCGCAGGACCCGATATCCGGCCCCTCGGGGCGCATCGAACTCGCCCCCGGCGCCGTCCCCACCGACAACCGGTTCGTCAACGACGACCTGTTGCCCGTCCCGCTGGAACGGCGCCGCTGGACGACGTACAACTTCGCCGCGCTCTGGGTGGGCATGGCCCACAACATCCCGTCCTGGCTGCTGGCCTCCGGTCTCGTGGCCCTCGGCATGGACTGGAAACAGGCCGTCTTCACCATCGCGCTGGCCAACCTGATCGTGCTCGGCCCCATGCTGCTCACCGGGCACGCCGGACCCAAGTACGGCATCCCCTTCCCGGTGCTGGCCCGCGCCTCCTTCGGGCTGCGCGGCGCCAACCTGCCCGCACTGATCCGGGCCGCGGTGGCCTGCGCCTGGTTCGGCATCCAGACCTGGATCGGTGGCGTCGGCATCTTCACCCTGCTGGGGAAGATCTTCGGCGGCTGGGCGAAGGCGTCCGAGATCGGCGGGCAGCCGTGGACGCTCTGGCTCTGCTTCGTCCTCTTCTGGGCGCTCGAACTCGCCATCATCTACCGGGGGATGGACGCCCTGCGGCGGTTCGAGAACTGGGCGGCGCCGTTCGTCATCGTCGGCGCCGTCGTGCTGCTGGTCTGGGTCGCCGTCAAGGCGGGCGGCTTCGGCCCGCTGCTCGACCAGCCCTCGAAGCTCGGCTGGGGCAAGGAGTTCTGGCCGGTCTTCTTCCCCTCGCTGATGGGCATGATCGCGTTCTGGGCCACGCTCTCGCTGAACATCCCCGACTTCACCCGCTTCGGGGCCGGCCAACGCGCCCAGATCCGGGGCCAGGCACTCGGCCTGCCGACCACGATGACGCTCTTCGCACTCCTCTCCGTCCTGGTCACCTCCGGCTCGCAGGCCGTGTACGGCGAGGCGATCTGGGACCCGGTCCAGCTCGTCGCCAGGACCGACAACGTCTTCGGGCTGCTCTACGCCCTGGTGACGGTGCTGGTCGCCACGGTCTCCGTGAACATCGCGGCGAACGTCGTGTCACCCGCGTACGACCTCGCGAACCTCGCGCCCCGGTTCATCAACTTCCGTACGGGCGCCCTGACCACGGGCGTCGTCGGCGTCCTCATCATGCCGTGGAAGCTCACCGAGACCCCGGAGCTGTACATCTTCACCTGGCTCGGTCTGGTCGGCGGGCTGCTGGGAACGGTCGCGGGCATCCTGATCGCCGACTACTGGATCGTCCGCCGCACCGTGCTCGACCTCGCGGACCTCTACCGCCCCGGTGGCCGTTACTGGTACACGAACGGCTGGAACTGGCGGGCCGTCGTCGCGTTCGCCGTCGGCGGCGTCCTCGCGATCGGCGGCTCGCACTCCGCCCCCGGGACGGGCCCGTTCCCGGCCGGCGGTCTCATCCCGTTCCTCAAGCCGCTCGCGGACTACGGCTGGGCGGTCGGGCTGGCCTCGTCGTTGCTGCTGTACGTGGTGTTCAGCGGCCGGTCCGGCGTCACACCGGCGCGGACGTACGGCCCAGCAGAGCACTGATGTCGTACGTCTGATCCGGCGGCGGCGTGGTCGTGGGCACCGGCTTGTCGAAGGCCGAGAAGCCCACGACCGCGTCCGCCCCACCGCCCCGAATCGTGATCCTCAGGGGATACGGTTTGCCCGTGGCCGCCACGTACATCGTCAGCGTCCGGCCGTCCCGCATCCTGGTCAGCGGCACCACGGGAGCCCCGTCGAGCGTGGTCTTCCTGCCCTTGTTCAGCGTCCCCCGGTCGTTGTCGGCGTTGTCGCCGACGAGCTTCTGGAAGGTGTCCAGATCGCAGCCGTCCGCCAGGCTGCGCAGTCGCGGGTCGGTGGCCGAACCCTTCATGTAACGCCCGTTGAGGATCGCGGCGAAGGCCGAACCACCGCCCGGAACCTGGCTCTTCCAGAAGTTCGCGTCAGGCTTGACCCAGACCTCGTCGCCACGCTTCACGATCCGGACCGAACCCTGGCTGTGGCCGAGATCCACCGACCCGTTGCAGTTCCCGTCCCGGTCCAGGGTGAGCTCCAGAGTCATCGGCGGGGCGCTGTCGCCGAGGTCGCCGCGCATGCTGAGGTGCAGGGAACGGGCGCTCAGGAGGGCGTCGCGCGAACGGTCCGCGATCTGCTGCGCGGAAAGCTTGTCGATGCCGTCGTCCGCCCGTGCCGCACCGCCGCCCAGCGCGCTGCCGCCGGTGAGTCCCAGCACGACGACCGCCGCCCAGACGGCAGGGCGTGTGCCGCTGTGTCGACCGGTCACGTCGCCCCCCTCGTAGAACCCGCGGGGTGCGGAACCCCTCGGGCCTGTTCAGGTGCATCCGATTGCTCCGAGCGTACGCCGGGGGCGGTCCGGTCGCGCGGCGGAGAACACCCCGCGGCGTATACACAGTGTGAGGTTTTGCCTCGTTTTGTGTTATCGGCGGTGGGGGACGGTTGTCGGCGCACCGGGTTCACCACCAGCGAGGAGGAACAGGGAGACATGAAGCTGTCGATGGGGAGTGTGTCCAGGGCCGTGCTCCGGGGCGCCGTCGTGGCGGGGACGGCCGCCGCGCTCGCCGTTCCCGCGACCGTCGCCACCGCCGTGACAGCCGCGGCGACGCCGCCCGGTCTGTCCTGCGACACCGGAAAGCACGAGATCGACGACTACACGGGCTACGCGCTGTGCCGCAACGACGGCAGCACGACGCAGACCTTCTGGGTGCACCTGGTCTGCGGCTGGTCCCCGGACGTGGACGGTGAGCACGTCACACTCGCCCCCGGTCAGTCCGGTCAGTCCACCGCGCACTGTGCCGGCCTCGGCACCGGCATCGGCGAGATCACCGTCCAGCCGTAGGCCGCGTCCGCACCTCCGCCGGACCGGCCGCTGTGCCCCGGTGGCCGGTCCGGTCCGGCCGTCATGGCTGCGGGGCGCTTTGCTCCAGCAGCCGTGGCAGCGCGGCGGCCAGCCGCGCCCGCAGCCGGTCCGGGCCGCTGTCCACCCACGGGTGCGCGGCGTGGAACCGGGCCCAGTCCACCGGCCAGTCCAGCACCACCCGGGGAGTGAAGCCCTCCGCGTGCGGGCCGAGCACGGTGTGCAGCAGGCGGGGCGAGAGCCGCGTCCTTCGGTACTCCGCGAGCAGCACCGCGTCGTACAGGTCCTTGGCCGCCGACCGGCCCTCCGCCTCCTGGTCCTCGGCGAGCCACAGCAGCTTCCAGGCGAGCGAGAGCCCCGGGTCCGCGGTCCGGACCGGCGTCGGCGGCCCGCCATCACCACGCGGACAGGCCGTCCACACCGGGGCCCGGGGCAGCCGCTCGTCCTGCGCGAAGTCCATCCGCAGCTCGCCCGGCGGCAGGCCGTCGGCCTGCCAGGGCACGACGACCCGCACGCCGGGCGTCTCGTACTCCCGGTACATCCACGCCCCGTCCGACGTCACCCGGCTCGGCTCGATGCGTATCCCCTCGGGCGGCTGCGGCCCGGCCGTCAGGGCGGCGACGACCTCCTCGGTGGGGGAGGAGGGCGGATCGATGTCGTCGGGGCCCTCGATCTCGACCCAACGCAGCCCCTCGGGGGCGAGCACGGGCCGGGCGCTGGCGGTCTCGTGGCTCTCCTCGTCCGTCCACAGCTCGGGAGCGGCCGCGCCGTGCGCGGCTTCCGGCCAGTGCTGGACCGTCTCGATCCCGTCGACGTACGGGTACGGGTCGAGGCGGTCCACGAACTCCTCCGCCGACGGCCCGAACACGACCCAGTCCAGATCGCCCGGATCCCGTGCCGCCGCGCCCACCCACGCCTGGAGCGGGAGGCTGCCGCGCAGAACCAGCTGGTCGCCCCACGGCGACCCGGCGATCACACGCAGCAGATGGTCCTGGACGGCGCGCCGGGCGGCCCGCCAGCGCGGAGCGAGCGCCGGGTCGTCGAAGGCCGGCTCCCCGGGAACGGGGCGGTCGCCCGTGCTCACAGCGCCGCCCCGGCCCGCTCGTCGATCCAGCCTGCGTCCACCGCCGGATGGTCGTCGTGCACCACGAACTCCTCCTCGATCTCCAGGACTTCGAGCCCCGCGCCGTCCAGCGCGCGCAGGAGCGCGTCGAGCCGGGCCCGCGCCCCGGACCGGCCGATCGCGCGGCAGCGCTGCGTGACGAACCGCTCGTGGCGCCCCTGCCCGTCGGTGCGGCGGGCGTTGCGCGACAGGTGCGCGCTGTGCCGCACGGCCGCGGCCCGCGCGACGGCGAGGTCGGGTTCGCCGGAGAGCAGCAGCTTGACGTGGTGCTCGAAGTGGCAGTCGGGGGACAGCGCGGCGGCCTCGTCGGCCGTCCGGGGTATGCCCTCGTTCCACGGCGCGGCCTCGATCTTCACGCGCACGACGGGGAACCCCGCCGCGCGCAGCGCGTCGGCCCGGAGCCCCGCGGCGGCCCGCTGCCGGGAGAGCGAACCCCGCCCCTGCTCGGTCAGCATGGGCTGGTCGGGCACGGCACCGCGGTCCAGGACGATGCGGGTGAGCTTCAGGCCGTGCCGCTCCGCCCAGCGCGCCAGCCGCTCGCCCTCCGCCGCCCCGTCGGCCCGGGGGTCGAACCGCACCGTGAGGTGAGTCTCGAACTCGCCCTCGAACTCTGCTTCCACGTACCCCTCCAGCAGTGCTTCCGCCGCCCGTTTCCACCGGGGAACGTAGCAAGCGGCACTGACATCGATGCTGATACTCGGGTTCCGGTGGGATGCCCGCCCACATTCCACCGAACGGTTGAGCGGACCGCTCGCTACTCGTTACCCTCCGGTAAGTTCGTTCGGGCATACAGATGCGTCAGACACACAGATGCTTCGGGCCCACAGACGCGCCGCGCGCCTCTGCCGATACGAGGAAGGCAATCAGCCCATGTCCTCAACGGAAGCCGTGGAAACCACCGGACCGGCCGGCCCGACGGGGCTGGCCGACAGCGCACGGGAGCTGGCCGAGGGCCGCACCACCTCGGTCGGGCAGGTGTCCGCCGCGCTGCACCGTATCGAAGCGAGCCAGGGCACCCTCAACGCCTTCAGGCATCTGCGCGCCGAGGCCGCGCTCGCCGAGGCCGCCGAGGCCGACCGACGGCTCGCGAAGGGGGAGCGGCTGCCCCTGCTCGGCGTGCCGGTGGCCGTCAAGGACGACACGGATGTCCTCGGGATGCCGACCTACTTCGGCTGCGACGGCGATCTGCCCGCCGCGACCGCGGACAGCGAGGCCGTACGCCGGCTGCGGGCGGCCGGGGCCGTGATCGTCGGGAAGACCAACTCCTGCGAGCTCGGCCAGTGGCCGTTCACCGAGGGCCCCGCCTTCGGCGCCACCCGCAACCCGTGGCACACCGGCCACACCCCCGGCGGCTCGTCCGGCGGCTCCGCGGCGGCTGTCGCGGCCGGTCTCGTACCCGCCGCGCTCGGCTCGGACGGCGCCGGGTCCGTCCGTATCCCGGCGGCCTGGACCCATCTCGTCGGCATCAAGCCCCAGCGCGGCCGGATCTCCGGCCACCCGCACATCGACGCCTTCCAGGGCCTGACCGTCAACGGGCCGCTCGCCAGGACCGTCGCCGACGCCGCACTGCTGCTCGACGCGGTCGCCGGATCCCATCCCGACGACCCGCACCGGCCGCCCCCCGTCGCCGCCGCGACCGCCGCCCGCCGCGACCCCGGCCGACTGCGCATCGCCCTCGCCTGGCGCCCCCCGCTCACCCTCACCGGCTCCGCGCCCCACCCCGAGGTGCGGCGTGCCGTCCTGGCCCTGGCCGAGACCCTCACCCGACTGGGCCACGACGTCGAGGAGGCGAGACCCCAGTACGGGCTGATCGGCCTCGGTTTCGTCCCCCGCGCCACCGCCGGGATCGCCGAACTCGCCGCCCGCCACCCCGACCCCGCCCTCCTCGACCCGCGCACCCGCAGCGCGCTGCGCACCGGCACCCGGCTCGGCGGCCGGGTGGTGCGGGCGGCCAGGGAGCGGGAGGTGCGTCAGCACCGCAGGATCGGCGCGTTCTTCCGTCCCGCCCGGGGCCGCGCCGGGTACGACGTACTGCTGACCCCGACGACTGCCCTGCCGCCGCCCCCGATCGGCCGGTTCGACGGGCTGAGCGCCTGGCGCACCGATCTGGCGATGACCGAGGCCTGCCCGTACGCCTGGCCCTGGAACGTGCTGGGCTGGCCCGGCATCAACGTACCGGCCGGGTTCACCGCCGACGGGCTGCCCGTCGGGGCGCAGCTGCTCGGCCCGTCCCGCAGCGAGGAGCGGCTGATCTCGCTCGCCGCTCAACTGGAGGCCGACCGGCGTTGGTACGAGCACCGGCCCCCGGCCTCGCCCGCCGGGCCGGCGCCGGGTGGGGCCGGGGACTGACCACCCCGTGCCCGCCCGCGGTCGCTCGCACCTGAGCGCGGGAGGCGGGATCATGGACAAGGAGTGGATGGGTGGTGGCCAGTATGGCGTGTGCAGGTCCGCAGTCGGCGCCCGGCGCCGAGCCCTCGCCGCCCAGCACATCCCGGCACTCCTACGACACGGCGACCGACGCGACCGCGGTGGTCGCCGACACCGGAACGGTCGTGGGCTGGACACACAGCGCGCAGGACCTGCTGGGGTACCGGGCCGCTGAGGTGGTCGGGCGGTCCGCCGGCTTCCTGCTCGCCATGCCCGAGGACCCGGTCCGGGTGGCCGGGATCGCCGAGCGCTGCCGCGCGGGCGTGGGGTGGCGGGGCGTCGCCGACGTGCGGCGGCGCGACGGCGGCCAGGTCGAGCTGGACCTCCGGGTCTCGGCCTCCTTTCACCTGGACGGCCGGGAGTGCTTCCTGGTCTCCGGACGCGAACGGCGGCCGGAGTGGACGGTCGGGCAGTCCGTGCTGGACGCCTTCCTGACCGGCTCGCCGATCGGCATCGCGGTGTTGAGCCCGGCCCTTCGCTACACCTGGATGAACGACACCCTGGAACGCCTCGGCGGCGTTCCGCGCGAGGACCGCATGGGCCGCCGGTTGAGCGAAGTGCTCCCGGGGTTGGAGGCCGAGGCCATCGAGACGCTGATGCGCGGTGTGCTGGACACCGGGGTCCCCGTCATCGACTACGAGTACCTGGGCTGGACCTGGGCCGATCCGCGCCGCAAGCGCGCCTACTCCACGTCGTACCTCCCGCTGACCGACAGCGATGGCAGTGTCACCGGCGTCTGCTACATGGTGATGGACGTCACCGACCGGTGGAATGCCCAGCAGCGCCTGGCCATGGTCAACGATGCCGGAGCCAGTATCGGCTCCACCCTGGACGTGATGCGTACGGCTCAGGAGCTGGCCGACTTCGCGGTGCCGCGGTTCGCCGACTTCGTCGTCGTCGACCTGCTGGAGACGGTCGCCAGGCCCGATGAGCCCGGCCCGTGGCCCCCGGGCACGGGGCTGTCCAGGCCGGAGCTCGCCCGTTCCGGTGCCCTCACCGGCTCCTCTCGGCCGAGGATGCGCCGCGCAGGGATGAGTTCGGTGCACGAGGGCTGCCCGGAGGCGGTCAACCGGGTCGGGGAACCCGTGGACTTCGTGCCCCCGCCCCACGACATGCGGTTCCTGATCGACGGCGAACCCGTCCTCATCCCGGTCCTCGACGCCGACAACCACGCGTGGTCGGCCGAACAGCCCGACAGGGCGGCGCGCATCCGCGAATACGGACTCCATTCCCTCATCTCCGTACCGATGCGGGCCCGGGACACGGTGCTCGGCCTGACCACCTTCATCCGGTCGGTGAATCCCGCCCCCTTCGAACCGGACGATGTGCTTCCGGCCCGCGAGATGGTGGCACGGGCGGCCGTGTGCGTGGACAACGCCCGCCGCTACACCCACGAGCACATCGCGGCGCTGACCCTGCAGCGCAGTCTGCTCCCGCACTCACTGCCCGGCGGAATGGCCCTGGACGTGGCCTCGTCCTACCTCCCGGCGGATGCCAAGGACGGTGTCGGCGGCGACTGGTTCGACGTGATCCCGCTGTCCGGCGCCCGGGTCGCCCTGGTCGTGGGCGACGTCGTCGGCCACGGCATCGGCGCCGCGGCCACCATGGGTCGGCTCCGCACCGCGGTCCACACCCTCGCCGACATGGACCTGCCGCCCGACGAGCTCCTCGCCCACCTCGACGACCTCGTGCTCCGCCTGAGCGACGCGGAACCCGAGGGTGAGGAGGGCGGCGGCACACCCGTGCTCGGCGCCACCTGCCTGTATGCCGTGTACGACCCGGTCACCCAGCAGTGCACCATGGCACGCGCCGGCCACCCGCCGCCCGTCGTCGTCGCCCCGGACGGGCGCGTCAGCTTTCCCGAACTGCCCGCAGGACCCCCGCTGGGCCTGGGCGGAATGCCGTTCGAGACGGCGGAGATCACCCTGCCGGAAGGGAGCCTGATCGGCCTCTACACCGACGGACTCATCGAGGGAAGGGACTGGGACCCCGATCTCGGCATGTCCCGGCTCGGCGGCGCCCTGGCCCAGCGCGGACTACCGCTCGACGCCCTGTGCGCGTCGGTCGTGGAGCAGCTGGTTTCGGTGCCCCAGCCCGATGACGTCGCCCTGCTGCTCGCCCGTACCCACGAGCTGAGCGCTGACCACGTCGTCTCGTGGGAAGTCCCCGACGACCCGGCCGCCGTCGCCGGGGTCCGGGCCCGGACCGCCCAGCTGCTGCGGACCTGGGGCCTGGAGGAACTGGAGATGACGACCGAGCTGATCGTCAGCGAGCTGGTCACCAACGCGGTGCGCTACGCCACCGGGCCGATCCGGCTCCGGCTGCTGCGCCAGTCCGTGCTGATCTGCGAGGTCTCCGACACCAGCAGCACCTCGCCGCGGCTCAGGCACGCCCGCACCACGGACGAGGGCGGCCGAGGCCTCTTCCTCGTCGCCCAGCTCACCCGCCGCTGGGGCACCCGCTACACGGCCGAAGGCAAGATCATCTGGACCGAGCAGGAGATCCCGGCGACGGGACCTTGAGACTTCGGGCCGAGCCGCCCCCCCCACGACGCCCCCCCCGCGACTCCCCTCACGGCACCCGAGCGGTCCATTCCTCCGTGCCGAACTTCGTCCGTACCAGCTCCTCGGCCCGTGCCATCTCCTCGTCCGTCACCCTGCCCCGGGTGAGGCCGTGCCGGGTACGGAAGGAGTCGATCATCCGCTCGATGACGGCCTCGCGCGCCAGTCCCGTCTGACGGCGCAGCGGGTCGACGCGCTTCTTCGCGCTCCTGGTGCCCTTGTCGGAGAGCTTCTCCTTGCCGATCCGCAGCACCTCCAGCATCTTGTCGGCGTCGATGTCGTACGACATGGTGACGTGGTGCAGGACGGCCCCCTCCCCGCCGACCACACGCTTCTGGGCCGCGCCCGCGATCTTCCCCGCGTCCGTGGCGATGTCGTTGAGCGGTTGGTACCAGGCCCTGATGCCCATCTCGCCGAGCGCCCCGAGCACCCAGTCGTCGAGATAGGCGTAGCTGTCGGCGAACGACAGGCCGGAGACCAGGGCGTCCGGGACCGAGAGCGAGTACGTGATGGTGTTGCCGGGCTCCACGAACATGGCCCCGCCGCCGGACACCCGGCGCACGACCGTGACGCCATGGCGTTCGGCGCCCTGCAGGTCGACCTCGTTGCGCAGGGACTGGAAGCTGCCGATGATCACGGCGGGGGAGTCCCACTCCCAGACCCGGAGCGTGGGCGGGCGGCGCCCCGCGGCGACCTCGGCGGTGATGACCTCGTCGAGGGCCATGTGGAGCGCGGGCGACTGAGGAGCCTCGTGGATGAGCTGCCAGTCGTAGTCGCTCCACTCGGTGGCGTGCGCGAGGGCCCGGCGTACGGCGACGGCGACGCCCTCGGAGGTGAGGCCGAGCATCACCGTCGAGGCGGGCAGGGCCGCGTCGATCCGGGCGGCGAGACCGGCGGTGTCGGTGTTGGCCGGTGCGCCCTCCAGCGCCGCGTCGATCGCGAGGATTGCCTCGTCCGGTTCGAGGAAGAAGTCCCCGGCGACCCGTACGTTGCGCAGCGCCCCGCCCTCGACATCGAGATCCACCACGACGAGCTTGCCGCCGGGAACCTTGTACTCACCGTGCACAGCCTTGCCTCCACGTCCGCCCGACCGCTCTACGAATCGGCACCGAACACCCATAACGTCACCACTGCGCGGTTTAGTTCCCGCGCTCAGCGTGACGGAGGTGCACCGCCCTGCGGTGCGCCGGGCACGGATACCCGGACGGTGAGTCCCCCGCCGGCGTTGGGGGTCAGGTTCAGGTCCGCGTGGTGGGCACGGACGATGCTGGAGACGATCGCCAGACCGAGGCCGTGGCCGCGGCGCGTGGGGTCCTGCTCGGCCAGGCGCCCACTGCCGCGCAGGAACGGTTCGGTGAGGCGGTCGACCGTGCCGGGCAGGGGCGGTCCGGTGTTGGTGACGGTCAGGAGGGCGCGGCCGGGACGTGCCGGGTCGGGGCCGGTGGTCAGGGAGAGCGATCCGCCCGTGGGCAGGTTGTGCCGTACGGCGTTGTGGAGCAGGTTCAGGACGAGCTGGCGCAGCAGTACGTCGTTGCCGGTGGCCGGGGCCGGGCGGGTGTCGGCGGAGACGGAGATGTCCCGTGTCCTGGCTTCCTCACGGACGGCGTCGACGGCTGCTCGGGCGGTGTCGGCGAGGTCGAGGTGCTCCGTGGTGGGTGGGGTGTGATCGAGGGCGGAGAGTTGCAGCAGGGCGTCGGTGATGTCGATGCCACGCTGGTTGGTCTCGCGGAGCCGGGAAACGAGCCGGCGGTAGTTCTGGCCGTCCGGATCGGCGACGGCCACGTCGAGCATGGTGCGGCTGACGGCGAGCGGTGTGCGCAGTTCGTGCGAGGCGTTGGCGGCGAAGCGCTGCTGGGCGTCGAAGGACCGCTGCAGGCGGGCGAGCATGTCGTCGAAGGTGTCGGAGAGGTCGGTGAACTCGTCCCGCGGGCCGGTGAGTCCGATGCGGTGGTCCAGGGAGCCGTCGGCGGCCCGGCGGGCCGCCGAGGTGATGTCCTGCAGGGGGCGCAGGACGCGGCCCGCGATGAGCCAGCCGCCGCCGAGCCCGATCAGCGCGAGGAGCAGCAGGGTGACGCCGGAGGCCTTGGCCAGGGCCTGGAGGATGTCCGGCCGGGTGGCGACGGCCGCGGCCTGCGGGTTCACGTCGCCCAGCGGGTAGTTGGGCACGAAGCGCATGGCCAGGTACACCACGACCAGGCTGAACGCCCCGGCGACAACGACGAACAGGGCGTAGGTGAGGGTGAGCTTCATGCGGGCGGTCAGCCGCCGCGGCCGCCCGGACCGTGCCGGGGCCCCGGCCGTGTCCGCGTCGCCGTCCCGGTGGGGTGCCGTCCGGCGGTTCACTGCGCGTGCCCCGTCCGCTCGTCCTGCCCCGCCGGCTCGTCGAGACGGTATCCGACGCCGGGCACGGTGTGGATGGCCGACGGATCACCGAGCCGTTTGCGGAGCGTGGACATGGTGATGCGGACCGCGTTGGTGAACGGGTCGGCGTTCTCGTCCCAGGCCCGCTCCAGCAGCGTCTCCGCGCTGACGACGCCGCCTCGCGCGGTCATGAGGACTTCCAGGACGGCGAACTGCTTCCTGGTGAGCGCCACGTACCTCCCGTCGCGGAAGACCTCACGCCGGAACGGGTCCAGCCGGATTCCCGCGTAGTCGATGACGGGGGGTGTGCCGTCCTTGGGCCGGCGGGCCAGTGAGCGGAGACGTACGACCAGCTCCTTCAGGTCGAAGGGCTTCGTCAGGTAGTCGTCGGCGCCGATCTCGAACCCGGTGACCTTCTCGTTGATCAGGCCCGCCGCGGTCAGCATGAGCACGCGGCAGCCGAGGCGCCGTTCCACGATGATCCGGCACACGTCGTCACCGTGGGTGCCGGGGATGTCGCGGTCGAGCACGACGACGTCGTACTCGTTCACGTCGAGGCGTTCCAGGGCGGTGTCGCCGTCCCCGGCGATGTCGGAGGCGATGGCTTCGAGCCTCAGCCCCGCCTGTACCGCCTCGGCGAGATACAACTCGTCCTCGACAATCAGCACCCGCATACGGTCTCTCCTGCTCTGCGCCTCACCCGGCCGGTCGCCGGCCTGTCGGACCGTTCCCATGGGAACGGTCCGGGGATATCGAAAACGTATCGGGAAATCGAAACGGCCCGACAACATGGCCTGCCGTTCACTCGAAGCATCCGCCCGCGGCACCCGCCGCCACGTCCGAGATGCCCGGAGGCCACCATGCACGACAACCCCACCGCGAACCGCTCCACCACGGCAGCGCGCCGCTTCCCCGGCCGCACGGTGGCAGGAGTCGGTGCGGTCGTGGTGGTGGCGCTGGCGGCGACATGGGGCGTGACGGCTCGGAGCGAACCGGCCGCGCGTGCCGCCGCGGCGGCGGACCATGAGCGGGACGGTGGCGAAGCGACCACGGAGGCCACTCCCGAGGGTACCGAAGGCGGCGACATACCGAGTGGTCGGGAGCTCACCCCCTTCGACACCCGGTACCCGGCCATCGGCCGGCTGGACAAAGCGTTGCTGAAGGCCGTCCAGGAGGCGGCCCGGGACGCCCGTGACGACGGCATCGAACTGCGGGTCACCTCGGGATGGCGCAGCAAGGAACACCAGCAGCGCCTGCTGGACCAGGGCATCGAGAAGTACGGAAGCCCGGAGAAGGCCAGGCAGTTCGTGAACACCCCGCAGAAGTCGACACACGTCTCCGGAAAGGCGGTCGACATCGGTCCCACCGATGCCGACGACTGGCTCATCCGCAACGGCTCCGACTACGGCCTGTGCCAGGTCTACAGCAACGAGATGTGGCATTTCGAGCTCCTGACCGGCCCCGGTGGCACCTGCCCGGCTCTCCTGAGCAACGCCGCCGGCTGACCGGCGATGCGTTCAGCCCGTGAGTCAGCGCCGCCCCCTTCCGAAGGACATGCCATGGCCGATCCGCGCGAGGACCCCTACCCGGATGTGTACATCGGAGGCGGCTTCTCCGATCCCGCCGGGACACCGCCCGCCGAACCCGTCCCCGGCCGGCCCGGCCCGGGACGGCGCAGGAACTGGATTCCGGGCGCCGTCGCGGTGGCGACCGGGCTCGTGATGGTCTGCCACTCGTTCGTGCCCAACTCGCCGGGCAACCTGGGCAGCCTGCTCGAAACCGTGCTGCCCTGGACCGGCCTGGCCGTACCGGTGCTGCTCCTGGCCGCCCTGCTCCGCAGGTCCGTGCCGGCCGTCATCGCCGCCCTCCTTCTCGGCGCCGCGTGGTCCGCCGTGTTCGCGTCCCTGTTCCTCGGCGGGCGCAGCGATGCCGAGCCGAACCTGACCGTGGTCACCCACAACGTCAACGCCACCAACCCCGACCCCGCCGCGACCGTCCGGACGCTGCTGGCCGCCGACCCCGACCTGGTGGCCCTGGAAGAAATCACCGACGACGCCCTGCCCGCCTACCGGAAGGTGCTGGACCCCCGGCTCACCCACTCCGTGCACATCGGCACCGTCGCCCTGTGGAGCCGCTACCCCATCACCGAATCCCGGCGCCTCACCATCGATCCCGGCTGGAGCCGCTCGCTGCGCGCCCGGATCCAGGGACCGAACGGCCCCGTCGCCGTCTACGTGGTCCATCTGCCCTCGGTCCGCGTCGGCGTATCCGGTTTCACCATCGCCCGGCGCGATGACACCCTCACCGCCCTCGACCGGGCCCTCGACCACGAGGAGCAGAAGAAGGTCCTCCTGCTGGGCGACCTCAACGGCACCACCACCGACCGCAACCTCGCGCCCCTGGTGTCCCGGCTGACGTCGGTCGAGGACAAGGCCGGTACCGGCTTCGGCTTCAGCTGGCCCGCGGCCTTCCCGATCGCCCGTATCGACCACATCCTCACCCGGGGCGTCACCCCCACCGACGCCTGGACCCTCCCCGCCACCGCCAGCGACCACCGGCCGGTCGCCGCCAGGCTCAAGGCATAGGTCATGCAGTGGGCGGACCCCGCCGGGCCCCGTGCGTAGGCCGGCTCGGGCACACCGGGCCGCGACCGTTCGGCCGGAGGGCACGGGGTGGGGACCGTGGACGAACAGCAGCCGGTGCCGCGGATGAAGGACCCCGGCGATCAGGCAGCAAGCGCGTCGGCACCGGACGGACTCCGGCGTGGACGCCTACCGGGCCGGGTGACTCATATACGGTCCTGGGACCGCGGCCCCAAATCCCACTGCGGGTCCCCGGCGTCGTGCCGGGCGACGGTCTCGCCGCGGATGACACGAGGCGCCCCCGTTTCCCCCTCGGCGCCGTTCGTCTCCTTCATCGCCTTCGCCTCGGCCTTGAGGATGCGCGCCGACTTGCCCGCGGAACGCGCCAGTTCGGGGAGCTTCTTGGCGCCCAGGACGAGTATGGCCACGATCAGAATGATCGCGATCTCGCTGATTCCGAACATCAGTCGTCCCCGTCCCCGTCGTCATCGTTGTCGTCCTCGAAGAAGTCCCCCACCTCGTCCACGACTTCGGCGGCGACCATGCCGCCGACGACGCCGACCGCGAGCCCGGCCGCGCCCACCGCGACGGCCGTTCCCAGGCCCGGCCCGGAGCGGTGACCGTCGTCGTGGTGGTGGTCACCGTGGTGGCCGTGATCGGGCCCGTGGGCGTGGTTCCCGGCGTACGGATCGCCGTGTCCGTACGCGGAGCCTTCCGCGTACGCCGACCGGTGCTCGATCAGCTGCCGGAGCCAGCCGTCGACCAGAGCCTGCCAGTCCTGATGGTGGATGCCGTCGTGCGCGACCGTGAACCGGGTGAGTGCGTCGTGCCCGCCGGAGAGGAGTCCACCGCGCCTGTCGGCCTCCAGGACCACCTCCATGCCGCCCGCGGTGGCGAGGAAGGTCACCTCGATCTCGTTGACCGCGTGCGCGTACTGCGACGACGGGGTCAGCTCGATCTCCTGGTAGAAGGGGAGTTGCTGGCCGGTGCCGCCGATGCGGCCGTACTCCAGATCCGCGGACTTGAAGCCGAAGCCGAGCTGTCCGAACGCTTCGAGGATCACCTCCTGCACCGGCAACGGGCCCACCGCGAGCTGATCAAGATCGCCCTTGTCCTTGGCACCGGCGACCGCCAGCTCCGTGCGTACGCCGAGCACGATGCCCAGGCTCTGCCCGTACAGCTCGGTGATCGGCGTCTCCCACGGCAGCGCGACCGTGAACGGCACACTGAGCTGCTCGCCCTCGGCCAGCCGGAAGCCGCCGCCGACGACGAAACGCTCGAAGACCACGACGTGCTCGTCCTCGCCGTCCTCGTGCTCGGCCTCCACCCGCGCGACGAGTTCCAGCGCGATGTGGTCGATGTCGAAGCCGGCGCTGCCGCCCTTGAGATGGACCTGGCCGGACAGGGGACCGCCGGGAGCGGCCGCCCCGGTGGTGAGGACGGTGTCGACAGTGGGGCCGCCCACGCCGAGCGAGCCGAGCAGTCGTTTGAACACCATTGAGGCGTTCACTCCCTTACGTGCGTACGAGGGGTGCGGGGGAGTCCGGGAACGCCTGCGGCGGCTCCCGTTCTCTACAGACGTGTAGAGCATAGGGCCGGTGACGAGGCTTCCGGAGCCGTGAGGGCTCGGCGGACGGGAAAGTCCGAAAAGGATCGCTCAAGAGGTCCGGGTAGCCGCTTGACGTGCGTGTTTTGCCGTGCTTTTACCGTACGGGATGGTCGTCGGAAAGGGTGCGGGGCCGTGTGGTGCGTGTGCACCGCACGGCCCCGGACCGTCGGACGTGTCCTGCGGTTGCGCCGCGGGTCAGCCCTTGCGGGCGTTGACCTCGTCGGTGAGCTGGGGGACGACCTGGAAGAGGTCGCCGACGACGCCGTAGTCGACGAGGTCGAAGATCGGGGCCTCGGCGTCCTTGTTGATCGCGACGATCGTCTTGGACGTCTGCATGCCGGCCCGGTGCTGGATCGCGCCCGAGATGCCCGACGCGATGTACAGCTGCGGCGAGACGGACTTGCCGGTCTGGCCGACCTGGCTGGAGTGCGGGTACCACCCCGCGTCCACCGCGGCACGCGAGGCACCGACCGCCGCACCGAGGGAGTCGGCCAGCGACTCGATGAGGTGGAAGTTCTCCGCACCGTTCACACCACGCCCGCCGGACACGACGATCGCGGCCTCGGTCAGCTCCGGACGCCCCGTCGACTCGCGCGGCGTCCGCGCGGTCACCCTCGTGCCCGTCGCCTGCGCCGAGAACGACACCTCCAGCACTTCGACCGCACCCGCGGCCGCAGCCGCCTCCACCGCAGCCGAATTCGGCTTGACCGTGATCACCGGGACACCCCGGGAGACCCGGGACCGGGTCGTGAACGACGCCGCGAACGCGGACTGCGTCGCGACCGGACCCTCCTCACCCGCCTCCAGATCCACCGCATCGGTGATGATCCCCGACCCGATACGCACCGCCAGACGCGCCGCGATCTCCTTGCCCTCCGCCGACGACGGCACCAGCACCGCCACCGGCGACACCGCCTCGCACGCCGCCTGCAACGCATCCACCTTCGGCACCACGAGATACTCACCGAACTCCGGCGCCTCCACGGTCAAAACCCTGACCGCACCATGCTCGGCCAGCACACCCGCCGTACCGGCAGCACCCGCACCCACCGCCAGCGCGACCGGCTCACCGACCCGACGCGCCAGCGTCAACAACTCCAGCGTGGGCTTACGGACCGCACCGTCCACGTGATCGACAAAGACGAGAACTTCAGCCATGGGACTTCAAACTCCTGCGAGTAGCAAAGAAGAAGGGAAGAGGAAAGGAGCGGAACGGGACAACGGGCCGGATCAGATGAACTTCTGACCCGCGAGGAACTCCGCCAACCGGCGGCCGCCCTCACCCTCGTCCTTCACGATCGTGCCCGCACTGCGGGCCGGACGCTGCGCAGCGGAATCCACCACGGTCCACGCACCCGCCAGACCGACCTCCTCCGCCCCGATCCCCAGATCACCCAGATCCCAGGACTGCACCGGCTTCTTCTTCGCCGCCATGATCCCCTTGAACGACGGATAACGCGCCTCACCCGACTGGTCCGTCACCGACACCACCGCCGGCAACGACGCCTCCAACTGCTCCGACGCACTGTCACCGTCACGACGGCCCCGCACCACCCCGTCCCGCACCGACACCTCGGACAGCAACGTCACCTGCGGCACACCCAGACGCTCCGCCAGCACCGCCGGCAGCACCCCCATCGTCCCGTCCGTCGACGCCATCCCCGCGATCACCAGGTCATACCCGGCCTTCTCCACCGCCTTCGCCAGCACCAGCGACGTACCCATCACATCACTGCCGTGCAGATCGTCGTCCTCGACGTGAACCGCCTTGTCCGCACCCATCGACAACGCCTTGCGCAACGCGTCCTTGGCATCCTCCGGACCCACCGTCAACACGGTGATCTCCGCATCGTCCGCCTCGTCCGCGATCTGCAACGCCTGCTCCACCGCGTACTCATCGAGCTCCGACAGCAGACCGTCCACATCCTCACGGTCCACCGTCAGGTCATCGGCGAAATGCCGGTCACCAGTGGCGTCGGGCACGTACTTCACACAGACAACGATCCTCAAGCTCACGCCGGCTCTCCTACCTGGTGTGGTTCGTAGAGATGACGATATGGCACTCAGTACCCTCTGTAAAGGAACCTGGTGCCATATGAGGCTCTCCGGTGCTACGTTCCGGGCATGACTGACGCGCGCAGACCAGCGAAGAAGGCCCCGATGCGGGAGGTGCTCGCCGAGGCGGCCTTCCAGCTCTTCCTGGAGCGGGGCTTCGAACAGACCACGGTGGACGACATCGTGGCGCGGGCCGGGGTCGGGCGCCGGTCGTTCTTCCGGTACTTCCCCTCCAAGGAGGACGCGGTCTTCCCGGATCACGAGCGGTGCCTCGCCGACATGACCGCTTTCCTGGCGGAGGCCGGCGACGCCGAGCCGGTGGACGCGGTGAGCGACGCGGCCCGGCTGGTGCTGCGCATGTACGCCGCCAATCCGGAGTTCTCCGTCCAGCGGTACCGGCTCACCCGGGAGGTACCCGGGCTGCGTACCTACGAACTGTCCGTGGTGCGGCGGTACGAGCAGACGCTGGCCGGCTATCTGCGTGGCAGGTACGGCGAATCGGACGACGGCGCGCTGCGCGCCGAGGTGATCGCCGCGTCCGTGGTCGCCGCGCACAACAACGGGCTGCGGACGTGGTTGCGTTCGGGCGGCAAGGGGGACGCGGGGGCCGCCGTCGATCACGCACTCGGGATGGTGCGTCGGGTGTGGGGGAGTGGGACGGCCACAGGTGCGGCCGTCCCTCCGGCCGACGGCGACGTGGTGGTGATGGTCGCCGCGAAGGGAGCTCCGATGTGGCGCGTGGTGCAGCAGATCGAGTCGGCCCTCGGGCAGGGCTGACCCTTCGGCCCGACTCGATCTGGCACTGAGTGTCTTTACGTTTCGGCACTCAGTGCCCTATGGTGCGGACGCGCCGACGCGCAGGTACGGCGCATCCGAGCCGAGCGCAGGGGGTCGAACGTGTCCCAGTCATCAAGTGGCACCGTGCAGACGGTGCATGAGGAAGCCGGCCTGGGCTACCACCGGTGCCGCTGGTGCGGCACGGCCTCCTTCCGGAGGCTGCTGTGCCCGGTGTGCGCGTCGAGCGATCTGAAGCCCGAACACAGCGACGGCCTGGGCGTCGTGGTGAGGTCCGGCGTCGTCCACCGCTACACGGAGGCCGCGCGCAACGAGTCCCTCGTCCGGCTCCCCGAAGGCTTCGTGTTCCGCTGCCGTGTCGTGGGCGCGGCCCCGCACCGGGTGTCGGTCGGCGCCCGGGTGCGCCCCGTCGCCGTGGACGGTCCGGAAGCGGGTGAAGTGGTCTTCGAGCTCTGCGAACCGCCCGCGTGCGACGAGTGGTTCTGATCGCCCCGCGGTTCCCTGCGCGTGTGGGCTCCTTTGCCCCGGCGGTCATCGCCGGAGGCGGGCCCGGAGTGGCGCCGGGTGATCGATAGTCTGCCCGGTGGTCGGGGCGGCGGAGGAACGGTTTTGGACCGACGGGATTCTCTCCGGGCCCGTCGGTGACGTCATCCGTGCCTCCGCATCCGTTCAAGTGACAAGGAAGCAGGGCATGTTCACCACTCGTCCCACTCTCCAGGGCACCTTCGGCATGGTCTCCTCCACCCACTGGCTCGCCTCGCAGTCCGCGATGGCCGTCCTGGAGGACGGCGGCAACGCCTACGACGCGGCCGTCGCCGCCGGATTCGTCCTGCATGTCGTCGAACCGCACCTCAACGGCCCGGCCGGCGAGGTGCCGATGATCCTGGCGCCGAAGGACGGCGAAGTGCGGGTGCTGTGCGGCCAGGGCCCGGCCCCGGCTGGCGCGACCATCGCCCACTACCGCTCCCTCGGCCTCGACCTGGTCCCCGGCACCGGACCGCTCGCCGCGGCCGTACCGGGCGCCTTCGACGCCTGGATGCTGCTGCTGCGCGACCACGGCACCAAGACCGTCGCCGAGGTGCTGCGGTACGCGATCGGCTACGCCGAGGACGGCCACGCACCCGTCGAGCGGGTCGGCCGGACCGTGGAGACCGTCCGCGAACTCTTCGAGACCGAATGGCGGTCCTCCGCCGAGGTGTACCTGCCCGGCGGCACGTCGCCCCGGCCGGGCGAGCTGTTCCGCAACCCCGCGCTCGCCGCCACCTGGCACCGGCTGATCGCCGAGGCCGAGGAGACCGGCGGCGCGGACCGGGCCGCCCAGATAGACGCCGCCCGCCGGATCTGGAGCGAGGGCTTCATCGCCGAGGCCCTGGTCCGCCAGGCCGCCCGCCCCACCATGGACACCAGCGGCACCCGCCACACCGGCACGCTCACCGCCGCCGACCTGGCCGGCTGGTCCGCGTCCTACGAGGCGCCCGCCACGTACGACTGGAACGGCTGGACGCTCGCCAAGGCGGCCGGCTGGAGCCAGGGCCCCGCCTTCCTCCAGCAGCTCGCGCTGCTCCCCGCCGAGCTGCCGCGGTACGGCAGCGCCGACTACGTCCACCTGCTCATCGAGGGCTGCAAGCTCGCCATGGCCGACCGGGAGGCCTGGTACGGCGACGCCGCCGACGTTCCGCTCGACACGCTGCTCTCCGAGCCGTACAACGCCGAGCGCCGCGCCCTCATCACCGCCGAGGCCTCGCACGAGCTGCGCCCCGGCAGCCCGGACGGCCGCACCCCCGTGCTCAGCGACCAGGCCCACACGGTCGCCTCCGGCGGGACCGGGTTCGACGCCATGGGCATCCCGACGGCGGGCGTCGGCGAGCCGACCGTCGCCAAGGACGGCACGACCCGTGGTGACACCTGCCACGTCGATGTGGTCGACCGCTGGGGCAACATGGTCTCCGCCACCCCCAGCGGCGGCTGGCTCCAGTCCAACCCGGTCGTGCCGGAGCTCGGCTTCCCGCTCGGCACCCGGCTCCAGATGGCCTGGCTGGACGAGGGCCTGCCGAACTCCCTGACCCCCGGCCGTCGCCCCCGCACCACCCTCACCCCGTCCCTGGCCCTGCGCGACGGGGTCCCCGTCATGGCGTTCGGCACGCCCGGCGGCGACCAGCAGGATCAGTGGCAGGTGCACTTCTTCCTGGCGGTGGCGCTGCGTGCCGAGGTCCGCGGCGGACTCGACCTCCAGGGCGCCATCGACGCCCCGAACTGGCACAACGACAGCTTCCCGGGCTCCTTCTACCCGCGCGGGATGCGTCCCGGCAGCGTCACCGTCGAGGCGGGCATGGACCCGGAAGTCGTCGAGGAACTGCGCCGCCGCGGCCATGACGTCACCGTCGGTGATCCGTGGTCCGAGGGCCGGTTGTGCGCCGTGGCCCGAGACCCGGACACCGGAGTGCTGTCCGCGGCCGCCAACCCGCGGGGCATGCAGGGGTACGCCGTCGGACGCTGAGCGGCCACTTCCCCGACATGACCAGGTCGTCGGGGCCCCGGTGGGGCGTGATTGGCTGGAGCCATGATCGATGAATTCCTTACCGGGGACCTGACCGAGGTCGAGGCGGCGGTTCGCGCAGCGGCCGCCGCCGAGATCATGCCCCGCTTCCGGCAGCTCGCCGCGCACGAGATCGTCGAGAAGAGCGGCCCGCACGACCTCGTCACCACCGCCGACCGCCTTGCCGAGGAACACCTCACCGCGTCCCTGACCAGGCTCCTGCCCGGCTCCGTCGTCGTCGGCGAGGAGGCGGTCCACGCCGACCCGAAGGTGAACGACGCCCTGGGCGGCGACGCACCCGTGTGGATCGTCGACCCGGTCGACGGCACCCGCCAGTTCGTCCGCGGTGAACCGGGCTTCTGCACCCTGGTCGCCCTCGCCCACCGCGGCGAACTCCTGGCCTCATGGACGTACGCCGCGGCCCTGGACGAGATGGCGGTCGCGGTCCGAGGCCGCGGCGCCACCCTCGACGGCAAGCCGATACGCTCCGGCTCGCCCGCCCCCGGGGCCGTTCTGAGCGTGGCGATGTCGCACCCCGACTACACCACCGACGCCCAGAAGCGCGCCCTGCTCGGCCTGCGCACCGAGGGGATCGACGCCCGCCCCTGCGGTTCGGCGGGTCTCGAATACCTCGGCGTCGCCCGTGGTGACCTGGACGCGGTCGCGTTCAACTGGGAGTACGCCTGGGACCACGCGGCGGGTCTGCTGCTGGTCACCGAGGCGGGCGGCGCCCAGTCCACCCTCTCCGGCGAGCCGTTCCGTATCGCCGGGGGCAACACCCTGCCGTTCACGGCGGCCCGCGACGAGGCGACCGTCGAACGCGTCCTCGCGGCGCTGCGCGGCGGAGCCTGACCGGACGGGACCCCGGTCAGGCGAGGAGTTCGCGGGTCAGCGCCCCGAGCCGGGCGCGGGCCTGCGGGTCGTACGCCTGCTCATGGGCGGCCGTGTCCGTGAAGCGGTCGAAGTATCTGCCGGTGACATCGGACAGGGCCGGATCGGTGATCAGCCGGACGGTGGGCCGCACACCCTCCTCGACGGGGACGGCCGGCGTGAGCCCGTACCGGACACGGGAATCACCGTCGCCCAGTACGCGGCGCTGTTCGCCCTCGCCGACAACCCCGGCATCCCGGGTGCCGCGCTGGCACGGACGTGCCTGGTCACGCCGCAGGCGATGGCGGCCGTGCTGAAACACCTCGAAGAGCGCGGCCTGGTCACCAGGTCGGCGCACCCATGGCATCAGAAGACGCTGGAGACCCGGCTCACCGAGGCGGGCCGCGAAACGCTGAGGCTCGCCGACGAGCGGGCGGTACGGATCGAACGCCGGCTCGCCGACGAGTTCACCCCGGAGGAACGGGACGCCCTGCGAGATCTGCTCGCCCGCTGCGTCACGGCCATTCGGCGGGACTGAGCGGCGCCGAGCGCCCACCGCCGCCACGACCGGCCCACCTCAGCCGCCGCAGGCCGACCGTACGTCCCTCACGATCTCCGCGGCCCGCTCCACCGCCGCCGCGTCCAGGCCCCGCAGCGCCTCGCCGATCCGTTCGGTGTAGTGCGCGGGGGTGTCCGGCAGGGCCGCTGCCGCAGCCGACGCGCCCTTCTCGTTCAGACACCAGGTGCGGTGGTGGGCGTGGAGGGACTGGGCGAGGATGCCGAAGGCCCGTGACAGGCACAGCGAGACATGGAGCGTGTCACCGCTGGGAGCCGACTTGCGGGCGGCCGCCACCGAGAATTCCGCCTCCCACGCGGCTTCGACGAGCGCGGAGCGCAGCGGCTCCGGATAGTTCCGGGTCTCCTCCCGAAGCGCCGACAATTCCCCGTGGGGATCGGCGAGTACGCGCCCCAGCGCGACCTCGCCGGGGTACGCGGGGGACCAGAACCCGAGCGGATGACCGGGCTGCACGCCCACTTCGAAGCGTCCTTCGCGGCAGTCCGCCCAGACCGCCTCCACCCGGTCCAGATCGCGCAGGATCCAGTCCACCGGGACACCGTCCACCCGCAGCCACGCCCCGCCGTCGACCCACGGTCCCCACCCGCCGGGACCGGCGACCTCGGCGGGGGAACCCTGCACCTCGGAGGCCAGCGCGGTCAGCGCGGCCACGTCGGGGGTGCCGCGGTAGTACACGCCCAGATCCCAGTCGGAGTCCGGACGGTGGGCGCCGCGGGCCCGGCTGCCGCCCAGTGCGACGGCCCGGATGCCGGGCAGGGCGGTGAGCCGGGACGCCATGCCGGCGATATGGGCGGGCACGGTGGCTTCGCGGGCCGTCACGGGCGCGGCCTGGGAGTTCGGTGTATTCATCGCGTGGCGACCATACCCGCGACCGCGCTGTCGGTGCCTCGGAATATCCTGGGTGTCCTGGCCATCGGCTGACGAAGGAGTCCGAAGGTGCCGTCGATGCTCGATGCAGTCGTCGTGGGGGCGGGCCCCAACGGACTGACCGCCGCGGCCGAACTGGCCCGCCGCGGCTTCGCCGTGGAGGTCTTCGAAGCGGAGGAGACCGTCGGGGGCGGCGCCCGTACCGAGGAGCTCACCCTTCCCGGATTCAGGCACGACCCCTGTTCCGCCGTCCACCCACTGGGCATCGGCTCACCCGCGTTCGACGCGATGCCGCTCGCCCGGCACGGCCTGGAGTGGCTCCAGCCCGAGCTGGCGCTCGCCCACCCGTTCCCGGACGGCACGGCCGCCGTGCTCACCGGCTCGGTGGGGGAGAGCGCCATGTCGTTGGGGGCCCGGGACGCGGGGGCGTACCGCAGGCTCGTCGCCCCCTACCTCGGCCACTGGGACACCCTCGCCCAGGACTTCCTGCGCACCCCGTGGGACGGGCTGCCCCGTGACCCCTACCGCTGGGTGCGCTTCGGTCTCGACGCGCTCCAGCCCGCGTCGCTGCTCTCCCGCCGCTTCGACGGTGCGAAGGCGCGCGGTCTGTTCGCCGGGCTCGCCGCCCACGCCATAGCGCCCACCAGCGGTCCGGCGACCGGCGGGATCGCCCTGCTGTTCGCGCTGGCGGCCCACGAGAAGGGGTGGCCCGTGCCGCGCGGCGGATCGCAGGCCATCTCCGACGCCCTTGCCTCGTACATACGCGAACAGGGCGGCACGATCCGTACCGGTACGGAGGTCAAGCGTCTGGACGAGCTGCCGCCCGCCCGCGCCTATGTCTTCGACACCTCGCCCACCGCCCTCGCCCGCATCGCCGGGCTGGGCCACGCCTACCGCGGCTACCGGTACGGCGCGTCCTGCTTCAAGATCGATTACGCCCTGTCGGGCCCCGTCCCCTGGACCGCGGAGGCGGCCCGTCGGGCCGGCACGGTCCACGTCGGCCCCACGGCCGGCGAGATCGACTCCGCGCTGAGGGCCGCGGTGACGGGCCGCGACCCGAGCGTGCCGTTCCTGATCACCGCACAGCCCAGCCTGGTCGATCCGTCCCGCGCGCCCGAGGGCCGTCACGTCTTCTGGGTGTACGGACACGTCCCGTCGGGCTGGGAGGGCGACGCCACCGACGTCATCGAACGGCAACTGGAGCGCTTCGCCCCCGGGTTCCGCGACCTGGTCCTCGCCCGCGCGGTGGCGGGACCGCCCGAGCTCGCGAGACGCAATGCCAACTACGTCGGCGGCGACATCGCGTGCGGTGCGTTCTCCGGCCTGCAGACGGTGTTCCGGCCCAAGCTCGCACGCGTGCCGTACGCGACGGCGCACCCGGCGGTGTTCCTGTGCTCCTCGGCCACTCCGCCCGGCCCCGGGGTGCACGGCATGTCGGGCCACCACGCGGCGAAGGCGGTCTGGCGGCGCCTGCGGGCGGCCTGAGAGCCTGTCGGGCGACCTTCGATCAGAGGTCATCCGACAGGCTCCGAGGGCTTCACAGGGCATGATGTCAGCCATGCGTACACCCGAGGGCGTCACCGTCACCCTGGTCCGCGGTGACATCACCCGGCAGTCCGTCGATGTCATCGTCAACGCGGCGAACTCCTCCCTGCTCGGCGGCGGCGGGGTCGACGGCGCGATCCACCGGCGCGGCGGTCCGGAAATCCTCGCCGCCTGCCGGAAGTTGCGCGCGTCGCAGTACGGAAAGGGCCTGCGCACCGGCCAGGCGGTCGCCACGACGGCCGGGGAACTCGACGCCCGATGGGTGGTCCACACCGTCGGGCCGGTCTGGAGCAGCTCCGAGGACCGTTCCGCCCTCCTGGCCTCGTGCTACCGCGAATCGCTGCGTACGGCCGTGGAGTTGGGGGCGCGTACCGTCGCCTTCCCGGCCATCTCGACCGGGATCTACGGCTGGCCCATGGACGACGGGGCGAGGATCGCCGTCCGCACGGTGGTGGAGGAGGTCGCGCCGCCCGTGGAGGAGGTGCGGTTCGTGCTGTTCGACGCGCATGCGTACGCGGAGTTCGAAGAGGTACTGGCGGCGCGGGGCTGATCCGCGGACGCCGCGTGTGCCCGACGGACGGGGAGGGGTCCGGCGAACGCACGCGGCGTGCGGGTGCTACCTGTGCGCGTAGGGCAGCAGGGCCATCTCCCGGGCGTTCCGGATGGCCCGCGCGAGCCGGCGCTGCTGTTGGGCGTCGACCCGGGTCACGCGGCGGCTGCGGATCTTGCCGCGGTCGGAGATGAACTTCCGCAGCAACTCGGTGTCCTTGTAGTCGATGCGGGTGATTCCGTCCGCGTCCAGGGGGTTGGGACGGGGCTTCTGCGGACGGTGGGGATCGTCGCGTCGTGCCATGAGAATTCCTTGGGTTCAGGAGATCGGGTCGAGGAGCGGGTCGAAGGGGGCCGGGAGCTGTTTCCACGCCTCGGGGCCCGCGGCGTATTCGGCGTCGGTGAGCAGGCAGGATTCGAGGAGCCGGGCCAGCCCGTCCCGGTCGAGGCCGGGAGAGGTGAAGACGAGGTGCTGGCAGCGGTCGCCGTGCTCGGGGTGCCAGTCGAGGGCGGCCGCCGCCCTGCGGACGGGGGGCACCATGTCCCAGGCCGCGTCCGGCAGGGAGGCCAGCCACGGTCCCGCGCTCTCCACACAGAGCGCACCACCGGCGGCGTCCCAGGCCAGCAGGGTGTCGGGGCGGTCGGCGAGCCAGAAGCGGCCACGGCTGCGTGCCGCCGCACAGCAGAGGTCCTCCAGCGCCCGGTGGAGGCGCTCGGGGTGGAAGGGGCGGTGGCGATGCCAGACGAGTGTGGCGACCCCGGCCTCCTCCGCCTCCTGCGGCAGCAGCGCGCATGCGGGGTGCTGGGCGGCCGCCGCCGCTCCCACGTCGAAGCCGGCGAAGGCGAGCCGCCCCAGTTCGGGTGAACCGGCCGACACCTGACGGGCCGTCGGGTGCAGCTGTGCGAGCAGTGCGTGGTCCTCGTCGTCGGCCGTCTCGCTGTCGACGAGAGCGAGCACGGGCGCGTACTCCAGCTGTCGCGCCCAGGTGTCGCCGACGGTCCGCCGGTCCGTGGCGGCCGCCGCGAGCCCCACCTCGGCCAGATCGTCGCCGTTCCCGAGGCAGGGCAGTACGAGAGCGGGGTCGACGGCGGTCATCACGTTGGTGAGTTCGAGGACTTCGCCGCCGTGCGCGACGACGACCTCGGCCATCGCCCTGGGTTCCACGGAGTCCCACAGCTCGACGATCGCGAGCCGGGCCGTCCCGATGCCCGCCAGTCGTTCCAGCTCCGGGACCAGGTCCTCGCGCAACGCGCAGCAGGCGCAGTCGTTGACGAGCGGAGCCTCCCCGAGCGACAGGTCGCCCGAGGCGTCCCGTACGAGGCGTCGCACGGTGCCCTCGGCGGCGGTGGCCAGATCGTGGTGGACCGCGACGCTGCCGGGGACGGTGCGCAGCAGCCGGTCCACCACCTCCCTGCGGGCGTCGGAGTGGAGCCCGCCGACGATCACGACGGGCAACCGGCCGCTGTCCCGCATCAGTTCGCCCCGCTTCGGCCGTAGCGGCGCTCGAACCGCTCGACGCGGCCCGCGGTGTCCAGGACACGGGCGGTGCCCGTGTGGAACGGATGGCTCGCGGAGGAGATCTCGACATCGACGACGGGGTACGTGTTCCCGTCCTCCCATTCGATCGTCTTCGCGGCGGTCGCGGTGGAGCGGGTGAGGAAGGCGGAGCCGGCGGCCTTGTCGCGGAAGACGACGGGGCCGTACTCGGGGTGGATTCCGGGCTTCATGAAGGTGTCCTTCCAATCGGGGGCGGGGGTCGGGGTCGGGGGCTGGGTCAGCGCTCTTCGCGGAAATCGACGTGCTTGCGGGCGACCGGGTCGTACTTGCGCAGGACCATGCGCTCGGGGTCGTTCCGGCGGTTCTTGCGGGTGACGTAGGTGTAGCCGGTCCCGGCGGTGGAGCGGAGCTTGATGACCGGGCGTAGTTCGTTGCGAGGCATGCCGCTACTATATGGCAATGATTTCCATTTCCAACAAGTGGTTTCCCGTGGAAGGCAGGTAGCTCCATGTCCGCCCACTGCCAACTGACCGGCGCCCGGCCGGGCTTCGGCAAGAACATCTCCCACTCGCACCGGCGCACCTCGCGCCGCTTCGACCCCAACATCCAGCGCAAGAGGTACTGGCTGCCGAGTGAAGGCCGTTACGTCCGGCTGACGCTCGGCGCCAGGGCGATCAGGACCGTCGACAACATCGGGATCGAGGCGGCCGTCGCCCGTATCCGCGCCAGGGGAGTGAAGGTCTGATGGCCAAGAAGGGCAAGATCGTGCAGAACGAGAGGCGCAGGGCGACCGTCGAGCGATACGCCGCCCGTCGCGCCGAATTGAAGGAGGTCATCCGCCGGCCGTCAGCCACGGATGCCGAACGGTGGGCCGCCGCGGACGAGCTCCGGCGCCAGCCGCGCGATGCCAGTGCGACCCGGGTGCGCAACCGGGACAGTGTGGACGGGAGGCCCCGCGGCTACCTGCGGAAGTTCGGCCTCTCCCGCGTCCGCGCACGCGAGCAGGCCCATGCCGGATTCCTGCCGGGGGTCACCAAATCCTCCTGGTGAGGGCCGGGTCGGCGCCCACCTCCGCCCGGTGGGCGACATGGCTGTGCGCCGGGGCGGGCGGTGCCGCGACCGCGGCCACCGCCCGCCCCGGCGCGCTGCGGCCCGCGGGGCGGGTTCCGGCTCGATCCGGGACATGGCCGAGCAGCGTGGCCCCGCCCCGCGGCGTGGTAGGCCGAAGAAGTCCTGGCAGCTCAAGGTTGATGTCGGATTCTCGCCAGCCCCCGGGTGCCGGGTGACGGATCCTTGAGCCATGTACACCGACACCGAGCGCTGCGTACGGGCCGTCCAGTCCAAGGACGCCCGCTTCGACGGCTGGTTCTTCACGGCGGTCCTGACCACCCGGATCTACTGCCGCCCCAGCTGCCCGGTAGTGCCGCCCAAGGTCGTGAACATGACCTTCTATCCCAGCGCAGCGGCCTGTCAGCAGGCCGGATTCCGGGCCTGCAAACGGTGCAGACCCGACACCAGCCCCGGCTCCCCGGAGTGGAACGCCCGAGCCGACTCCGTCGCCCGCGCGATGCGGCTCATCCGGGACGGTGTGGTCGACCGCGAGGGCGTCCCCGGACTCGCGGCCCGGCTCGGCTACTCCGCCCGGCAGATCGAGCGCCAGCTGCTCGCCGAGCTCGGCGCCGGCCCGCTCGCCCTGGCCCGCGCGCAGCGTGCCCAGACCGCGAGGCTGCTGATCGAGACGACCGGCCTTCCCATGGCGGAAGTCGCGTTCGCCGCCGGGTTCTCCTCGGTCCGTACGTTCAACGACACCGTCCGCGAGGTCTTCGCGCTCGCCCCGGGCGAGCTGCGCAGCCGCGCCGCCCGGTCCGCGGAACCGCAGGCCACTCCGGGAGTGATAGCGCTGCGGCTGCCGTACCGTGCCCCGCTCAACCCCAGCAACCTCTTCGGCCACCTCGCCGCGACCGCCGTCCCCGGCGTCGAGGAGTGGCGAGACGGCTCCTACCGTCGCACGCTCTCCCTGCGGTACGGACACGGCATCGTCGCTCTCGCTCCGCGCCCCGACCACATCGCCTGCCGCCTCTCCCTCACCGATCCGCGCGATCTCACCCTCGCGATCAGCCGCTGCCGCTGGCTGCTCGACCTGGACGCCGACCCGGTGGCCGTCGACGAGCAGCTGTCCGCCGATCCGCTCCTCGCCCCTCTGGTGCGCAAGGCGCCGGGCCGACGCGTCCCGCGCACCGTCGACGGCGCGGAGTTCGCCGTACGGGCGGTGCTCGGCCAGCAGGTCTCGACCGCCGCCGCCCGTACCCACGCGGCCCGTCTGGTCACCGCGTACGGCCTGCCCGTAGACGACCCGGAGGGCGGACTCAGCCACCTCTTCCCGGACCCCGAGGCGCTCGCCGGACTCGACCCCGAACAGCTCGCCCTGCCACGCAGCCGCCGCACCACCCTCACCACCCTCGTCGGCGCGCTCGCCGACGGATCGCTGCGGCTCGGCACCGACACCGACTGGGAGCGGGCGCGGGCCGAACTGACCGCCCTCCCCGGCTTCGGCCCCTGGACCGTCGAGGTGATCGCGATGCGGGCGCTCGGCGACCCGGACGCCTTCCTCCCCACCGACCTCGGCATCCGGCGCGCGGCCGAGGAACTCGGCCTCCCCTCGACACCCGCGGCGCTCACCGCCCGCGCGGCCGCCTGGCGCCCCTGGCGGGCCTACGCGGTCCAGTACCTGTGGACCGTGGACGACCACCCCATCAACCACCTGCCCACCTGAGGAATCCGGGAAGTCCAGCCATGACAACGACGCATCCGCGAACGGCGACCAGACAGCACACGGTCATCGACAGCCCGTACGGTCCGCTCACCCTCGTCGCCACCGACGGGGTCCTCGCGGGCCTCTACATGACCGGCCAGCGGCACCGCCCGCCGGAGGAGACCTTCGGGGAACCCGACCCCCGGCCCTTCACGGAGGCCGCCCGCCAGCTCGACGCCTACTTCGCCGGGGAACTGCGCACCTTCGATCTGCCGCTGTGCCTGGACGGCACCCCGTTCCAGCGCAGCGTCTGGGCGCAGCTCCAGCTGATTCCGTACGGCGAGACCCGCTCGTACGGCGAACTGGCCGAGAAGCTCGGCAAACCGGGCGCCTCACGTGCCGTGGGACTCGCCAACGGCAAGAATCCGGTGGGCATCGTCGTCCCCTGCCACCGTGTCATCGGCGCCTCGGGCAGCCTCACCGGCTACGGCGGCGGACTCGACCGCAAGCAGCGGCTGCTGGCCTTCGAGAACGGTACGGCGGACGACACCCCGGCGCTCTTCTGACGGCACCCCGGCGCGCTTCCGGCGCCGCCCGTGCCCGTGGACGCGAGAGCGGGCCCGGACATCCAGGTCCGGGCCCGCTCTCGCGTCGGGGAGTGTCGTACGGGCGCGCCGTCAGCCGGTGAAGATCTCCACCAGGGTCCAGATCGCCAGCCCCAGCATGCAGAGCCCGCCGATCCGCTGGACCGTCTTCAGCGGCACGCGCTTCGCGATGAAACGCCCGGCGAGCAGTGCCAGCGCCGAGACGGACATCAGAGCGGCCGCGGACCCGATCGCCGTGGACCAAGTGCCGTTGCTCGCGGCCAGATTGGCCGTGGTGATCTGGGTGAGGTCGCCCCACTCGCTGATGAAGACGGCCATGAACGCGGTCGAGTAGACCGGCCAGAAACCGGTCACCGTCTTCGTGCCGCCGTCCTCGTCCTCGTCGCCGCCGCCGGCGCGCAGCAGCATGAAGGCCCCGAACGCGAAGAGGGAGGCCGAGACGAGCTTGACGATCCAGTCGGGCAGCAGCCCGATCAGGCTGCCGGCCCCCACCGCGATGGCGACGTGCACGATGAACGCGGACGATGTGCCGAACCAGACGTACAGCGGTCGCATGCGGGTGCCCATGGCGAGCGACGCGAACATCGTCTTGTCGGGGAGTTCCGCGAGGAAGATCAGCCCGAAGGCGGTGAGAATCGCCAGGGGGTCGAGGTGCATTCCGGGTGGCTTTCTGTAGGAGCCGGGCCCCGGGCCTTCGCGAAGTGCCACTGGGGCTTCCGGAGGACCACTCGGCCCGGCATGACGTCAGCGCCCACGGGGTGCGGGCGTGTCATACCTGACCGAAGGTCTCGCCCGCCCGCGGTGATCCACGAGCCCGGCCACCGGGAACCCGGAGGTTCCAGTGTGTCGACGACCGGTTTGCGGGGCTACTCCCCTTCGCAGCCACCAACTGTACCCCACCCGCTCACGGGGGCGAGCAGATGTTCGACCCGGTGGTGGGGATGGGTACAGTCCCATGGTGATCATCCGAGCCCGCACCGGAAGCGTCCCCGCATGAGCCGCCGCACCCGAAGGGCGGTCCCCGCCCAGGGCGCGCCCCGGCCCACCGTCAGTGTCTGCCGCGGTTGCTGCTGCGGGACGCCCAAGGTCCTGGACGTGGACCACGCCGGCCAGCTCGCCGAGCTGCGGCGCTCGCTCGGCGAGCTGGCCACGGTCCGCGCCGTGGAGTGCCTGGACGCCTGCGAACAGGCCAATGTCGTCGTCGTGCAGCCGTCGGCCGAGGGCCGTCGCGCCGGCGGCCGCCCGGTCTGGCTCGGGCTGGTCAACGACCCGGACGCCGTGACGGACATCGTCGCCTGGGTCGAGGCGGGCGGTCCGGGGCTGGTGGACCCGCCGGAGATCCTCGACCTGTACACGTTCCGTGCCTCGCGCCGCATACAGCAGGAACTCGACCACTAGGGTCTGTCCGGCGGATCATGGCCGGGGGCGCGGCGTCTGGTGCGGCACCTCGCGGCGTTGCCGGAACGCCCGGATAGCTCCGCTATCAGGACGTTCCGGCGCCTTGCGATGCACCGCACCAGACGCCGCGCCCTGCCCGACCCTGATCCGCCGGACAGACCCTAGGCCCTGTCGTCAAACTGCCGTCTGCCGCGGATCACGGCCGGGCCGCTACCGCGCCTCGGGCTTCACCATCAGGAAGAATGCCTGCGGGGTCCTCTCCCACTGGACCGCCTCGCGGACCAGCCGGGCCTGCACGCGGAACCCGGCCTTCACGAGCATGTCGGCCACCGCGTCGGGCACGAACCGGTAGACGTCGAGCGTCACCGCATGACCGTACGCCTGCTCCAGGTGGACGCACCCGTCGCCGACCTTGAAAGCCATGAGCAGATGGCCGCCCGGCGCCAGGACGCGATGGAACTCGGCGAAGAACACGGGCAGTTGCTCCGGCGGGGTGTGGACCAGGGAGTACCAGGCGAGCGCGCCGGCCAGGCTGTCGTCCGCCAGGTCCAGGGCGGTCATCGACCCCTCGGCGAAGTCGAGGCCCGGGTACGTCTCGCGGGCCACCGCGATCATGCCCGGCGAGAGGTCGATGCCGAAGGCGGTCAGCCCGAGGTCGCGCAGAATCGCCGTCACCCGACCGGGACCGCAGCCCAGATCGCCCACCCGCCCGCCGCCGCCCGCCGTCACGAGTTGCGCGAAGGCGGTCAGCATGGCGTTGTCGTACGGCTTGTCCGCCATCTCGTCGGCCAGCAGCACGGCGTAGTCGGCGGCGACGGTGTCGTACGAGGCGCGCGTGGTGTCGAGGGGGGAAGGTTCTGTCATGCGGGGGACCGTACAGCTGCCCGCCGACACTTCCCGGCCGGGTCGGCGCACACGCGGCAGGGCCGAGCGTCTCTCGGCCGCACCGGGCCCTCAGCCCCCGGTGGCCGTACCGGAACCGTCGACCGGTCCCGTGCCGTCGGCCAGCCGCTTCAGCAGTGCGGGCAGTGCCGTGCCGATGGGCTCGCGGATGGTGGCCTCGGCCAGTTCGTCGTACGGCGTCGGTTCCGCGTTCACCACGATGAGCCGTGCCCCGTTGTCCACCGCGATCCCGGCCAGCGAGGCGGCGGGCTGCACCTGCAGCGTCGTACCGACCGCGATGAACACCTCACAGGCCTTCGCGATCGACACCGCCTCGCCCAGCACCACAGGATCGAGCCGCTCACCGAACATGATCGTGGCCGATTTCAGGATGCCGCCGCAGACCGTGCACGAGGGGTCGTCCTCTCCCGCCTCCACCCGGGCCAGCGCCTCGGCCATCGGGGAGCGGGCGTGACAGCGGGTGCAGACCACCTCACGCGCGGTCCCGTGCAGTTCCAGGACCTTGCGGGCGGGGACCCCGGCGAGCTGATGCAGACCGTCGACGTTCTGCGTGATCACCCGCACCGGGGCGCCGGACCGCTCCAGCTCCGCCACCGCGCGATGGGCCGCGTTGGGCTCCGCGGCCCAGGTCGCACTGGTGCGACGCATCTGCCAGGAGCGGCGGCGGATCTCCGGATCGGCCATGTAGAAGTCGTACGTGACGAGCTTCTCGGCCTCCGGATCCTTGCGCCAGAGCCCGTTGGGTCCGCGGTAGTCGGGGATGCCGGAGTCCGTGGAGATGCCGGCGCCGCTGAGGATCGCGACGAGAGTCATGCCGCGAGCGTACGCAGCGCCGGACACTCCGGGCGAGGCCATTTCGACCTCAGGAAGCCATCGGACCCGTGGTGCGCGAGGTGCGTGTGGTGGACGTGGTGGACGTCAAGCCGCAGGGCCGGCCGGGGTGAACGGCGACGGGGTCAGGCCCGTCCAGGTGTTCAGCACGGCACTCGCGGTCTGCTTGGTGACGCCGCCGTCCTGGACGGTGCCACTCCTCGCGACGTAGAACCGCCCGTCGTCGAGCGAGACCAGCCCGTACTGCCCGTACTGTCCCGGCGCCGGCCACCCGTACGTGCCGGTCGTGGTGTCGTGCGCGCCCTCGCGCAGCAGCGGGAGCAGCAGCCCGCGCTCCGGGCGCTGCTGCCCTCGTACCAGGCCGCGCACCGGCTTGCGCGCACCGTCCAGCGCGAAGACCGAGTAGTTGGGGAAGCCGGGCTTGGTGCCCTTGTAGACGGCCATCAGCCAGTTGCCGCTGTGCCCGTCGTACTCCAGGTTCTGCACGCCGTAATTGGTGTTCCCGGTGTACGCGAAGAACTTGCCGTCGACATGGGCGGGTCCGCTGGTGTGCGGGGCCGACTCGGTCAGCGGGCGCTCGTACTTCTTCCACCGGGTCACGTCGTACTGGAGCAGCACCTGGTGGTCGTTGTCCGCGCGGCCGGCGTTGGCGTACACGCCGTACGCGACCGTCAGCTTCTTCCCGGCGCGCTTGCCGTGGCGGTCGCCGAACGCCGGACCGAACGCGACGCCGTCGATGCCGCTGCAGCCGTAGCGGTGGTCGGGCGTGTTGCCCGTGTCGCCGTCGAAGACGCCGTCGCCGTTCATGTCGGCGGTGAAGTCCTTCACGACCTCCTTGAGGTAGACGGTCGAGACGACACCCGTGGACTGGGCGTCCATATCCATCCGGGTGATGCGGTCGACGTCGAGGATCGCGATGTAGAAGGACTTCGCTTCCTTGTACTCCAGCGAGCCGTAGACCCGGCCGTCCTTCTCGTTGAAGTCCAGATCGCCGAGGTGGCCGGTGAATCCGGTGACCGAGCCGACCGGGTTGCCCTTGAGGTCGGTCTTGACCAGCAGGTTGGTCATCGAGAAGTACATGAAGCCCTTGCGGCGGTCGATGGCCATGCCCTGGACATGGCCGGACTGCCAGGCGCCGCCGTCGACCGACAGCGGCAGCTTGCCGTGTGCGGCCGGGGCCGGGGTCGATGCCGGTTCCGCGAGCGCCGTCGACGCCGTGGCGACAACTGCCGTACAGGCGAACGCTGCGACGATCGTGGCCAGCAGCCCGCTGAGGTGTCCCGTGTGCGTACGCATGATCCCTCCGCTGTCGTGGAGTCCGGATGATGCCGGTCGGGCGTGCACTGCGGACCAATGGCACATGAACGCGCGAGTCCGGCAGCCGTCGACCGGACTACCAGTTGACGACCGGTCAGCACAACGGGACACAAAGGGAATACGGGCTTTATGCGGCGATGGGAGGACCTGGGCAACAGCTCCGCGTGTCAGTCGCCCACCGGGCGGCCGTCCTCCAGCTCCACCGCGCCACCACCGGATTCGAGCACGTCCAGCGCCGCCTTCACGCGCAGCGCGAGAGCCCCGAGCAGATAGTTGTCGATCTCCTCGCGCTCGACCAGTTTCCAGGACAGGAGCTCCTCCTCCTGGAGCCGGATGGCCTGAAACCGGGCCTCGTCCAGCACTCCGCCGTCGTACAGATAGGCGGCGATCGGCGGCCGCTGCGGGCCGCGTGCCCAGTCGATGGCGAGCAGCCGTCCCGGTTGAAGATCGAGACCGATCTCTTCGGCCGTCTCGCGCCGCGCGGCCTGCCGCGGACTCTCGCCGTCGTCGGACTCGACCGTTCCGCCGGGCAGGGCCCAGCCGTCCCGGTAGTTCGGCTCGACGATCAGTACCCGCCCCCGGTCGTCCCGGAACACGGTGGCCGCGGCGGCCAGCACCCGGGGAAGCCCCGCGATGTAGGAGGTGTAGTCAGTGGTGGTCACGCGGGCAGCGTAGTAGCAGGGGCACAAGCGGAGCGACGACGGCTCTGGGCAGCGGGTATCCGCTGCGGATAAGGTCGGGGACGGCGCGACTGCCTGTTCGAAAGCAAGGGATGCAAGGTGGCGGACGGAGCAGTGATGGAGACGGCACGCGTGCTCGTCGCGGCGGACAAGTTCAAGGGCTCGCTCACGGCCGTACAGGTCGCGGAGCGAGTGACGGCCGGGCTGCGGCGGGTCGTCCCCGAGGTGCGGGTCGAGACCCTGCCCGTGGCGGACGGCGGCGACGGCACGGTGGCGGCGGCGGTGGCCGCGGGATTCGAGCGCCGCGAGGCGCGGGTGACCGGGCCGCTCGGGGAACCGGTTACCGCGGCGTACGCGCTGCGCGGCACCACGGCGGTGGTGGAGATGGCCGAGGCCTCGGGCCTCCAGCACCTGCCCGCAGGGGTGTTCGCCCCGCTCACGGCCACGACCTACGGCTCCGGCGAGTTGCTCGCCGCCGCGCTCGACGCGGGTGCCCGGACGATCGTGTTCGGCGTCGGCGGCAGCGCGACCACGGACGGCGGCGCGGGCATGCTGGCCGCGCTCGGCGCCCGCTTCCTGGACGCGGACGGCAAGCCCGTCGGCCCCGGTGGCGGCGGCCTCGCCGAGCTGGCGGAGGCGGACCTGTCCGGACTCGATCCGCGACTGGCCGAGGTGGACCTGATCCTCGCCAGCGACGTGGACAACCCGCTGACCGGCCCGAAGGGCGCCCCCGAGGTCTACGGCAGGCAGAAAGGCGCGACCGAACAGGACGTCGCGACCCTCGACGCGGCGCTCACCCACTACGCGTCCCTGCTCGGCCCGGAACACGCCGCGCTGCCCGGAGCGGGAGCGGCGGGCGGCATCGGCTACGGGGCGCTGGTCGCCCTCGGGGCCCGGTTCCGCCCCGGCATCGAGATCATGCTCGACGTCCTCGGCTTCGCCCCGGCGCTGGCGCGCGCCACCCTGGTGATCACCGGGGAGGGCTCGCTCGACGAGCAGACCCTGCACGGCAAGGCCCCGGCCGGAGTGGCGGCGGCGGCCCGCGCCGCGGGGATCGAGGTCGTGGCTGTCTGCGGCCGGCTGGCCCTGTCGCCGGAGGCCCTGACCGCGGCGGGCATCAGCCGCGCGTACGCCCTCGCGGACCTGGAACCGGACCCCGCGGTCTCCATGGCCCAGGCGGGACCGCTGCTGGAACGGGCATCCGAGGCGCTCGCCCGCGACTTCCTGCTGTAGCCCGCCGTGCCGGGCTACATGGCGATCAAGCCCGTCCGGCGATTGAGGACACAACGAGGGATCGGGGGTCCGCCCCCGGTCCGGGAAGGGGTGGGCAGGGGACGGCTCCGCGCAGCGGAACCCACCCCTGCCCGCCCCCGGTCACTCCGGTCATCCCGGCCACCCCATGGAGGGCGCCGTGTCCTGACCGTCACCCGCGTCCCGACCGTCACCCGCGGCACCCGGGTCCCGACCGCCACCCGGGCCGCCCGTGCCCGACTCCGCGGTGGCCCCGTCGCCCAGCAGATCGGCCAGGCACCGGAGTTCGGAAGGCAGGTCCCGGCGCCAGGCCATCGTCACGAACGGCGCGAGAATGATCATGCCGCCGTCCAGATGGGGCTTGACCGAAACGGTGACGGTCGTGCCCTGCCGGCTCGGACTCAGCCGGAACTCCAGCTCCGGCGAGTGGCGGCCCAGTGGCGTCCACATGCCCGCACCGCGGAAGGCCAGGTACTCGACGGGTGTGCTCGCGGTGCACCGGAGGCGGTGCGCCCGTCGTCTGCCCGGAAACTTGCAGGTGTACTCGTCACCCAGCTCGGTGGCGATCGGGCCCTCGATCACCCGGTCTATGCTCGAGGACCACTCGGCCAGGTTCCGCGGATCCCGGAGGAACGAGAATATCTCGTCGGCGGGGCGGGACACATGGACATTCGCAGACACATGGGGCATGGCTCCACCTCTTACGGCGCCCGTCCGCCCGAGTTTCGGCGTCCGGTTGCCCTCGTCGCGGTGCCGTCGCCCCTCAGCCTGCTTCGGACGGCAGGTTCTCGCACCCGTCGCAGGGCCGATGGAGTGACTCATAGGTCCTGTCGTGTCACCTTCTCGGAGAGTTGCACACAGAGCCGCTTGATTTCGCGGTAGGTGCTGTTCCGCTCGGTGACGACCGCCGCCAGCAGCAGGGAGGTGAGCGCGATGGATCCGTTGAAGGCCTGGAGAGTGATCATGTTGGTGAGCAGGCCGTGGTGGGCGAAGGGGCCGGTCATCCGACCGGCGGCGAGGATCGCGAGCGTGGACACGCCCAGCGCGCAGCACGCGGCACCGGCGCGCTCGAAGCGGAAGGCGGCCCAGATCAGGAACGGGAACACGAGAAAGAGCAGCGAAGCACCGGCGGCGTCGGTCACCAGCACGGTGACGGCCGCGGTGCACACCCCCAGCGCGGCGGCCTCCGCCCACCTGGCCGGGCCGACGTCGTGCGGCCGGCGGGCTCTGCGCAGGACGAGCAGGAACGGTGTCACGACCATGACGCCCATGGCGTCGCCCGTCCACCAGACCGACCAGGTAGGCCAGAAGTCGGGGGCCCGGATCGCGCCCGCGAGGGCCAGGATGCCGGTGCCCACGGTCGCGCTGATCAACATGCCTGACAGCGCGCCCAGGAAGACGAGCGCCAGCGCGTCCCGCAGCCGGTCGAGCTCGTTGCGGAATTCCGCACGCCGCAGGAGCAGGTAGGAACAGATCGGGGCGACCGTGTTCCCGGCGGCGATGACCAGCACGGGCAGAATGGAAGGCCCGATGGTGATGTTGGCCGCGAGGGCGCCGAGAGCGATTCCGGGCCAGATGCGCACACCGAACACGAGCAGCGCCGCGACCGCGATCCCGGTCGGCGGCCACAGCGGGGTGACCTGACCGCGTACCAGTTGCTGGAGCAGACCCAGGCGGGCCGTCGCGTAGTAACAGACGGCCACCGCGAGGACCGTCAGGAGCTTGGCCGTCTGCTGCCGGAGCCGTGCGCTGTCCACCACAGCAGCATCAGACACCACGCCACTGCGTGCCGCCGGGGCGGGCGCGCCGACATCGCGCCGATGAGGGCGGCGAACGGGGTACGTTCCGGCCCCCGCGCCGATGGTGCCCGCACCCGCGTCACCGCTACCCGCACCCGCGCCCGCTTCACCGGCATCCGCGCCGCCCGCCACACCGCACGGACCGCGTCCCGCCCCGTCCCCTCAGGCCGCTCCCGGCACACCGTCGAAGCGGACGACGAGCACGGCGGCGTCGTCCTCGTGGCCGGTCAGGTCCGCCACCTCGATGACCCGCGCGGCCAATTCGCCGGGATCGGCTCCGTGCGCCGCGCCGACCACCTCCGACACCGCGGCGAGCCCCTCGTCGATCGGGTACGACGGCCCTTCCACGACCCCGTCGGTCACCAGGACCAGGTACCCGGGCTGCTCCAGCCGACGACGGGTCACGGGGTACCGCTGGTCGCGCAGGATGCCCAGGGGCACCCCGCCGGCGTCGAGGAAGATGCCGGAGCCGCCGTCATCGGTGCCCCAGACGATCGGTACGTGTCCGGCCCGTGCCACGGACAGCTCGCCGCTCTCCGGTGCGACGCTCAGCAGGCAGCAGGTCGTGAACAGGTCGCCGCCCAGCGAGATCAGCAGATCGTTGGCGCAGGCCAGCACCTTGCCGGGGTCGACCGTGATGCTGGCGAGCGCCCTGAGGCTGGCGCGGGCCTCACCCATGAAGGCGGCGGCCTCCACCCCGTGCCCCTGCACATCGCCGATGGCGATCCCCGCCGCCCCGTCCCGCATCGTGAACGCGTCGTAGAAGTCGCCGCCGACGGCCAGGCCGTCCTGCGAGGGTGCGTACCGGGCCCCGATCCGGAGGCCAGGGAAGTCGGGCAGCCCGGTGGGGAGCATGTGCCGCTGCAGGGCCAGACCGAGCTCGGCTCGGGCACGCTGGAGCCTGATGTTCTCCAGGGCCTGATCGACAAGGCGCCCGAGGGTGAGAAGAAGCTCCTGGGCGTTGTCCGGTTCCCTGCGGTGTCGGTGCATGGCGTCCCTGGGCGGTCCGATGCGCCCCTCCTGAAACCTTAGCCTCCCGCCGCCGTCCGCAGGGGGGCCGTGGCAGGAGTACGGAGGGCCGTGGCAGGCGGTCGGCCGCCGGGGCCGCCGGTGTGCTCGTCCTGGTGGGCTTCGGCCGGTACGAGAACCGGATCGAGCATCCCCTCCTGCCGATGCGGCTGTTCCGTATCCGGGCGCTGGCCGTCGGCACCGTCATCACCGCACTCAACTTCTTCGTGATGCTCTACCTCCAGAACCGGGGCGGGCGTCCCCGCGGGTGTCGCGGCCGGCTGGAGCAGGCCGGGGATGCGGTGACCATGGGCATCGCCCCCGTCTCACCCGACATGCCCGCCGGGCTCCGGGCGGCGGTCGCGGAGGGGAGCGGCCAGGCATTCATGAACGGGGTGCACACCGCCGTGCTCGTCACCGGCGTCCTCTGCCTGCTGGGAGCCGTCCTCGCGGTGGCCGGACTCCGTGGCACCTCCCGGGGAGCACAGCACCGAGAGGTGTGGTCGGTGCCCGCGAGGGCGGGCGCCGACCACGCGGGGCGGCTACTGGATGAACCGGGGGAGCCACCTGGCCCGGTACCCGGGGTGGCCGGCGTGTTCCGCGGCCAGCTGCCGTACGGCGAATCCCAGCCCCACGGCCCGGCCGGACCGGAAGTCGGACTCGGGCCGGTCGGTGTCCAGGTCGGCTACCTCCGCGTACTCGTCGAGGAGCACCCTGTTCGTCTCGACGCGGCGCAGCGTGCGCGCGGGGTCCTGGAAGGCGATGTGCTGGTCGAAACCGAGATTCCGCACGCTGAACGCGATGCCCCCGGACCGGTCGTGGACTTCACCGGGGACATCGGCCGGACACCGCCAGCTGTCGCCGCCCGCCGCCTGCGCGATGCGTTCCTCCTCGGCGAGGCGTGCCCGAACGAAGTCGATCATGTCGGAGTTGTCTGTCATCGGGGTTCCGAGTCCTTCATCATCATGGCCTGCTTCCCGGGGACCGCGCCCACCGCGGAACGGACGCCCCGCTCGAACTCCCAGGGGGCCCCAACATACTGTGCCCATGCTTCCGATCACCTCGGGCTGAGCCGACACCGGACACACGCCCGTCCAACGCCGTTACCCGATCGGCGAGTTGGCCAGGGACGGTGGACCCTGGTCCGGGCACGGCGGTCTGTGGCACGATCCCTTTCGAGAGGGACCGGCGCACGGTTGTTCGGCACGCGTACGCCGGCCGGGAGCCGGCCGTGGACGCAATCCAGGTCACGTCCACAGAGGGCGCTGTCTCATGGACCGGGCTGAGGAGCACCCAGTGTCGTGGACCGTACCGGAGCAGATCAAGCTCACCATGGTGCATCAGATGGAGATCAGACAGGAGCCCGGCCTCACGCGCAGCAACACGCGGGAGACCACGTGCGTGGTACGACGCCCCGACCACGGCGAGCTGCGGGCCGCCCTGAAGTGCGGGCGGTGCGGCCGGGAGGGCGTGTTCGTCATCCAGGACCTGGAGACGACCAAGCGCCTCCGCCGTGGCCCGGTGGCGCGCTCCCTGGTCGCGGCCGTTGTCCTGCTGGGCGTGGTCGCGGCCCTGTGGATCATCGGCTTCGCCGACGGCAACATCCTGTTCCAGGTCCTGGCGATACCCGCCTCGCTGTTGTTCCTGCCGATAGGGATCTATCTGGCGTGCAGCCCCAGCGGGAACATCGGTGTCCGGCCGCCCGAATCGGTCCACTTCAGCACGGACACCGTGCGGGAGGGGCTCAGCTACGTCACGCGGAACAGCCGCCGGGGCGAGGGACTCGCCTGCAGCGGGTACGCGAAACCCGCCAACTGAGACAGAGCCCCGTGCACTGGGACGGAGCCCCGTGCGGCGGGACCTCGCGGGGCGGCTGCCCGAGCTCCCACCGCATGCGGAAGGCCCCGGGTGCTGGGGAGCACCCGGGGCCTTCCGCATCTGTCTTGCGTGCCGCTACGGCAGCTGTGCCGTCCGTGCCTCACGCCGGTTGTCGCGGAAGGTGTTCACCCGCCGAGCGGTCGCGAAGAGCGGGATGACCGCGCCGAGGACCACCTGGAGCGCACAGCCGGTCTGGAGGAGCAGCTGACCGCCGGGGGCGTCGAACGCCCACGCGGCGAGGAGCCCCATCGCGGCCACGATCCAGCTGAGCATCGCCACCGCGAGGACGCCCCGCGGCTTCGGGTACTCGACCCGGCTGACCATCAGCCACGCCACCCCGACGATCGCGAGCAGCGTCGGCACGAAGGGCAGCTCCAGGAGCACGATCGAGACGACCGTGAGCGCTCCGAAGGGGCTCGGCATGCCCTGGAACATGCCGTCCTTCATGGTCACGCACGAGAATCTCGCAAGCCTGAGCACCACCGCCAGCAGCACCACGATCGCCGCCAGCGCCGACACCCTCTGGTGCGCGTCGTCCGCGACCATGCCGTACACCAGGACGAAGTACGCCGGGGCGAGCCCGAAGCTGATCAGGTCCGAGAGGTTGTCCAGCTCGGCACCCATCGGCGAGGAGCGCAGCTTGCGCGCCACGAGCCCGTCGAAGAGATCGAAGACCGCCGCCAGGAGCATCAGGATCACGGCGGTGGCCGCGGAGTGCCGGGCCATGCCGCTCTCGTCGCTGCCCGTGAGGTGCGGGATGAGGATTCCGGTGGTGGTGAAGTACACCGCCATGAAACCGCACGTGGCGTTACCGAGAGTGAGGGTGTCCGCTATCGACAGCCGCAGAGAGAGCGGCATGTCCTCGCCGGCGTCCTCCTCGGACTCCGACTCGGGCACCCAGCCGGCCTGTGTATCAGGATCAATCACGGTCAATTCGAGTCACCCCCGCGGTGGTGGCCTGGCCGACCTCGACCGCGACATCGACACCTTCCGGAAGGTAGATGTCGACCCGCGAGCCGAAGCGGATCAGACCGATGCGCTCGCCCTGTTCCACCTTCGTGCCCTGCGGGATGTACGGGACGATGCGCCGGGCGACCGCACCCGCGATCTGCACCATCTCGATGTCGCCGAGCTCGGTGTCGAAGTGCCAGACAACGCGCTCGTTGTTCTCGCTCTCCTTGTTGAACGCCGGAACGAACCCGCCGGGGATGTGCTCGACCGACGTCACCGTGCCGGCCAGGGGCGCACGGTTGACGTGGACATTCAGCGGGCTCATGAAGATCGCGACGCGGGTGCGCCCGTCCTTCCACGGCATGATGCTCTGCACCACGCCGTCGGCCGGCGAAATGACCCGGCCCTGGGTGATCTCGCGCTCGGGGTCGCGGAAGAACCACAGCATGCCCGCCGCGAGCGCGGTGGTAGGCACGGCGACCGCGGCCCAGCGTCCGGACTTGCGGGCCCGGGTGAGGCTGAGCGCCGCGGTGGCGACGGTCGGGAGGAGCCACGGCGAAGCTCCGCGCGCAAGGCGGACCCCGCCGCGTGGTGCAGAGGTTTGGCTGTCGGGCATGGATGACCTTCGTAGCGGATGATGCCGCGCTGGCAACGGGGGACGGCGGCTTTTCCGGCGATGTTATCGGTTGCGAGCAACAACTGGGCAAGCCAGCAGCCGAGTCGGACGGCTGGAAGGCACCGGCCGAGGATGACAGGGTGTGATCTTCTTCGCGGCTAAATCGCCGCGAAAGGGACAATCACCCCTGGAACCGGTACTCCTCGAGGAGTCGGCGCCCGATGATCATTTTCTGGATCTCGGCGGTACCTTCGCCGATGAGCAGCATCGGGGCCTCCCGGTAGAGGCGCTCGATCTCGTACTCCTTGGAGAAGCCGTAACCGCCGTGGATGCGGAAGGCGTCCTCGACGACTTCCTTGCAGTACTCGGAGGCGAGGTACTTCGCCATCCCTGCCTCCAGGTCGTTTCGTTCCCCGGAGTCCTTTTTGCGCGCTGCATTTACCATCATCGCATGGGCGGCTTCGACCTTGGTGGCCATTTCGGCCAGCTTGAACTGGATCGCCTGGTGCTGGGCGATCGGCTTTCCGAAGGTCTGGCGCTGCTGGGCGTAGGAAACGCCCAACTCGAATGCACGCTGTGCGACGCCACAGCCACGCGCGGCCACATTCACCCGGCCGACCTCGACTCCGTCCATCATTTGGTAAAACCCTCGACCGGTGGTGCCCCCCAGCACCCGATTGGCCGGAATTCGTAGCCCATCCATGATGAGTTCGGTCGTGTCGACGCCCTTGTAACCCATTTTGTCGATCTTGCCGGGAATGGTGAGACCGGGCCGGACCTCACCGAAACCGGGTTCCTTCTCCACCAGGAATGTGGTCATCGACTTGTGCGGGGCGGTCCCCTCGGGGTGGCCTTCGTCACTCCGGCACAGAACGGCGACGAGCGAGGACGTGCCACCGTTCGTCAGCCACATCTTCTGGCCGTCGAGGACGTACTCCTCGCCGTCCCTGACACCCTTGGAGGTGATTGCCGAGACGTCCGAGCCCAGCGCCGGCTCGGACATCGAGAACGCGCCCCGGACCTCGCCCAGCGCCATGCGCGGCAGGAACGTGTCCTTCTGCTCCTGGGTGCCGTGCTGCTTCAGCATGTACGCCACGATGAAGTGAGTGTTGATGATTCCCGACACGCTCATCCAGCCGCGGGCGATTTCCTCCACGCACAGCGCGTATGTGAGAAGCGACTCACCCAGACCCCCGTACTCCTCGGGGATCGTCAGCCCGAACAGGCCGAGCTCCTTGAGCCCCTCGACGATCTCGGTGGGGTACTCGTCACGGTGCTCCAACCCGGTCGCGACCGGAATGATCTCCTTGTCGACGAAATCCCGGACCGTGGAGAGGATTTCCTGCTGGACGTCGTTGAGGCCGGCGGTCTGGGCGAGTCGCGTCATGGCTACTTCTCCACGTTCTTCTGCGAAGGCTGGTTCAGCTCCGGGCGGCCGGGCTGCTCGCCGCCGCGCTCCTTGATGTACGTCTCGGTGGGGACCATCACCTTGCGGCGGAACACGCAGACGAGTGTCCCGTCCTGCTTGTAGCCCTTGGTCTCCACGTGGACGATTCCGCGGTCGCTCTTGGATTTTGACGGAGTCTTGTCGAGAACGGTGGTCTCGCCGTAGATCGTGTCGCCGTGGAAGGTCGGGGCGACATGCTTCAGCGACTCGACCTCCAGATTGGCGATCGCCTTTCCGGAGACGTCCGGGACGGACATGCCGAGCAACAGCGAGTAGATGTAGTTGCCGACGACAACATTCTTTCCGAAATCGGTCGTCCGTTCCGCATAGTTGCTGTCCATGTGCAACGGGTGATGATTCATGGTCAGCAGACAGAAGAGGTGGTCGTCGTACTCGGTGACCGTCTTCCCGGGCCAGTGCTTGTAGACCGCACCGACCTCGAACTCCTCGTATGTGCGCCCGAACTGCATGATCAGGCCTCCGGTGCTTCGAACTTGGAGGTGCGCTGCATACCGGCCGCGCGGCCCTTGCCCGCGACGACCAGGGCCATCTTGCGGCTCGCCTCGTCGATCATCTCGTCGCCGAGCATCGCCGAGCCCTTCTTGCCGCCCTCCTCGGAGGTGCACCACTCGTATGCGTCGAGGATCAGCTCCGCGTGGTCGTAGTCCTCCTGCGAGGGCGAGAACACCTCGTTGGCCGCGTCGACCTGGCCCGGGTGGAGCACCCACTTGCCGTCGAAGCCCAGCGCCGCCGCACGGCCCGCGACCTCGCGGTACGCGTCCACGTCACGGATCTGCAGGAAGGGACCGTCGATCGCCTGGAGGTCGTGCGTACGGGCCGCCATCAGAATGCGCATCAGGATGTAGTGGTACGCGTCCGCGCCGTACCCGGGCGGCTGCTGACCGACGACCAGGGTCTTCATGTTGATCGACGCCATGAAGTCGGCCGGGCCGAAGATCAGCGTCTCCAGGCGGGGCGAGGCGGCGGCGATGTCGTCGATGTTCACCAGGCCCTTGGCGTTCTCGATCTGCGCCTCGATGCCGATCTTCCCGACCTCGAAGCCCATCGTCTTCTCGATCTGGGTCAGCAGCAGGTCGAGGGCGACGACCTGCTGGGCGTCCTGGACCTTGGGCAGCATGATGCAGTCGAGGTTCTGGCCGGCGCCCTCGACGACCGTGACGACGTCCCGGTACGTCCAGTGCGTGGTCCAGTCGTTGACCCGCACGACCCGGGTCTTGCCCGTCCAGTCACCGTTGTTCAGCGCGTCGACGATGGTGTGCCGGGCGCCTTCCTTGGCGAGCGGCGCGCAGGCGTCCTCCAGGTCGAGGAAGACCTGGTCGGCGGGGAGGCCCTGGGCCTTCTCCAGGAACCGCGGGTTCGAGCCGGGCACTGCCAGGCAGGAACGGCGCGGACGCAGGCGGTTGACGGCAGTCATGCGGGGACCTCCAGAGGGTCGAGCTTGTTCGCTTTCCGGATCTCGTCGACGATACGGCCGATGATCTCCGTGATACCGAAATCCTTCGGGGTGAATACGGCGGCGACACCGGCCCCGATCAGGGCCGACGCGTCGGCGGGCGGAATGATCCCGCCCGCGATGACCGGGATGTCGGCGGCGCCCGCCTCGCGCAGCCGGGTGAGCACGTCCGGTACGAGCTCGGCGTGCGAACCGGACAGGATCGACAGGCCGACGCAGTGCACGTCCTCGGCGAGCGCGGCCGAGACGATCTGTTCGGGGGTCAGCCTGATCCCCTGATAGACGACCTCGAAACCGGCGTCACGGGCCCGTACGGCGATCTGCTCGGCGCCGTTGGAATGTCCGTCCAGGCCCGGCTTGCCGACCAGCAGCCGCAGCCGTCCGGCGCCCAGGTCGGCCGCGGTGCGGGCGACCTTCTCGCGGACCAGGGCGAGCGGGGTGCCCGCCTCGGCGGTCACCGCGACCGGCGCGGACGAGACGCCCGTCGGGGCCCGGAACTCGCCGAAGACATCGCGCAGCGCCCAGGACCACTCGCCGGTGGTGACACCCGCGCGGGCGCACTCCACGGTCGCTTCCATCATGTTGTCGGTGCCCGCCGCGGCCTTCTTCAGCGCCGCCAGCGCCTCGGTGGCGCGGGCCTCGTCGCGGTTGTCGCGCCAGTCGTGCAGGGCGGCGACGACCCTGGCCTCATTGGCGGGGTCGACCGTCATGATCGCCCCGTCGAGGTCCGCGGTGAGCGGGTTCGGCTCCGTCGTCTCGTAGATGTTGACGCCGACGATCCGTTCCTCGCCGCCTTCGATCCGGGCCCGGCGGGCGGCGTGCGAGGAGACCAGCTCGGACTTCAGATAGCCGGACTCCACGGCCGCCATGGCGCCGCCCATCCGCTCGATCCGGTCGATCTCGGCGAGCGACTCGGCGACCAGCTCGTCCACCTTGGCCTCGATGACGTGCGACCCGGCGAAGATGTCCTCGTACTCCAGCAGATCGCTCTCGTGCGCGAGCACCTGCTGGATACGGAGCGACCACTGCTGGTCCCAGGGCCGGGGGAGCCCCAGTGCCTCGTTCCACGCCGGCAGCTGGACGGCGCGGGCGCGGGCGTCCTTGGAGAGGGTGACGGCCAGCATCTCCAGGACGATGCGCTGGACGTTGTTCTCCGGCTGCGCCTCGGTCAGCCCGAGCGAGTTGACCTGGACGCCGTAGCGGAAGCGGCGCTGCTTGGCATCGGTGATGCCGTACCGCTCGCGGGTGACCTGGTCCCAGATGCGGCCGAAGGCGCGCATCTTGCACATCTCCTCGATGAACCGGACGCCCGCGTTCACGAAGAAGGAGATCCGCGCGACCACATCGCCGAACCGCTCCTCGGGCACCTGACCGGAATCGCGCACGGCGTCCAGGACCGCGATGGCCGTCGACATGGCGTACGCGATCTCCTGGACCGGAGTGGCCCCCGCCTCCTGCAGGTGGTAGCTGCAGATGTTGATCGGGTTCCACTTCGGGATGCGGTTGACCGTGTACGCGATCATGTCGGTGGTCAGCCGCAGCGAGGGGCCGGGCGGGAAGACGTGCGTCCCGCGCGAGAGGTACTCCTTGACGATGTCGTTCTGCGTGGTGCCCTGGAGCTTCGTGGGATCGGCGCCCTGTTCCTCGGCGACCACCTGGTAGAGCGCCAGCAGCCACATCGCGGTGGCGTTGATCGTCATCGAGGTGTTCATCTGCTCCAGGGGGATGTCCTGGAGCAGCCGGCGCATGTCACCGAGGTGCGAGACGGGAACGCCGACCCGGCCGACCTCGCCGCGGGCGAGGATGTGGTCGGGGTCGTAACCCGTCTGCGTCGGCAGGTCGAAGGCGACCGACAGGCCGGTCTGGCCCTTGGCGAGGTTGCGCCGGTAGAGCTCGTTGGACGCCTCGGCGGTCGAGTGGCCGGCGTACGTCCGCATGAGCCACGGGCGGTCCTTCTGACGCCCGCTCATCTCAGACGTCCCTGCTGTGTTCGTCGGCCCGCTCCGCTGACGCGTCACGGAACAGGTTGATGGCGTCGATGTGCTGCTCGCGCAGTTCCTCGTTGCGCACGCCCAGCCCCTCGCGCGGCGCCAGCGCCAGTACGCCGACCTTGCCCTGGTGGAGGTTGCGGTGGACGTCGTACGCGGCCTGGCCGGTCTCCTCCAGGGAGTAGACCTTCGACAGGGTGGGGTGGATCTTGCCCTTGGCGACCAGCCGGTTGGCCTCCCACGCCTCGCGGTAGTTGGCGAAGTGCGAGCCCACGATCCTCTTCAGCGACATCCACAGGTAGCGGTTGTCGTACTCGTGGTTGTAGCCGGAGGTGGAGGCGCAGGTGACGATCGTGCCGCCCTTGCGGGTCACGTACACCGAGGCGCCGAAGGTCTCGCGGCCCGGGTGCTCGAAGACGATGTCCACGTCCTCGCCGCCGGTGAGTTCACGGATGCGTTTGCCGAACCGCTTCCACTCGCGCGGGTCCTGGTTGTGCTCGTCCTTCCAGAACTTGTAGCCCTCGGCGTTGCGGTCGATGATCGCCTCGGCGCCCATCTTCCGGCAGATGTCGGCCTTCTGCTCGCTGGAGACGACACAGATCGGGTTGGCGCCGCCGGCCAGCGCGAACTGCGTGGCGTACGAGCCGAGTCCGCCGCTGGCGCCCCAGATCAGCACGTTGTCGCCCTGCTTCATGCCGGCGCCGTTGCGCGAGACGAGCTGGCGGTACGCGGTGGAGTTGACCAGGCCGGGAGCCGCGGCCTCCTCCCAGCTGAGGTGCTGCGGCTTCGGCATCAGCTGGTTGGACTTGACGAGTGCGATCTCCGCCAGGCCGCCGAAGTTGGTCTCGAAGCCCCAGATGCGCTGCTCGGGGTCGAGCATCGTGTCGTTGTGGCCGTCCGAGGACTCCAGTTCGACCGAGAGGCAGTGGGCGACGACCTCGTCGCCGGGGTGCCAGGCATTGACGCCGGGACCGGTCCGCAGGACGACGCCCGCCAGGTCGGAACCGATGACGTGGTACGGCAGGTCGTGGCGCCTGGTGAGCTCGCTGAGCCTTCCGTAGCGCTCCAGGAAGCCGAAGGTGGACATCGGCTCGAAGATCGAGGTCCACACGGAGTTGTAGTTGACCGAGCTCGCCATGACGGCGACCAGGGCCTCGCCGGGCCCGAGTTCGGGCACCGGGACCTCGTCGAGGTGCAGCGACTTGCGGGGGTCCTTGTCGCGGGTGGAGAGCCCGTGGAACATCTCGGTCTCGTCCTTGTGCACGGTCACCGCGCGGTACGACTCAGGAATGGACAGGGCCGCGAAGTCCGCGGCTGTGCTGTCCTGCGATTGGATCGCGTCCAGGATTTCCTTCACGGTGTGCCTCCGGCGGATGGGGGCGCTGAGGGATCGCTTGAGAGTCCCTGCGAGCAAGAGGGGAGCGGTGTGGTGTGGAGGTGGTGCCGTCGGTTCGGCTGTCAAAGCTTCGGCTTGCTCTGTGGAGCGGAAGGGGTTGCCTGTGACGCAGGCGTCCGGGCGCGCAGGCAAATCGCTTGCGGGGACAGCCGGCGTACGTGAGATCTCAGCACGCCGGCCGCCCGGACAACTTCAACGTATGGCACTCCGTGACACCCGGCAAGGCACTCGGTGCCAACAATTTCTCTCACTTGTCACCCGCAGGGCGCCGATGAGCGGTGAGGGGGGTGTTTCGCAGGGATATGCCGGGTAGATGGCGGCGAATGATCGATCAGTGAGACCGGTACACGTAGGGGGTCGTGGTGCTCAGGGCCATGAATCCGAGCCGCCGGAGGATCGGGCTGCTCATGCCGGAGGCATCGACCTGAAGGTAGCGGTAGCCGCGCTCCGCCGCGATCCGGGCGCGGAAGGCCACCAGGGCCCGGTAGACGCCCTTCCCGCGCCACGCCTCGACCGTTCCGCCGCCCCAGAGCCCCGCGAAGCCCGTGCCCGGGTACAGCTCCATCCGGGCCGAGCTCACCGGCTCGTCGCCCACCATGGCGAGGACGCCGACGAAGCCGTCCGGGTCCTCGGCCAGCCTGGTCAGCACCTGATGCCGCAGCCGCGACCAGTCCGAGCCGAACGCCCGCTCATGGGCGCGGGCCATCAGCTCCACGTCCTCGGCGTCACTCACGGTGCGCAGCCGCACACCGTCGGGGAGTTCCACCGCCTTCGAGAGGTCCGCGACCGGGGCGACCAGCAGGGTCTCCGGCTCCTCCGCCTCGAAACCGGCCGCCAGAAGCCTGTGCGCCAGATCGGCCGGCCGGTCGTGCGCGTACAGCTTCCACTCGAACTCGTCGTGCCCGAGCGCCGCGTAGTGCGCCACCTGGGCCGCGATCACCGCGTCCGCCCGTGCGGGATCCAGGGCCGGGGCCGACCAGACGACGGCGTTCCAGTCGTCGGCCGTGCCGACCTGCCGTACGACATCACCGGTGTGCTCGACCCGTACGCCGGGGCCGTCGGGGCGGGCGTGCTCGCGCATCTCGCGGTCGAAAAGGGCCAGCAGTGCTTCGTGATCACGATTCATCCGCCCACCACAGCACCGGTGCGCGGCTGCGACAACCAGGTTTCGGCGGTGGCGGGGGCGTGCCGGCCGGCACGCCCCCGTCAGCGGTCCTGGAGCGCCTGCTGGATGGTGCGCATCACTTCGTCGAGCGGCGCGTCCGTCCGCGCCACGGCGACCAGCACCTCGCCCTGGGACGTCACCGAGGCGGCCGGCTGCTTCGCGGGCTCGGCACCGACGGTCCGGCCGGCCCCGATACCGGTCCCGAAGGTGTCGCGGACGATCGCGAAGGCATGGTCGAGCTGCGCCTCGACGTCACCCTCGCCGCCCGCGCGCAGCCAGCGGCGCAGCACATGGTTGTGCGCGGTGACCACGGCGGACGCCGCGACCTCCGCCAGCAGCGGGTCGTCATTGCCGACGTGGTGGTCGCGCTCGTCGAAATGGCCCAGCAGATAGCGGGTGAACAGCCGCTCGTAGCGGGCCACCGAGGCGATCTCCGCCTCGCGCAGGGTGGGGACCTCGCGGGTCAGCTTGTAACGGGCCACGGAGACCGCGGGCTTCGCCGCGTACATCTTCATGACTTCCTTGATGCCGCGGCAGACGGTGTCGAGGGGGTGCTCGTGCGCCGGTGCGGCATTGAGGACGGCCTCGGCCCTGACGAGGGTGTCGTCGTGGTCCGGGAAGATCGCCTCTTCCTTGGAGCGGAAGTGCCGGAAGAAGGTCCGCCGGGCGACTCCGGCGGCGCCCGCGATCTCGTCGACCGTCGTTGCCTCGTACCCCTTCGTGGCGAAGAGTTCCATCGCCGCGGCGGCCAGTTCACGGCGCATTCTGAGCCGTTGGGCGGCGGCGCGCGTGCCTGCGGCACTTTCCGGGGCGTCGGGCGCGGCGGAGACACGGGGGGACCTGGCGGGCTGGGACATGGTGTGAACGTACTGCATCGGGTCGGGGGAGTGCGCCCGTGGGGGCGGGCCGCCCGAAGGATCGAGCAGCCCTCCCCACCCCGCCCCCGGCCCGGAGGGGCCGACGGCGGGCTCCGCGGCGTCGCGGACCCTCTCAGCGCCGGGCATGTTCGCGGAAGCCGCGCCCCGTCTTGCGGCCGAGGCAGCCGGCGGCCACCAGATGTTCGAGCAGCGGAGCCGGAGCCAGACCCGGGTCGCGGAACTCGCTGTGCAGCACCTTCTCGATGGCCAGGGAGACATCGAGCCCGACGACGTCGAGCAGTTCGAACGGGCCCATCGGGTAGCCGCCGCCCAGCTTCATCGCGGCGTCGATGTCGTCGAGGGTCGCGTAGTGCTCCTCGACCATCTTGATCGCGTTGTTGAGATACGGGAACAGCAGCGCGTTGACGATGAAACCGGCCCGGTCCCCGCAGTCCACCGGGTGCTTGCGGACCTCGGCGCAGACCTCACGGACGGTGGCGTGGACGTCGTCGGCGGTGAGCACCGTACGGACCACCTCGACCAGCTTCATCGCCGGCGCCGGGTTGAAGAAGTGCATCCCGATCACGTCCTGCGGACGCGAGGTGGCCCGCGCGATCGCCACGACCGGCAGCGACGAGGTGGTGGTGGCGAGGACGGCACCCGGCTTGCAGACCTTGTCCAGGGTCCCGAACAACTGCTGCTTGACCGCCAGGTCCTCGGCGACGGCCTCCACCGCGAGATCGACATCGGCGAAGGCGTCCAGCGAACCGGCCGCGGTGATCCGGGCCAGGGCCTCGTCCCGCGCCTCGGCCGTCAGCCGCCCCTTGGTGACGGAACGCTCCAGCGACTTGGCGATCCGGCCCTTCGCCGTGTCCGCCTTCTCCTGGCCGCGGGCGGCGAGCACCACGTCGTACCCGGCCTTCGCGAAGACCTCGGCGATCCCCGAGGCCATCGTCCCGGAACCCGCGACACCCACCGAACGCACGGTACGCCCGGCCACCGCCGCCCGGTCGTCCCGCGGGGCCAGCGCGTCCGGCACCACGGTCTGGCTGCCGGCCGCCTGGTACGTGTAGAAGCCGCGGCCCGACTTGCGGCCGGTCAGCCCCGCCTCGCTCAGCTGCCGGAGAACGGGCGCCGGGGCGTGCAGCCGGTCGTGCGACTCGGAGTACATCGCCTCCAGGACGGTACGGGCGGTGTCGACCCCGATCAGGTCGAGCAGGGCGAGCGGGCCCATCGGCAGACCGCAGCCGAGCTTCATCGCCGCGTCGATGTCCTCCCGGGAGGCGTAGTTGGCCTCGTACATCGCGGCGGCCTGGTTGAGGTACCCGAACAGCAGCCCGTCGGCGACGAAGCCCGGCCGGTCGCCGACCGCGACCGGCTCCTTGCCCAGGCTGCGGGCGAGCGCGGTGACCGCCTCGACGGCCGGCGGCGCGGTCAGCACCGAGGACACCACCTCGACCAGCTTCATCGCCGGTGCCGGGTTGAAGAAGTGCAGACCGAGCACGCGCTCGGGGCGCAGCGATTCGGCGGCCAGCCGGGTCACCGAAAGGGCGTTGGTGCCGGTCGCCAGGATCGCGGTGGGAGAGACGATCGCGTCGAGCTCCCGGAAGACCTGCTGCTTGATCTCGTACGACTCGGGCACGACCTCGATGACCAGCTCCGCCTCCGCGGCGGCCCGGAGGTCGGCGAAGGTACGGAACCGGGCGAGGACATCGCTCCGCTCCTCCTCGGTGATCCGCTCGCGCCGCACGGCGCGGGCGGTCGAGGCTTCCAGGGCGGCGACGGCCTGACGGGCGGCCGCGTCGCTGATGTCGATGCCGATGACCTCGTGGCCGGCGCGGGCCAGGACCTCGGCGATGCCGGTGCCCATGGTGCCGAGGCCGACGACGGCAATGGTGCTGAGTGGGGTGTCCATCACGGGACTCCAGAGAATGAGTGACGACTGTGAGGAGGCACGGCGCGCACTGAGAGGGAAAACCGGCGCGACACGTGCGGGAATTGCGTGTCGTGGTACTCGGGGCCGGGGCGCGATGAGCACGCCAGGACCCGGAAGGGGCGACGGACTCTGTCCCGGAGTCACGTCTCGCAAAACCGCCGAACCGACAAGCACTCCGGGTGGCTGCGTCACCAGGCCACCGGAGCAAGCGGGGATCGTGTCCCGCTCACATGAGATTAACTGCCCGGTAACGAGCGCGCCAGCCCCCGGTCGTTGTGCGCCATGCCACATTCCCCCCGCCCCTCGATACGCAGAGTCCCCGCCGATACGCTGACGGTCATGGACGAGGAGTTCCGGTCGCTGGCGGACCGGCTTGCTGACGAGGCGGACGCGGCGGGGGAGTCGGCGGCGTACCGCGGACTGCTCGCCACCGAGGGCGAGGAGGAGCTGGCCCGCGTCCTGGTGGAACGCGAACGCCCGCTCTGGGCCCGCGAGATGGCCGCCTTCCGGCTCGGCTGCGGCGGAGACCGGCGGGCCTTCGAGGCACTGGTCCTGCTGCTCAACCACCGCGACCCGGAGCGGTGTGTCTCCGCCGCCCACGCCCTGGTGTGCCTCGGCGACCCCCGCACACCCCGGGCCGCCGCCGCCCTGGCGACCAACACCCTGCGCACCGCGTACGCCCTGCACCCGGTGCGGCTGCTCACCGCGCTGCGGGCCCCGGAGTCCGTACCGGCACTGATGAGCACCCTGGAACGGCTGCTCGCCCCGGACGACCCGTACTGGCGGGTGGCGCTCGCCTGTGTGGAGGGGCTCGGGCAGCTGGGGGACGAGCGGGCCCGCCCGCTGCTGGCAGCCGCTCTGCCGCACCCCAGGCTGGGCGGCGCGGCCCGCGATGCGCTCGGCCGGCTGGGCGCTCCCTGAGGAAGCGCTGGGCCTCAGGAAGCGGCGGGGCCGCCGAGAGCGCGTACGTACCGCACCTCGGGCACGAGCGCGCCGTCCGCCTCGAAGGACTCCTCGGCGCCGTCGGGACGGAAGCCCGCGCGCTCGTAGAACCGGCGGGCCGGGGCGTTCTCCTTCAGGACCCACAGCACCAGGTCCGGGAAGCCGTCGGCCGCGGCGCGGGTGAGTGTCTCCGCCATCAGGGCGCGGCCCGCCCCGGTCCCGATCTGCTCGGGTGCCACGTAGAGCGCGTACAGCTCGCCCCGCGCCGGTGGCCCGCCGTTCTCCCGGTACGGGCCGTAGCAGGCCCAGCCGATCATCCCGGGGCCAGTCCGTTCGGCCACCACGTTCACGAGCGTGGTGCCCCGGGCCAGGGACGCGCGGCGCCGCTCCGCGTCCTCGGCGACGGTGCGGTCCATGCCTTCCAGGTAGGACTGAGGCACCAGTCCCGCGTAGGCCGCCTGCCAGCCGCGCACCCGGAGCCGAGTGACCGCCTCGCAGTCGTCGACGGTCATGTCCCGGACATGTATCCCGGTGGGTGTGGTCCCTGTCGTCATACGGGCCATCCTGGCATCCGTCAGGTTGGCCCGTACGCGAGTCGGGCCGCGGGCCGCCGTCAGCCGCGGAAGCCGAGCAGCCCGTGCAGGGTGCTGCCCCTGCTGCCGGAATCCGTCCGCCGCGCCGACTTCGCAGCCGCCTCGCCGGTCAGCGGCCGCGGGTCGGGCGACTTGGCGCACACCGCGTCCGCGTCGCCCCGGTTTCCTTCGCCGCGCGGGACGGTGCCCTTGGCGAGATAGTCCGCCAAGTAGGTGTCCAGGCAGTCGTTGTCGCCCAGCGTGATGCCGTGATTGCCGCCGCCCTGCTCGACGACCAGGCTGGAGCCGCGCAGCCTGCGGTGCAGCGTGACGCCGCCCTCGTACGGTGTGGCCGCGTCGTCGGTGGCCTGGAAGAGCAGCACCGGCGGGAGCGCGCTGTTGGAGACGCGCACCGGATTCAGCGGTTCCACCGGCCAGTCGGCGCACGGGGCGTTGTACCAGTTGTTGTTCCAGGTGAAGAAGGGTGCCTTGGCGTGCACCCGCCGACTGTCGCCGCGCCAGGTGTTCCACTGCCGGGGCCACTGGGCGTCGCGGCACTGCACGGCCGAGTAGACCGAGTACCCGTTGTCGCCCTCGGCGTCGACGGCGCCGAACTTCTTGTACGCCTTCACGAGCGCGTTCTGGTCGCCGTCGTTGGCGTACGCGGCGAACGCCTCGGCCAGATACGGCCAGTACCCGTCGTAGTAGCTGCCCGGCAGGAAGGTGTCCTCCAGCTCGCTCGGGCCGACCTTCCCGCCCGCGGGGTGCGTCTTGACGGCCGCACGCATCGCGTACCAGGCGCTCTCGACCTTCGCCGGGTCGGTGCCGAGCCGATATGCGGCGTCGTGCTTCGCCACCCAGGCGGCGAACGCCTTGTGGCGGGCGTCGAAGGCGTAGTCCTGGCCGATGTTGTCGTCGTACCAGACGCCGTCCGGGTCGACGTTCGAGTCGAGGACCAGACGTCGCACCCGCTCCGGGAACAGCTTGGCGTACACCGCGCCGAGGTAGGTGCCGTACGAGTACCCGAAGTAGTTCAGCTGCCGGGAGCCGGTGGCCCGCCGGATCACATCGAGGTCCTTCGCGGCGCTGACCGTGCCCATGTGGGGCAGCAGGTCCGGGTACTTGCGCCCGCACGCCTCGGCGAACGAACGGGCCCGGTTCCGGTTGGCCTGCTCGACTCCCGGCGAGTCGGGCACCGAGTCGGGGCGCAGCGGATCGAAGTACTTCGGTACGCAGTTCAGTGCCGGCCTGCTCCTGCCGACGCCACGCGGGTCGAAGCCGATCACGTCGTACTGGGCGGCGATCGCCCTCGGCAGCGAGGACGCCACGAATCCGGCCATTGTCAGACCGCTGCCGCCGGGGCCGCCCGGGTTGACGAGCAGGGGGCCCTGGAAGGTCTTAGCGGTGTGCGGGATGCGGGACAGCGCGAGGGTGATCCGCCGACCCGACGGATCGTCATGATCGAGCGGGGTGCGGACCGATGAGCACTGCAGTCGTGGATACGACTTGGTGCCGCAGTCGGTCCACTGGAGCTTCGCGGCGGTGGACCGCGCGCCGTTGTCGGCGGTTGCCGGGGAAGGCGCGACGGTCACCAGACCGGCGACCGTCGCACCGACGGCGAACAGAATTCCTGAACGTTTCGTCATATGGCCTCCCGTGGTGGGGGAAACACGGCTGCGCGTGGCGCAGCCCCCGCCGCATGCTCCCCGCATTCGCGCCAGGAAGGACCTGTTATGTAAAGAGTTGACCCGTTTGCCCGCGTTGGTCCGTCGAGGTCCCCGTGGTGGTTCCGGCAGATCAGAGCAGGGTCAGCTGCGTGGGCCCGGGGCGGTCGAGCGGCGAGTGCTGTTCCTTCCGTGCCGGGAGCCGTCGGGCCGCGCCGCGGTGCGAGGGCCCGATGCCGAATTCGGTCGCCAGTTCGTGGACGTACCGGGTGATGCGGCGCTGGTACCACTTGGGCGCGTAGGCCCCCTCGGCGTACAGCCGCTCGTAGCGCCGCACCAGATGGGGGTGGTGGTTCCCGAGCCACTGCATGTACCACTCCCGGGCGCCGGGCCGCAGATGGAGGACGAGCGGGGTCACCGAGGTCGCCCCGGCGGCGGCGATGGCGCGGACCGTGGCGCGCAGCTGGTCCGGATGGTCGCCGAGGAACGGGATGACGGGGGCCATCAGTACGCCGCAGTCGATGCCGTGCTCGCTCAGGGTGCGGACGGCGTCGAGGCGGCGCGCGGGGGACGGGGTGCCGGGCTCGACGGTGCGCCACAGCGCGTCGTCGACGAAGCCGACCGAGACGGAGATGCCGACGTCGGTGACCTCGGCCGCCTGTCGCAGCAAGTCCAGATCGCGCAGGATCAGCGTTCCCTTGGTCAGGATCGAGAACGGGTTCGCGTGATCGCGCAGGGCCGAGATGATGCCGGGCATCAACCGGTACCGGCCCTCGGCGCGCTGGTAGCAGTCGACATTGGTGCCCATCGCGATGTGCGCGCCGTGCCAGCGGCTGGACGCGAGCCGGTCGCGCAGCAGCTCCGGGGCGTTGGTCTTGACGACGATCTGGGAGTCGAAGCCGAGGCCGGTGTCGAGATCCAGATAGCTGTGGGTCTTGCGCGCGAAACAGTAGACACAGGCGTGCGAACAGCCCCGGTACGGATTGACCGTCCATTCGAACGGCATCCGCGATGCGCCCGGTACCCGGTTCACGATCGAGCGGGCCCGGATCTCATGGAAGGTGATCCCCCGGAACTCGGGGGTGTCAAAGGTGCGCGTGGTCACCGCGTCGGCGGTGAAGAGCGCGCTGTTCCCGGTCGTGGCGGGGTTCTCGACCAGATTGTCCCAGCGCATGGACGCCTCCTCGGTAGCACTGGACAGAGAATAGAACACTTGTTCCCTTGATCGTTTTCTCCCCTTCGTCCCCGACCGGATTTTGAGCGGCGTGCGGGAGGTGATTGGCTCAGCACACCCCCGAACAACCGAGTGCTGGAGGAACAGCCATGGCGCAGGTCGAGGCCACGACAGAGCGAGTCATCGCGGCGGACGCGGAGACGGTGTTCGACGCGCTGGCCGACTACAAGGAGGTCCGGGGCAAGGTGCTGCCCGGACACTTCAGCGAGTACGAGGTGCGTGAGGGCGGTGACGGCGAGGGCACCCTCGTCCACTGGAAGCTCCAGGCCACCAGCAAGCGGGTGCGCGACTGCCTGCTGGAGGTCACCGAGCCCACCGACGGCCAGCTCGTGGAGAAGGACCGCAACTCCTCGATGGTCACCACCTGGACCGTCACCCCGGCCGGTGAGGGCAGGTCGAAGGCCGTCGTCTCGACCGTCTGGAACGGTGCCGGCGGCATCGGCGGATTCTTCGAGAAGACCTTCGCGCCCAAGGGGCTCGGGCGGATCTACGACGAGCTGCTGCAGAACCTCGCCGCCGAGGTCGAGAAGTAGCCCGCCCCGCTCTTGACCGGCCTCACCGGTTCGGGTGGTTTTCTCGGCCCGCCGGTTGTGCGCCGTAGTGGCTCCCACCGGGAGTTAAGCCCCCCGAGTACGCCGTCGGCGCCCCCCGTCGCGTTTGCCCTCCCTCGTCGCGCGATGCGAGAAAAGGGCGGCGCAGATGCGACGAGGGGAGCAGCACGTGGTGGGTGGGATCACTCTGTTGGAGGAGGAGCCGGACGGCGCGGGGACCGCCGAGGCGCCCGCCGGGCCGCCCCCGCCGCCTCCTGTCGAGGCCGCGCCGGCACAGGCGGCCCCCGCCCCGTCCGGCGAACCGGAGACCAGCCCCCGCCGCATCCGGCTGATCTTCCTCGGACTGATGCTCACGCTGCTGCTCGCGGCGCTCGACCAGATGATCGTCGCCACCGCGCTGCCGAAGATCGTCGGCGAGCTGCACGGCCTGGAGAAGATGTCCTGGGCCGTCACCGCGTACCTGCTCGCCTCCACGATCGGACTGCCGATCTACGGAAAGCTCGGCGATCTCTTCGGCCGCAAGGGCGTCTTCCAGTTCGCCATCGTCATCTTCGTCATCGGCTCCGCGCTGGCCGGCTGGTCCCGCACCATGGACGAGCTGATCGCCTTCCGCGCCGTCCAGGGCGTCGGCGGCGGCGGGCTGATGATCGGAGTCCAGGCGATCATCGCGGATGTCGTACCGCCCCGGGAACGCGGCCGGTTCATGGGGCTCATCGGCGCCGCGTTCGGCCTCGCGTCCGTGGCGGGCCCGCTGCTCGGCGGCTTCTTCACCGACCATGCCTCCTGGCGCTGGTGCTTCTACATCAACGTACCGTTCGGCCTGGTCACGCTTGCGGTCATCACCGTCGTACTGAAACTCCCCAGGCCCACCGTCCGGCCCCGCCTCGACGTCCTCGGCGCGCTGCTGCTCGCCGTCGCCTCCACCTGCCTGGTGCTGCTGACCAGTTGGGGCGGTACGGAGTACGCGTGGGGCTCGCGCACCATCCTGGGGCTGGGGGCCGGAGCCGCCGGAACGACTCTGCTGTTCCTGGTCGTCGAGCACCGGGCTGCCGAACCCATCATCCCGCTGCGGCTGTTCCGCGACTCGATCTTCAATGTCACCGCGCTCGTCGGGGCAGTCGTCGGGGTGGGGCTGTTCGGCGCCGCCAGCTATCTGCCGACCTTTCTCCAGATGGTCGACGGCGCCACGGCCACCGAATCCGGGCTGCTGATGCTCCCGATGATGGGCGGCATCGTCATCGCGTCCGTCGTCTCCGGCCAGCTGATCTCCCGCACCGGCCGCTACCGCATCCACCCGATCCTCGGCGGCGCGTTCTCGGTGGTCGGGATGTGGCTGCTCTCCCGCCTCGAAACCGACACCCCACGCATCGAATACAGCATCGCGCAGGCCGTGCTCGGCATCGGGATCGGGCTGATCATGCCGGTGCTGGTGCTCGCCGTGCAGAACTCCGTCCAGCCCGCCGACATCGGCTCCGCCACCAGTGCCAACAACTACTTCCGGCAGATCGGCGGCAGCGTCGGCGCCGCCGTCTTCGGGACGCTCTTCGCGGGCCGCCTCGCGGACGCGCTCGCCGTCCGCCTGCCGTCCGGCGCCGACCTCCCCGACCCCGAGTCGATCACCCCGCAGCTGGTCCACGCGGTGGAGCCCGCGCTGCGCGACAGTTATATCCAGGCGTACGCCGACGCGATGCCGCGGATCTTCCTCTACCTCGTGCCGGTGCTCGCGCTCGGCCTGTTCTTCGCCTTCTTCCTCAAGGAGAAACCGCTGGTGTCCCATCACAGCCCCGAAAGCACCGCCGAGCCCGTGACCGTTCCGGCAGCCCGCACCACTTCGGCCACCGAGGCCGCCGCACCGCCGCCCGTCTACCTGTCGGGCGTGCCGGTGTGCGGCAGCGTCCAGCACTCCGACGGTACGAAGGTCCCGCGCGCCGCCCTCACCCTCATCGACGTCCAGGGCCAGCAAGTCGGACGGGGCGCGAGCGGCGACGACGGGCGGTACGCGCTGAGCGTGCCCGGCGCCGGTTCGTACGTCCTCATCGCCGCGGCCGGCGGACACCAGCCGCAGGCCGTCAGCGTCACCGTGGGCGAACGGCCCGTCGAACTCGACGTGGTGCTCGGCGGGGCCGGGCGCCTCGCCGGGACCGTCGTCACCGCCGACGGCATTCCGGTGCGCGATGCCGCCGTCACCCTCACCGATGTCCGCGGCGAAGTCGTCGCCTCCACCCGCAGCGGCCGTGAAGGCGGATATGTGATCGCGGAGTTGGTGGCGGGCGAGTACACCCTCGCCGCCAGCGCCCCCGCCTTCCGGCCCGCCGCGCTGCCGGTGAGCGTGCAGGCGGCCAGGGAGACCCGGCAGGACATCGAACTCGCCGGCGGCGCGGTGCTGCGCGGCATCGTACGGGCGAGCGGCGGCCGACCCGTCGAGGACGCCCGGGTCACCCTCCTGGACGCGGCGGGCAATGTGGTCGACACACTCACCACGGGGCCCGACGGGGCATTCCGGTTCGTGGACCTGTCCACCGGCGAGTACACGGTGATCGCGGCCGGCTACCCGCCCGTGGCCACCGTGCTCCAGGTCGCGGGCGGCGGACGCACCGAACGCGACCTCCAACTCGGGCACGAGGACTGACCGTCCGGAGGAACGGCGGGCCGGCCGGTGGCTCCCCGGCCGGCCCGGCGCCGCGGCCGGACCGCTTCGTGCGCGTACCAGGGCGCCGGGCGCACCACCCCGGGCCGCGATTGGGCCGATGACCGGCGGGCGTCGGCCGCGGGGCCATACCGTGGAGTCACGAACCGCAGAACGTTGCGGTGGGGAAGGAGCCTTCCACCCATGGATCGCGATGTGCCGGCGCAGCGGACACCACTGCCGTGTGACGCCTCGACGGGCCGTGTGCCGCTCGCCGTTGCGGTGGTCGACGAGCGCGGGCTCGTCTCCCACTGGTCGAGCGGCGCGAGACGGCTCTTCGGCGTCACCAGACAGGAGGCGGTCGGCTCGCCGGCCGGTGAACTCCTTCCGGTCTCCGGTGCGCTGGGGCAGGCGGAGGAGGACGGCACCGGCCTCGGCCCCGAGTCCGAAGGGGCGCCGGGCGGGACCTTCTGCTACCCGACGGCGGGCCGGGCCCGGGGCGACGAACCGGAGCGGGGCCGGATCGATGTCCTGTGGTGGGCCTACCCACTGGTCGGCCCCGGTGCCGAGCGGCTCCTGGTCCTGGCCGCGGACGCCGGCCGGCTGGCCGGGGGCGGCAAGGGCGACGGCCGGGACACCGGTACGGTCGCCCCCGCCTTCGCGCTCCACACCGACTTCCCCGGCTACCAGGAGCTGGCGGGCCGGCTGCCCGAGATCCTGCCCAGCATGAGTGTGGGGGAGGCGACCAGGATCGTCGCCCAGGTCCTCGAACTCGGCTATCCCGTCCTGGAGTTCAGCCACCGGAGCCGAGTCCCGGTCACCCCTGACTGGGGCGTGCCGCGGCGCACCTCCCGGCACCCTGCCCACGGCCCGCGAAGCGGTGGCGACGGAGCACCCGCGCCCCGCGCCGTCCCCCGCCCCGAACTGGACCTCGAATACGCGGCGGTCCGCGAACGGCTGGAGTTCCTCAACGAGGTCAGCGGCCGCATCGGCACCTCCCTCGACCTGGAACGCACCATCCGCGAGGTCACCAGCGCCGCCGTACCCCGCTTCACCGACTTCGCGGGTACGCATCTGCGCGCCGCGGTCCTCGCCGGTGAGGGCTTCCCGGACGGGCCGCCGGACGTCACCACCGTCTGGCACCGGGTCTGGGTCGAGCACAACGACGAGCCCGGCCGCTGGGACGACACCGTCCCGGTCGGCGAGTCCATCGCCTTCCCCGAGCACACCCCGTTCTTCCAGTGCATGGTCACCGGTGAGCCGGTCCTCATCCCGTACGTCAGCGAGGAGCTGAGCAACCGGGTCTCGGGCGAGTTCGAGAAGCGCGACCTGCGTCCGCTGATCACTCACCGGTCGCTGCTCATCGTGCCGCTCAAGGCCCGTGACGTGGTGCTCGGCTTCATGGTCCTGATGCGCCGTCCCGGCCGTGAGCCCTTCGACGACATGGACCGCACCACGGGTGCCGAACTCGCCGCCCGTGCCGGGCTCGTACTCGACAACGCCCGCATGTACACGTACCAGGAGAACGTGGCGGAGGCCCTCCAGGACAGCATGCTGCCCCAGGTCGCACCCCGGATGGCCGGCTGCGACATCGCCACCCGGTACCTGCCCGGTGCCCGGCTCGGAAGGATCGGCGGCGACTGGTTCGATTCGGTGAAGCTGCCCGGCTCCCGGACCGCGCTCGTCGTCGGCGACGTCATGGGGCACGGCCTCAACTCGGCCGCGATGATGGGCCAGTTGCGTACCGCGGTGCTGACCATGGCCACCATGGAGATGCCGCCGGCCCAACTGCTGCGCAACCTCGACGATCTGGCGCAGCGCCTGGGTGAGCTGTATCTGGCGACCTGCCTCTACGCCGTCTACGACCCGATCCGTTCCGAGGTCCAGATCGCCAACGCCGGGCACATCCCACCCGTGCTCGTCCGTGCCGAGGACGGCCGGGCCGAACTCCTGACCCTGCCCACCGGCGCCCCGATCGGTGTGGGCGGCGTCGCCTTCGAGACCGCGACCGTGCGGGTGCGGCCCGGCGACCGTCTGGTCCTGTGCACCGACGGCCTCGTCGAGGTGCGCGGTCAGGACATCGGCGCCGGGCTTGCCGCGCTCTGCGCCTCCGCGGCCCACCCCGCCGCCTCCATGGACGACGCCTGCGACACGATCATCCGGGCCCTGAACCCGAGCGGCGGACGCAAGGACGACGTGGCGCTGCTGATGGCCCGGCTGAACGGCATCCCGGACAAGGACGTCGCCGAATGGCAACTCGCCCTGGATCCGCGCGAGGTGGCGCGATCCCGGCGCCTGGTGCGCGGAAAGCTGCTCGACTGGGAGCTGCCGGACGCGGTGGAGGCGGCCGAGCTGATGGTCAGCGAACTCGTGACCAACGCGGTGAAGCACGGCCGGTGCCATCACATCGGGCTCCGCCTGGTCCGCACCGGTGCCCTGCTGTGCGAGGTCAGCGACGACGAACCCGCACCGGCCACACTGCTCGACGCCGCCTCCCACGACGAGTCGGGCCGCGGCCTGCTCCTGGTGAGCAGCCTCGCCCGCGCATGGGGCACCAGCACCACGGCGCACGGCAAGACCGTCTGGTTCGAACAGGCACTCAGTGGGATCCCGCGCCCCCGGTCGCACGCCTGGTGAAAGCCTTGCCACGGGCGGGTGGATGCTGCGCGCGCTCTTGCCGAGGCCGTCCCGGGACGGTAGCCCGGTCCTGAACAGAACAGCGCAGGACGAACGGACCCGGGAGTGCGCATGGACGTGTCACAGCGATACCGCGAGGCATGGGAGGGCTACTGGTCCGCCACCTCGGACACACCCGGCGAGGCGATCTGGGACTCCGACCCGTCGCTCACCTCCGTACCCCACACCGAACTGCTGCTGCCGCACGCCGACACCTCACTGCCCGTCGTCGACCTCGGCTGCGGCAACGGCACCCAGACCCGCTATCTCGCCACCCGTTTCGCCCGCGCGATCGGTGTGGATCTCTCGCACGCGGCCATCGCGCACGCCCGCCGCGCGGACACCGAGGGCGTCGCCGAGTTCGCCCAGCTCGACCTTGTCGACGAGGAGGCCGTGGCGGCCCTGTACGGGCGGGTCGGCGACGCCAATGTCTATATGCGCGCGGTGATCCACCAGAGCGAGCCCGAGGCCAGGGCCGCCGTCGCCGCAGCGGTCGCGGCACTGGTGGGGGAGCGGGGACGGGCCTTCGTCGTCGAGCCGACCCCGGCCTCCAGGGATGTGCTCCAGCAGGTGGCACAGGGTCCGGACGGCCCACCGGAGAAGCTGCGCCGGGTCCTGGCCCACGGGCTCAAGCCCGCGAGTGCCACCGAGGAGGAGGTGCGCCGGCTGCTCCAGGAGGCCGGTCTCGCCACCCTGGCCGGCGGTGCGACCGCCCTGGCCCAGACCGAGTTTCTGCCCGACGGAACCCGCGTCGCGCTGCCCGCGCGCTGGTTCGTGCTGGGTCCCGCGGAGCGCCGGAACGGAGACCGGCGGTAGCGGGGCGATGGCTGGGTCCGGCTCGTCCGGGTAGGCCGCGGGTCGGCGGTGTCGAGCATCCATGCCGAGGTCCGGGCCACCTGCGTCCGGCTCTTCCGCCGCGCCCAGGAGGCGGGCGTGCTCCGCCCCGACATCGACCTCGACTGGACCCGCCGCGTCTACTACGCCCTCATCCACGAGGCGGCCAAGGAAGTAGTGGGAGGCGGTGACGCCGACGCGCTCGCCACGCGGGTCGTGGACACTCTGCTGCGTGGCACCGGGGCTCCGGGCGGACTCGCGGGAGCGTGAGGAACCCGGGCGGAAATCCCGGGCGCACGGCTGTCGCGCTTGGCATGATGGCGCGATGCATGATGCCCCGAGAAGCAGGCCTCCGCAGGTGGGCGACGAGCGTGCGTCACTGAGCGGCTTCCTCCAGTACCAGCGCGAGACCCTGGCCATGAAGTGTGCGGGGCTCACCGGAGGACAGCTGCGGGAGGCGGCCGTACCCCCTTCGGAGCTGACCCTGCTCGGGCTCGTCCGGCATCTCGCCGAGGTCGAACGTTCCTGGTTCCGGCGGGTGTTGAAGGACGAGGTGGCGCCGCCGCACTGGCCCGGCCCGAATCCCGGGGAGTTCGCCGAGTTCGACGTGGAGGGCGCCGACCCCGACGAGGCGTTCAGGATCTGGCACGAGGAGTGCGCACGCTCCCGGGCCACCGTCGAAGCCGCCGAGTCCCTCGACATCACCGGGAGTTACGGCGAGGAGGTGTTTTCGCTGCGTTACATCCTCACGCACATGATCGAGGAGTACGCGCGGCACAACGGCCAGGCCGACCTGCTCCGGGAGCGTATCGACGGCGTCACCGGCGAGTAGCCGGACCGCGCCCGGGGGGTCCGGCGGCGGTCCGGTCAGGGGCGGCCCGCCGGTGCCGGCGCCGTGGACCGGTCGCCGTAGCGGTGGGCCCACGGCAGGGCCTCCTCCAGTGCGGCCGATACGCCGAGCAGGAGGTCCTCGCGGCCCCAGCCGGCGGTGAGCGAGACCCCGAGCGGCAGGCCCTGCGAACTCCAGCCCAGCGGAAGGCTGATGGCCGGGAACCCGGTGGCGTTCGCCAGGACGGTGTTGCCCGTGAACGCGGTCATCGCGGCCAGCTCCGCCGCCGGGTCCGCGTCGTTGCGCAGCTGCCCGACGAGCGTCGGCGGGGTCGTCACGGTCGGGGTGATCACCACGTCCGCGTTCGCGTGGTCGAACGACCAGGCGCGGGCGCGGGCCTGGACGACTCCGATCGCGGCGGCCAGCTCGCCGGAGGTGAACTCCTGGGAACGGGAGCGGAGATGGCGGACGATCGGGCGCAGGGACGACTCCTCGAACGCCATGGTCCTGGACCCGACCAGCGCCGTGAACATCACTTGGAAACCCTCGGTGAGCTCGGGGTCCGGCGCCTGGTCCCGGGCGAACACGTCATGGCCGAGCCCGGCCAGCGCACGGGCGGTGAGTTCGGCGGCGGCGGCGACCTCGGGATCCACGGGGGAGCCCGAGACCGACCCCTGGGCCAGCGCGATCCGTAGCCGTGGCACGGGTGCGTCGCACGCGCGCTCGTAGCTGTCGACCCGGGGCGGATGCACGGTGCCGACGCCGGTACGGGTGGTCAGCGCGTCGAGGAACGCGGCGGTGTCGCGGACGGTGCGGGCGAGCGGACCCCGTACGGAGAGCCCCATCCCGTCATTGCCGGCCGGGCCCGCGGTGACGAGTCCGCGGCTGGGTTTGAGCCCGACCACCCCGCAGGCGCTCGCGGGGGAGCGCACCGAACCGGCGGTGTCGCTGCCCTGCGCGATCGGCACCAGCAGTGCGCCGACCGCCGCGGCCGCGCCGCCACTGCTGCCGGCCGCGCTGCGGGTGAGGTCGAAGGGACTGCGCGCCGGGGCGGACACCTCGGGCTCGGTGTAGCAGGCCGCCCCGAACTCGGGAACGGTGGTCTTGCCGAGGCTGATCAGCCCGGCGCCGGCCATGACCTCGACGATCTCGTCGTTGTGCCCGGGAATCCAGTCGCGGAACAGCGCGGAACCCAGCGTGGTGCGCACGCCCTCGGTGGCTTCCAGATCCTTGACCGCGGTGGGTACGCCGAACAGGCGCGGCAGTCCGGTGCGGTCCGCCGTGCGCAGGACGCGTTCGGCCCCGGCCGCCGCGACGCGGGCCCGGTCGGCCGACACGGTGGTGAACGCCCCCACCCGGTCGCCGTCCCCGATCCTGGCCAGCAGATGGTCCACGACTTCGGTGGGACTGGTTTCGCCGCACTGGTAGGCGGCGGCCAGCTGAAGAGCGGTGAGGTCGTGCAATTCCGTCATGGGCGCTCCCATTGCCGTTTCGTTACGCGTATCGATATGGTGCGGGCATGGTGGGCGAGAAGGCAAGCACTCGGAAGAACGGCCGTCCCCGGGCGGTGACGCTCGATGCGATCCTGGACGCGGCGACCGAACTGGCCGACGACCAGGGGCTCGATGCCGTGAGCTTCCGCGCGCTGGCCGACCGGCTGGACGTGTCAGCGATGGCGATCCACCGCACGACGGGCGGTATCGACGCGCTCCAGCACGCGCTGGTGTCCCGGATCGTCGGCGAGGTGACCCGTTCGGTGGACTGGCCGGACGACTGGCGCGGCGTCGTCCGGCTGTTCGCGGACACGCTCCACGACCTGCTCATGCGGCACCCCGTCATCCTGGAGGCGCACCGCCGCGCCTCCCTCGTCGGGCCCGGCGCCGACGACGTCGCGTACCGGGTCGTGGCGGCGCTGCGCAGTGCGGGGCTCGACGAGGAGGCCGCCGCGTACGCGTACGGCACCCTGCACGACTTCGTCACCGGCCATGTGGCGATCCGCCTCGGCCGCGGCGATCCGGAACTGCACCAGCTCCCGCCGGAACGCCGGGCCGCCTCGGTGTTCGCGGACCACCACGACTACGACCGCCGGTTCTCCTTCGGCCTCGACTTCATCATCGGCGGAATCGCCGCCGCTGCCGCCAACCCCGTATCCCACGAGGAGCAGAGATGACCCCCTCCCCGCCGGACCTGCCGAAGACGCCGGAGACGGACCTGCCGGAGACGCATCGCCTGACGGCCCCGAACGGGCGCCGCATCACGTACTGCTCCTACGGCGACCCCGCCGCCCCGCCCGTGATCGTGCTCCACGGCACCCCCGGCAGCCGTTATGAGGGCCTCGCGCTGCGGCAGGCGGCGGCGGACGAGGGCCTGCATCTGGTCTTCCCGGACCGTCCGGGCTACGGCGGGACCGACCCTATGCCCGGCCGCGGCTTCCACCGCTGGAACGACGACTTCGTGGCCCTGCTCGACCACCTCGGCCACGAGCGGGCTCCGCTCGTGGCGATCTCGGGCGGCGGCGGGTACGCGCTCTCGGCGGCCCAGAAGCACCCCGAGCGGGTCACGAGGCTGATCCTCGCGTGCGCCGCCGTTCCCGGGGCTCCCCGCGAGGCGTACGCGCGCCGGATCCCGCTGGTCAAGTGGCTGAACCGGATCGTCGTCTGGGCCCCGGCGATCGCCCGGCCGATGCTCGCCGGGAAGGGGATCTTCAAGAAGACCAGGCACGAGCCGAACCTCGACGCCTGGCCCCGCTCCGACCGGCTGATCATGAGCACCCCCGCCTTCCGGGCCCTGTCCGAGGTGGACACGGCCGAGGGCCAGCGCCAGGGCGTGGACGCGGCCATCACCGACCTCGCCGGCTACTCCCGCCCGCTGCCGGACCCGCTGGGCTCGGTCTCCGTGCCGACCCTCTTCCTGCACGGCGAGGCGGACGGCAACGTCCCCGTCGAGGTGGCGCGCTGGGCGCACGCGCAGATTCCCGGCGCCGAGCTGCGCACCGTCCCCGACGGCGGTCATCTGTTCCTCCTCGCGGACCCGGAGCCGCTCCTGCGGGAACTGACCTGAGCGGTGGGCCCGGTGGTGTGAGGATGGCCGTCATGACATGGACGGCACCTCGCATCACACGTACGACGGCCGACGGCGACCAGCTGAACGTCCCGGGCACCGCGGACGAGCGGGTCATGCTGGCGGGCTGGCTCCGATGGCACCGGGAGACGCTGCTCACCAAGTGCGCCGGGCTGACCCCGGCGCAGCTCGCCCGCACCGCTGCCGAGCCCTCAAGTCTCACCCTCCTCGGCCTGGTGCGGCACATGGCGGAGATCGAACGCTGGTGGTTCCGCCGGAGCTTCGCGGGCGAGCCGATCGGTGACGTCTTCACCGGTCCGGGCGACGGTGACGAGGGCATCGAGGGCGTCGACGCCGCACACGCCGAGCGCGACTTCGCCGCCTATCGCGCCGAGGTCGAGGCGTGCGAGGCCGCCGTGGCGGGGCGCGGTCTCGACGAGACGTTCGTGTCCGCCACCCGTGGCCGGACCGTCAGCCTGCGCTGGGTGTACCTGGTGATGATCCAGGAGTACGCCCGCCACAACGGCCACGCGGACCTGCTGCGCGAGCGGACCGACGGCGCCACGGGCGACTACCCCGCACAGCGATGACGGTGGCCGGCCCCCCGGGAGGGGGCCGGCCACTCTTGTTCCGCTTCCGCGAGGCGTACGGTGCCGCGCCTCAGCCCGTGTCCGCCTCCGGCGGATAGACGGCCGCGTGGGCCGACCGGAACAGGGCATCGGCCTCCTGGCCGCTGAGCCCCTGTGCCCGTGCCTGGTCCAGCCACTCGACGAGTGACGTGTGCAAGGGGGAGTCGGCGGCCGCCTGGGGCAGGACCAGGGAGCGGGTGATGAAGGTGCCCGCCCCCTGCCGGACCTCGGCGAGGCCCGCGCGCTCCAGCTCGCGGTACGCCTTGAGGGTGGTGTTCGGGTTGACCTTGGTCTCGGCCGCTACCTGAGCGGCCGTGGGCAGCCGGTCACCCTCCTCCAGGGCGCCCATGCGCAGCGCCTGTTCGACCTGCCGCACGATCTGGAGGTACGTCGCCACTCCGCTGCGCCGGTCGATACGGAACACGACCACTGCCTTCACCTCCCCTTCGACTGCCGGAACCCTGTGTACCTGCGGTCGCAGGTCCTAGAGGGGCCGACGGGACACCCGCCACAGGACGAACGCGGTGAGTACGGCGGTACCCGCGAGCAGGATGCCCGCCCCGGTCCACTGCATGGCCGGCATCTGGTCGAAGCCGAGGTACTCGTACACATTGTTGACGATGCCGTGCTTCTTGACGCACGCGTCGGAGGCCGCCTCGGTCTCCTTGGCGCACAGGCCCCAGCCGTAGAGATGGCCGTCGGCGGAACCGATCCAGCGGTCCACCTCGAGCGATTCGTTCAGCCGCGAGGGCATGTCCGCGTCGAGCGGGTAGGTGATCGTGCGGGTCGGGGCGAGGTGGACGATCATCTGGTCCCAGACGACCCCGGCGGCCCCGGCGAAGACGAAGGTGATCGCCATGGACATCAGGACGCGGCGGACCAGCACACCGATGGTGATGCCCGCGGCGGTCATGAAGAGACAGAGCGCGGGGAGCACCGGGCCGGTGGCATCGAACACCGACCCGTCCGCCCACTGGCTGGCGAACACCGAACGGTAGGGCTTCCACCACCAGGTGAACAGCGCCGAGAGCACCGAGGCGGTCACGAGCACCGCCGCGTAGACCCAGGCGAACTTCGTCGCCACCCAGCGGCTGCGTGACACGGACTGCGTGGTGACCAGCTGCGCGGTGCCCTGCTCCTGATCTCCCGCGATCAGCGGGGCGCCGACGAAGACGGCGAGGATCAGCGGCAGTCCGCCCAGCACGGTGATGACGAGACCCACACCGTCCGAGTCGAACGACGGCTGCGCCAGCTCCTTGCCCGGCCAGCCCGCGGCGTCCAGGAGGTCCTTCATGTGGCTGCGCTCGTAGACGATCCAGATCGAGCCGAGGACGGTCACCGCCAGCAGGCTGAGCAGGGCGGCCCGGTGCTGGCGCACCACGAGCCAGCTCAGCCCGCGCAGCATGCGGGGCCGCGGGGCGCGCCCGGTCCTGGGGGCGTCGGTCAGGGTGGTGCTCATGAGATGTGGCTCCCTTCGGCCTCGGTACGGGCACCGGGTGTGTACAACGGGGGCGCGTCCGGCGAGCGGAGATGCGCCAGCAGCACCTCCTCCAGGCTGGGTTCGGAGACCACCCAGTCACCCGACAGGGGGCCGTTCGTCCGTACCAGCGCGTGGAACTGCCGGCCCTGGACGCGGCACTCGATCACGGTGTGCGGGGCCAGCGCGGCGGCCGGTTCCCCGTCCGAGGCGAGCCCGGTCACCAGCGCGTGGGCCGGGACGAGCGCGTCCGCGTCGCCCGCCATCCGGATCCTGCCGCCCGCGAGGACGAGCAGGTAGTCGCACATGTCCTCCAGCTCGGTGAGCATGTGGGAGGACATCACGACCGTGGTGCCGCGCTCGACGGCCTCCGACATCAGCAGGGTGCTCATGTCGTGGCGGGCCAGCGGGTCGAGGTCGGACATCGGCTCGTCGAGCAGCAGCAGATCGGGCCGCTTGCCGAAAGCCAGCGCGAACGCGACGCGGGTGCGCTGCCCGCCGGAGAGCGTGCCCACGCGGGCCTCCATCGGCACCTGGCCCGATCGCACGATCCGCTCGGCCGCGGCCATGTCCCAGCCGGGGTTGAGCTCGGCGCCCATGCGCAGCGTCTCGGCCACGGTGAACCGCTTGAACAGCGGCTTGTCCTGCCCGAGGAACGCGAACTTCGGCATCACCTCGGGATCGTCCACGGGTACGCCGAAGACCCGGAGGTCACCTCCCGTGGGCTGCACCTGACGGGTCGCGATCCCCAACAGGGTGCTCTTCCCGGCGCCGTTCGGGCCGACGAGACCGCAGATCCGGCCGGCCGGCAGCCGGAACGAGATGTTCTGCAGCGCCCAGCCGCGACCATAGCGCTTACCCAGGCCGCGAGCCTCCAGAGCCCATGCGCCGGACGCGCCGTCCGGAGTGAATGCGTCTGCCATGCACTTCGCCTCAATTCCATTAGTCAATTAATGGAATCATGGTCTGGGGTGGTGGAAAGTGTCAAGGAGCGCCCGGTGGGACCCTGTGCGGATGTCCGTATTGCGCCTGTTCAGGGTGTGCGTCGCACTCTCTTCGGAGGACTGGACCATTGAACGTCTCCGAGGCTCTGGCCTGGCGGTTCTCGGGCGCGTACCGTGACCCGGCATGAAGATCCTGATCAGTGCGGACATGGAAGGCGCCACCGGTGTGACCTGGCCGGCCGATGTGCTGCCGGGTACTCCTCAATGGGAGCGGTGCCGTGCCATGTTCACCTCCGACGTGAACGCGGCGGCGCTCGGCTTCTACGACGGCGGTGCGGACGAGGTCCTCGTCAACGAGGCCCACTGGTCCATGCGCAACCTCCTGCTGGAGCGGCTCGACGACCGGGTCCAGATGCTCACCGGCCGGCACAAGTCCCTCTCCATGGTCGAGGGAATCCAGCACGGCGACATCGACGCCATCGCCTTCGTCGGCTACCACACGGGCGCCGGCGCCGAGGGCGTCCTCGCCCACACCTATCTGGCGAACTCCATCACCGGAGTCTGGCTCAACGGCGCCCGCGCGAGCGAGGGACTGCTCAACGCACATGTCGTGGCTGAGTACGGGGTGCCCGTCGTCCTCGTCACCGGCGACGACCTGACCTGCGTGGACGCCGAGGGCTACGCACCCCGGGCCCGCAAGGTCGCCGTCAAGGACCATGTGTCGCGGTACGCGGCGGTCTGCCGCACCCCGGCCCGTACCGCGGCGGACATCCGCGCCGCGGCGAAGGACGCCGCCGCGCTCGCCGTGCGGCACACACCGGTGGAGGGCGGCCCCTTCACCGTGGAGCTGGAGTTCGACGCAGAGCACCTGGCCCAGGCGGCCACCGTCGTCCCCGGGGTGGCACCCAGCGGCGAACGGCGCGTCGCCTACACCAGCGCGACGATGTACGAAGGTATCCGCACGTTCAAGGCGGTGACGACGATCGTGTCGTCCGCCGTGGAGGAACAGTATGGCTGAGGCGACCCGCCCCCAGGAGAGCGTCGACCAGCAGGCGCTCGACGAATCGGTGACGTTCACTTCCGAACTGATCCGGATCGACACGACCAACCGCGGCGACGGCGACTGCCGCGAACGCCCGGCCGCCGAGTACGTCGCCGAGCGGCTGGCCGCCGCCGGACTGGAACCCACCCTGCTGGAGCGCACCCCCGGACGCACCAATGTGGTCGCCCGGATTCCCGGCACCGACCCGTCCGCCGACGCCCTGCTCGTCCACGGCCACCTCGACGTGGTCCCGGCCGAGGCGGCCGACTGGTCCGTGCACCCGTTCTCCGGAGAGGTCCGCGACGGTGTCGTCTGGGGGCGCGGCGCCATCGACATGAAGAACATGGACGCGATGGTCCTGGCCGTCGCACGCGCCTGGGCACGGGCCGGGGTCCGCCCCCGCCGCGACATCGTGATCGCGTACACCGCCGACGAGGAGGCCAGCGCCGACGACGGCTCCGGCTTCCTCGCCGACCGGCACGCCGAGCTCTTCGACGGCTGTACGGAGGGCATCAGCGAATCCGGCGCCTTCACCTTCCACGGCGGACCGGACATGCCGCTCTACCCGATCGCCGCGGGCGAGCGCGGCACCGCCTGGCTGAAGCTCACCGCGCACGGCAAGGCCGGGCACGGCTCCAAGGTCAACACGGCCAACGCGGTCAGCGCACTGGCCGCCGCCGTCTCCCGGATAGGCGAGCACGAATGGCCCGTCCGGCTCACCCCGACGGTCCGCGCCGCGCTCACCGAGATCGCCGCCCTGCACGGCATCCACCCCGACCTCGACGCCCCCGGCTTCGACGTGGACGAACTGCTCGGCAAGCTCGGCCCCGCCGCCGACCTGGTCGCACCGACCGTCCGCAACAGCTCCAACCCGACCATGCTGGAGGCCGGGTACAAGGTCAACGTGATCCCGGGCCACGCCACCGCCTTCGTCGACGGCCGAATGGTGCCCGGCGGCGAGGACGAGTTCCACGCCACCCTGGACCGGCTGACCGGCCCCGACGTCGACTGGGAATTCCACCACCGCGAGGTCCCGCTCCAGGCCCCGGTCGACTCGCCGACGTTCGCGAAGCTGCGTGCCGCGATCGAGCGCTTCGACCCGGCAGGCCACGTCGTGCCGTACTGCATGTCGGGCGGCACGGACGCCAAGCAGTTCTCCCGGCTCGGCATCACCGGCTACGGCTTCTCGCCGCTGAAGCTGCCCGTCGGTTTCGACTACCAGGCGCTGTTCCACGGCGTCGACGAACGCGTCCCCGTCGAGGCACTGCACTTCGGCGTCCGCGTCCTCGATCACTATCTGCGTACTGCCTGACCGCTACAGGGGGAATCGATGAAGCTGCCCACCGGGGCCCACGGAACCTGGCCGTCGCCGATCGACGCCGCGCTCGCCGCCTCCCACGACGGACGCCCGGAGTACGTCGGCACCGTCGGCGACGAGGTGTGGTGGACGGAGCCGCGCCCCGCCGAGGCGGGCCGCCGCGCCCTGGTCCGCCGCCGGGCGGACGGGGACGCCCAGTGCGTGCTGCCCGCTCCGTGGAACGTACGGAGCCGGGTCATCGAGTACGGCGGCCGGCCCTGGGCCGGGACCGCGCGCGCCGCGGGCGGCCCGCTGGTCGTCTTCGTCCACTTCGCCGACCAGCGGCTGTACGCCTACGCCCCCGACGGCACCGACGAGCCCTGGCCGCTCACCCCGGTCTCGGCCGTCGGCGGCGGGCTGCGCTGGGCCGACCCGCAGCTCCACCCCGACCGGGGCGAAGTGTGGTGCGTCCTGGAGGAGTTCACCGGCGAGGGCCCCACCGAGCTGCGCCGGGTGATCGCCGCCGTACCGCTGGACGGCTCGGCCGCATGCGACCGCTCCGCCGTACGCGAACTCACCGACGACAGCCGCCGGTTCGTCACCGGGCCGAAGCTCTCGCCGGATGGGCGACAGGCGGCCTGGATCGCCTGGGACCACCCCCGGATGCCGTGGGACGGCACCGAGGTGATGCTCGCGGACGTCGCCGAGGACGGCACCTTCCACCGCCCCCGGGCCATCGGCGGCGGCCCCGAGGAGTCGGTGCCGCAGATCGAGTGGGGCGCCGACGGGCAGCTCGTCCTCGCCAGTGACCGCAGCGGCTGGTGGAACCTGTACCGCGCCGACCCGCACGGGGGCGCGGTCGCGCTCTGTCCCCGCGAGCAGGAGTTCGCCGGACCGCTCTGGAAGATCGGCCTCAGCTGGTTCCGGCCGCTGGACAACGGCCTGATCGCCGCCATCCACGGCAAGGGCACCACCACGCTCGGCATCCTCGACCCGCAGACCGGCGAACTGGTCGATGTCGCAGGGCCCTGGACCGAGTGGGCCGAGACGCTCGCCGTGCACGGCAGCCGGGTCATCGGCGTCGCCGCGAGCCCGTACAGCGCGTTCGAAGTGGTGGAACTGGACACCGCGACCGGCCGTACCCGCGTCATCGGGGCACCGCACCAGGACGCCGTCGACCCCGCGTACTACCCGCGGCCCGAGCAACGCACCTTCACCGGGCCCGACGGACGCGAGATCCACGCCCACATCTACCCGCCGCGCAGCCCCGACCGGTCCGGCCCCGAGGACGAACGGCCGCCCTACGTGGTCTGGGCGCACGGCGGCCCCACCGGCCATGCCGCACTCGTACTCGACCTGGAGATCGCCTACTTCACCTCGCGGGGCATCGGCGTCGCCGAGGTGAACTACGGCGGCTCCACCGGCTACGGCAGGACCTACCGCAACCGGCTGCGCGAGCAGTGGGGCGTCGTCGACGTCGAGGACTGCGCGGCCGTCGCCGCGGCACTGGCCGACGAGGGCACGGCCGACCGGCGGCGGCTCGCCATCCGGGGCGGCAGCGCCGGCGGCTGGACCACCGCGGCCTCGCTGACCGGTACCGATGTCTACGCCTGCGGGACGATCATCTATCCCATCCTCGACCTGACCGGCTGGGGCACCGACGAGACCCATGACTTCGAGTCGCAGTACCTGGAGTCCCTGGTCGGCCCGCTCGCCGAAGTCCCGGACCGCTACCGTGAACGCTCGCCGGTCGGCCGCACCGACCGGCTGACCACGCCCTTCCTCCTCCTCCAGGGGCTGGACGACCCGATCTGCCCGCCCGTCCAGTGCGAGCGGTTCCTGGCCGCGCTCGACGGACGCGGCATCCCGCACGCGTATCTCACCTTCGAGGGCGAGGGCCACGGCTTCCGGCGCGCCGACACCATGATCCGCGCACTGGAGGCCGAACTCTCCCTGTACGCACAGACCTTCGGGATCGACCGCGCCGACGTACCGCGGCTGGAGCTGAAGAAGTGACCCTCGCACCGCTGACCCGCCCGGCCCGGCTGCGCCCGGGAGCCAGGATCGCCGTCGTGTCACCGAGCGGGCCGGTGCCCGCCGACCGGCTTGAGGCGGGCCTGGACGTACTGCGCGGCTGGGGCCTGGACCCCGTCGAGGCACCGCATGCGCGCCAGGTCCATCCCGAGCTGGACTACCTCGCCGGCACCGACGAGGCGCGGGCCAGGGATCTCCAGGAGGCCTGGTGCGATCCGGCCGTGGACGCGGTGATCTGCGCCCGCGGCGGATACGGCGTGCACCGGATGGTCGACCTGGTCGACTGGGCGGCGATGCGCGCGGCCGGGCCGAAGGTGTTCGTCGGATACAGCGACATCACCGTGCTCCACGAGGCGTTCGCCCGGCGCATGGGGCTCGCCACCCTGCACGGCCCGATGGCCGGCACCGAGACCTTCCTCAAGGACCCGGACACCCAGGAGTCCCTGCGGGCCACCCTGTTCGAGCCCGATTCGGTACGGACCCTCGGACTGCCCACCGCGCGGGCGCTGGTCCCCGGCAGGGCCCGCGGCATCACCTACGGCGGCTGTGTGAGTCTGCTCGCCGCCGACCTCGGCACCCCGCACGCCCGGACCTCGGCCCGGGGCGGGCTGCTGGTGATCGAGGACACCACCGAGGACCCGTACAGCATCGACCGCATCCTCACCCAGCTGCTGCGGGCCGGGGCGCTCGACGGGGTGTCCGGGGTGGTCTGCGGCTCCTGGGCGGGCTGCGGTCCGTACGAGAAGGTGCGGGCGGTACTCGCCGACCGGTTCGGCCCGCTGGGCGTACCCGTCGTCGAGGAGCTGGGCTTCGGGCACGGACCGACGGCGCTCACGATTCCGCTCGGCGTGCCCGCCGTGCTGGACGCCCCGGCCGACGGCGGTCCCGCCACGCTCACCGTCGAGTTGTCGGCGCTGCGCTGAACGGCGCCGTATCGCAAAGAAGTTGAGCGTTGTTCAGGAAACGCCGACCCGGGCGTTGACATCACTATGACACGTGTCACAGCATGAGCGCGGTCCATTGCTTACCGGTCGGTAAGGTGCTCTCGGTGTGGAGGTCTTCGTGTCGCGTGCTGTTTCCCGCCCCCGGTCCGGCTACCGGACGTTCTCCCGGAAGTCGGTCGCCTATGTGGCCGGAGCCGCGCTCGCCGCACCGCTGGTCCTCACCGGTGCGGCGCGGGCGACCGCTGCCGAGGCCGGCCAGTACACCGTCACCCCACTGAAGTTCACCCTTCGGGCGGGAGGTCGCTCCTGCACCGTCGATGCCGATCTGTACCGCCCCGCCGGGGTCGACGCACAGCACCCGGCCCCCGCCGTACTCGCCACCAACGGTTTCGGCGGCAGCAAGTCGGACGGCTCGACCGACGCCATCGGCAAGGCCTTCGCCTCCCGCGGCTATGTCGGCCTCGTCTACTCCGGCCTCGGCTTCGGCAAGTCGGGCTGTCTCATCACCCTCGACGACCCGGCCATCGACGGCAGGGCGGCCGCCGGACTCATCGACTTCCTCGCCGGGACCCGCGCCGCCGACGACGGCACCGAGGCCGACTACGTCACCTGGGACGGCAGGGGCGACCCCAGGGTCGGCATGATCGGCGGCTCCTACGGCGGTGCCATCCAGATGGCCACCGCTGCCGTCGACCGGCGCGTCGACGCCCTCGTACCGCTGATCACCTGGAACGACCTGGCGTACGCGCTCGCCCCGAACAACGCCGGTACGCGCAAGGGTGTTTCGTCCGACACCGCCGGGGTCTTCAAGTGGCAGTGGACCAACGGCTTCTATCTGATGGGGGAGGGGCAGACGGTCCTGAACGCCGGCCTCGACCCGTCCCGGTTCAACAACCTCACCTGCGTCCACTTCGCGTCACGGGCCTGCGACACCATCCGGCTGCTCAACTCCGGCCGCTATCCGGCGGACCGGACCGCCGCGATGCTCGACTACGCACGCAGCGTCTCGCCGGTCGACTACCTCGGCAAGGTCAAGGCACCCACACTGCTCGTCCAGGGCCAGGCCGACAGCCTGTTCAACCTGAACGAGGCCGCCGCCACATACGACACCCTCAAGGCACAGGGCACCACGGCCAAGATGATCTGGCAGGCCTGGGGGCACAGCGGCGGGCAGGTGCCCGGCGAACTCGACCTGGGCAAGGGCAACCTGGAGACCAGCTACGTCGGACAGCGGGTCCTCGCCTGGTTCGACCGCTACCTCCAGCACCGGAAGAACACCGACACCGGGCCCGACTTCGCCTACTACCGGGACTGGAAGAGCGGTTACGGCACCGCGGACTCCGTGCCGGCCCTCTCGCAGAAGGTGTACCTGTCCGGCGACGGCAAGCTCGTCGACAACCGGTCCAAGGTCGCCCGGGGCAGCCGTCAGTACGCCAACTGGCTCGTTCCCACCAGCCATTCGGAGAACTCGCTCGCCGGCCTGATCGGACTGCCCGACCCCAAGCCCTATGACACCAAGGGCACCTACCTCGGCTGGACCAGCGCCCCGCTGACGTCCCCCGTCGATGTCGTCGGCGCACCGAAGGCCACCCTGAAGGTGGTCTCGCCGAAGACGGAGCGGGTCCAGAACAGCGGCGACGCCGCCGACAAGCTCGTCCTGTTCGCCAAGGTCTACGACGTCGCCCCGGACGGGAGCAGGACGCTGGTGAACCGGCTGGTCTCCCCGGTGCGGGTGCCGGACGTCACCCGCTCGTTCACCGTGCGGCTCCCGGGCATCGTCCACCGGTACGAAGCCGGACACCGGCTCGAATTCGTGATCGCGGCGAGCGACAGCGCGTACTCGGGCAACCGGGGAATCAAGCCGGTCACGGTGGTCAGCGCCCCGGAGGACACCGGCGTGCTGGAGCTTCCGGTGGTCGGCGGCCGGCTCAAGTGACGCGGCCCGGTCGAGGTCAGGCCGGCCGGGCCTGCCCGGCCCCGACCACCCGCAGATACGCCTGCGCGGAGTCGCGCGTCCGGATCTCGACGGGCAGCAGGATGTGCCGTACCTCGTGCGGACCGTCCGGGTTCCGGATGCGCTGCGCGAGCAGCTCCATCGCCCGGCGGCCCATCTCCCGGGAGGGGAGGCGGGCGGCGGCCGAGAACATGCCCCCGGTCTGCTTCAGCCGGATATCCGTCGAGGTCACCGACGCCCCGCTGCTCGACATCACCTCGCGCCGTCTGCTCTTCGCCCAGGGCGCGGACCAGGGCCCGATCACCTTCGCCTCCGCGGCCGACCGGGTCGGCTGGACCATCGGCGACGCGAACGGCGTGCCCCTGAAGTCCGGCACGGCGCAGGTCGCGTCGGGCAAGGCCGCCCTCGACATCAAGGATCTCGGCCCCGGCTACTACACGCTCACCGCCACTGCCGACTCCGGCGCCCCGGTGACGCGGACCACCTCGTTCGGCGGCGTCACCCCGGCGCCCGCCAAGGATCCCTACTACGCCGTGGCCATGCACTACGGCTGGCAGCCGGGGTGGGAGGACACACTGCTCGATTCCGCCGCCACCGTGGGCTGGAGCGAGGTCAGATCCGATGTCAACTGGTCGGTGGAGAAGCAGAAGGGCGTCTACGACTTCGGCGCCTACCCCCTCGACGCGGGGCTGAAGAACGCGGCGAAGCGCGGCATCAGGACCATGCCGATCCTCGGATACCGCAACCCGCTCTACGACGGCGGCAAGACACCGAGCTCCCCCGAGGGGCTGGCGGCCTTCGCCAGGTTCGGCGCGGCAGCGGCCGCTGCCTACGCCCCGTACACCAAGGACTTCTCCGTCTACAACGAGTTCAACGGGACCGGATTCAACGACGGAGCCTGCGGCATCACCGCCAAGTGCTATATCGACATGGCCAAAGCGGTGAAGCAGGCCATGCCGGACGCCAATGTGGTGGGCCCCACCTCGGCCGGCACCCAGCTCGCCCGGCACGACGACTTCATCGCCCGCGGCGGCCTGGACTACCTCGACACCTTCAGCGTCAACTACTACAGCAGCGCGGGCGACGCGCCCGGCACGCCGCCGGAGGAGATCAAGGCACTCGGGGAGTTCACACAGCTGGTGAAGAAGGTCGAGGCGCGCAAGAAGATGCCGATCTGGGTCACCGAGAACGGTTGGCCCACGAACACCGGCGGTTGGAGCGAGACCCAGCAGGCCGACTATCTGATCCGCGCCCAGACGCTCTCCGGAACCATCCGCTACACCCACACGGACCAGGACCTGATCCTGGACGCGGTCATCAAGGACGACGTGCACAACGCGGACCGGATGGAACCTTCGGCGGCCTGGCAGGTCGACTCCATCCAGTACGACCTCTACTCGGGCTTCCCCGGCACGCCCGACGGCAACCGGGTGGAGGTCGGTGCGGCGCTGCTGCCGAGCGGCCCCGTCGCCTACACCTGGGCCGCCCCGCCGGGGCAGCAGGCCGGGCCCACGCCGGGCGCGGACGTCTCCGTCGTGCGTGACGAGAAGGCCCGGACCACCACCTACCGGCTCGCCGTCCCCTGGACCTCGCTCGGATTCGACCGGCCGCCCACCGGGAGGTTCGGACTGTCGTTCCTCGTCAACGACGCCGACGCGGGCACCGCCACCGACGCGCGTGACGGCTACCTCCGCCTGTACACGGTCCACCCGGACGGCCGGGCGGCCCGCCTCGTCAGCGAGGGGGAACGGGACTGGCACTGCGACATCAGCCGCGACGGACGGTGGGCCGTCGTCGACACGACCGGTCCCCACGACGCGCCGGGCCGGGGCTGGCAGAACGCGGGACAGGTCTCCGACATCGTGCTCGTCGACGTCGCCACGGGTGCCCGTACGCCCCTGGCCCGGACGGCGGCCGACCGGCACCCCGGCACCCGCACCCGGTGTTCACGCCCGACGGCACGGCCGTCCTCCACAACCACGGCGATCCGTCGACCGGCGAGGTCGCGGTGGCCCGGGTCCCCGTGCCCCGGGCCGTGCCCTGAGGACCCGTTCCGAGGTACGCGCCCGCCAGGGATTCCGGGGCGGCCCGTAGGCTGGCGTGATGTCTGGGAGCGACTATCTGGCCGAGGGGCGGCGCACGGCCGTCCGCCCCTTCGCACTGGCCGATGCCGAGGAGTTCACCGCTCGGGCGCGGGAGAGCCGGGACTTGCACAGCCCCTGGCTCTTCCCGCCCGACGACGCCCGCGCGTACGCCGCCTACGCGGGCCGGCTCATCGACGACCCCACGAGGGCGGGCTTCCTCGTCTGCGAGCGCGGCGGCGGGAGCGGGCCCGCCGACGGGATCGCGGGGTTCATCAACATCAACAACATCGTCAGCGGCGCGTTCCGCTGCGGTGCGCTCGGATACGGGGCCTTCGCCCACGCGGCAGGACGCGGCCTGATGGGCGAAGGGCTGGACCTGGTCCTGCGGTACGCCTTCGGGCCGCTCGGTCTGCACCGCCTCGAAGCCAACATCCAGCCCGGCAACGAGGGTTCGCTCGCCCTCGTCCGACGGGCCGGATTCCGCCTCGAAGGCTTCTCGCCGGACTTCCTCTTCATCGACGGAGCCTGGCGCGACCACGAGCGGTGGGCCATCACCGCCGAGATGACCGGCGAGATGACCGGCAAGAAGTCCTAGGAAGCCTTTGACGCGGGCCGGGCCCCGCCCACCGCCGCGGACACCAGGGCGCCCGCTTCGGGCCCGGCCTGCACGACCGCGGTGCCGTCCGGCGCCCAGATGCCGGAGCCGCCCGATGTCCGTTCGTACGTTCCGCTCGGGCCCGCCGAGGTGGCCAGCACCGCCCACACCCCATGGCCGAGCGCCGTGCGGCTCATGTGTCCGTCGCGGCGGGCTGCCTGCTCGGGCCCGGGGCCGTAGAGGGTGCTCGCCACATAGGCGTCGATGCCGAGCGCGGCGGTGCCGGCGGCGTGTTCGGGAACCGCGGCGTCGTAGCACACCGCAAGCCCCAGCCGATGCCCGTCGACCACCAGGACCTGCGGCTTCTCGCCGGGGGTGAACCGGTCGGACTCCGCGCCGTGCAGCCACATCTTGCCGTACACGCATCGCGCGCCCTGTCCCGTGACGGCCAGGGTGGCGAGGTACTCGCGCCCGTCCGCGGCGCGCACCGGCGCCCCGGCCAGGGCCGTTGCCCCCGCCTCGCCGCAGGCCGTGACGAGCGGGCGCAGCCGGGGGTCGTCGGGGGACACGGCCTCGGCGGCGAGGTCGTAGCCGGTGAGCGAGAGCTCCGGGAAGACGACCAGCCGAGCCCCCGAACGCCGGACCGCCGCCGCGTGGGCCGCGGAGTTGGCGGCGACGTCGAGAGGAACGCAGGCGGGCTGGGCGACGGCGACGGTGAGCGGTACGGGGACGGGCACGGGTACTCCGGATCAGCCGGTCGGCCGGGCGTTCCGGGGCGGGCTGCCCCGGAGGGAGCGCAGGTCACCGACGCGAACAGGGTCGTGGCCAGCCTATCGAGCGGTCCCCGGCCGGTGCGGTCCCGGGCCGTGACCCGGGGCGGGGCGGGGTGGGGCGGTTCGGCAGTGGCCGGGCCTCGCGAACACGGTGATGCGGGCCCGGGTGACCGTCCGGTCGGTGCACTCCTCGAAGAACTCGTCGAGGGTGGCCCGCTTCACCACCTCGCGCGCGTCCGTCTCCAGCGGCCGGCCCGCCAGGTCGCGTACGACCACGATGCGTTCGTCGGCCAGCATGCGCTCCCGGATCCTGTCGGGCGGCAGTTCCCGGCCGGACAGCGTGCCCGACTCGACCGGCGTCCGTTCCAGGGCGAGGTCGGTCAGGGCCCGGAAGTCGTCCGGCCGGGCCAGTGTCCACACCCGCCTGCGGATCGGCGTGAACAGCAGCCCGTCGCCCGGCTCGGCGACCCTTCGGACCGTCCGGGCGATGGCGACGGCGTCGTTCTCGCGGCTCTCCGGCTTCCGCAGCGCGATGCTCACGGGTACGAGCGCGAGGAACAGCGCGGCCAGTGCCACCGCGCATGTCACACGCCGCACGGTGCCGACGGACCGGGCCGACCGCCCGAGCCGGTCCAGCATGGAGCCGGTCAGGAGGGCGAAGCCGATCGCCGAGGCCAGGACGTACCGGTCCACGTACAACGGGTGCAGCGGACTCGTCAGCATCAGCAGCGCGGGGGGCAGGATCAGCAGCGGGAGCGCCAGCTCGGACAACGGAATCGGACCGCGCGAAAGTCGCGCACCGGTCGCGAGCCGCGCACCGTGCGAAAGCCGGGGCACGCGGGCGAAGGCGACACCCAGCAGGGCCGTCACGACGAAGCCCAGCACCGCTCCGGCGTCCGGCGGGCCGATCCAGTCCACCTGCTCGGACTGCGTGGTGCTGAAGGCGGCCAACGGCAGGAGCCCGGCGAGCACCCCGCCCGCCGCGATGCTCCATGCCCGCCGCAGCGGGCGCTCCCGTCGCGTCCGGAAGACGGTCACACCATGGGCCATGACTATCAGTACGGCCAACTCGTGGAGCAGACAGGCCGTCAGTATCACCGCGCCGTAGGCCACCCAGCCCCTCAGCCGGGGCCGGGTGAGATTGCTGACGAGGAGCCAACTCGCCCAGGTGACCAGGGCGCAGACCAGGGCGTAGGACCGTCCCTCCTGCGCGTACCGCTGCACCGGTGGCAGCAGCGGGAACACCGCGCCCGCCAGCAGACCGGCCCGCGTCGCGCCGAGCCGGTGCCCGATCCTCACGATGCCGACCGCCGCCGCGGCCACCGCCAGCACCGACGGCAGCCGCAGCGCCACCAGGCCGCCGTCCCAGAGGGTGAACACCCCGCGCATCAGCAGGTAGTACAGGCCGTGCACCGCATCGATATGGCTCAGGGTGTGCCAGATCTGCGGCACATCGCGGTGTGCCATCGCATAGGTGACCGCCTCGTCGCCCCACAGGGTGCCCTGGCGGCGGATTCCCCAGAGCCCGACGAGCAGCGCCATCGCGCCGGGGGCCCACGGCGCCCACCGGCGCAGGGGGCTCCCGGACGGCGGTGGGCGGTGTTCCGTTCGCGCATCGGCGGGGGCGGAGGAGGAGTGCTCGACGAGAGAGATGACGTGCTCCGTCCGGTGGGGGTCTCTCACTCAGTTGATCGGCGGTGATCGACTGCTCGTTGATTGAACGACTGGGGGCGGCAGCCGGTCGCGCACGTCGCACCCACCACGGACCCCTTGCCCGGACCCTTCCACCCCACTGGCCGACCCCGGGTTGAGCAAGTCTTTACCGATGGCTGATTCGGGCTCCTTCCCGAGCCCACGAGCCGTTCCCGCAAGGGCTCCGGAGCACGGCGCTCCGTACAGGAAGCGGAAAACCGCGGCCGAAAATATGAGGGGCGTGCCCCCGTCCAGGTAACGGTCGTGTTGACCGTACGCAATCGCAGACAGACGCTCGTCATATAGCTGCTAAATACAACTGGTTCTGCCGGGCGGGACCGGATCGGGAGGACGCATATGTGTGGCATCGCCGGCTGGGTCTCCTTCGACCGCGATCTGCGGGCGGCCGAGGAGGTCGCGAAACTGGACGCGATGACGGAGACCATGTCCTGCCGGGGACCCGACGACCGGGGGACCTGGACCGCCGGTCACGCCTCGCTCGGACACCGGCGGCTCGCGATCATCGACCTGCCCGGCGGACGTCAGCCCATGACCGTCGACACACCCGAGGGGGCGGTCGCCCTCGTCTACTCCGGTGAGGCGTACAACTTCATCGAACTCCGCGGTGAACTGACCGCCCGCGGGCACCGGTTCACCACCGACTCGGACACCGAGGTGGTGCTGCGCGGCTATCTGGAGTGGGGCGAGGCCTTCGCCGAGCGGCTCAACGGCATGTACGCCTTCGCGATCTGGGACGGCCGCCACGACCGGCTCGTCATGATCCGCGACCGGATGGGCGTCAAGCCCTTCTACTACTGGCCGACACCCGACGGTGTGCTCTTCGGCTCGGAGCCCAAGGCCATCCTGGCCAATCCGCTGGCCAGGCCCCGGGTGACCCTCGACGGGCTGCGGGAGCTCTTCACCGTCGTCAAGACCCCCGGCCACGCCGTGTGGGACGGCATGTACGAGGTGGAGCCCGGCACGGTCGTCACCGTGGACCGCGGCGGCCTGCGCCGGCACGTCTACTGGCGGCTGGAGACCCGCCCGCACCCCGACGACCGGGACACCTCGATCGCCACCGTACGGTCGCTGCTCGACGACATCGTGCGCCGTCAGCTGGTCTCCGACGTACCCCGCTGCATCCTGCTCTCCGGCGGACTCGACTCGTCGGCGGTCACCGCACTCGCCGCCCGGCAGCTCGCCGAAAGCGGCGAGAAGGTCCGCACCTTCGCCGTCGACTTCGTGGGACGCACCGAGAACTTCGTCGCCGACGAGCTCCGCACCACCCCCGACACCCCGTTCGTGCACGACGTGGCCCAGCAGGCGGGCACCCTCCACCGGGACATCGTGCTCGACCCCGACACCCTCGCCGACCCCGAGGTACGGGCCCGGATGATCCGGGCCCGGGACATCCCCATGGGCCTCGGCGACATGGACGCCTCGCTCTATCTGCTCTTCCGGGCCATCCGCGAACACTCGACCGTCGCGCTGTCCGGCGAGTCCGCCGACGAGGTCTTCGGCGGCTACCTCCAGTTCTTCGACGAGGAGGCCCGCAGCGCCGACACCTTCCCCTGGCTGGTGCGGTTCGCCGAGCACTTCGGCGAGGACTCGGGCGTGCTCCGCGACGACCTCGGCCGGGCCCTCGACCTGGGGGCGTACGTCCGCGACAGCTACGAGACCGCCGTCGCCGGCATCGAACGCCTCACCGGCGAGAGCGACTTCGAGTACCGCATGCGCAAGATCTGTCACCTCCACCTGACCCGGTTCGTGCGCGTCCTGCTCGACCGGAAGGACCGCGCCAGCATGGCGGTCGGCCTGGAGGTCCGGGTGCCCTTCTGCGACCACCGGCTCGTCGAGTACGTCTACAACGCGCCCTGGGCCATCAAGTCCTTCGACGGCCGGGAGAAAAGCCTGCTGCGCGAGGCCACCGCGGATGTGCTGCCCCGGTCGGTGTACGACAGGACCAAGAGCCCCTATCCGTCGACCCAGGACCCCAAGTACGCCATCGCCCTGCAGGGGTACGCCCGCGAACTGCTCGCCCGCCCGGACCACCGCGTGTTCGACCTCGTCGACCGCGACCGGCTCCGCAGGGCGGCCGACCACCACGCGCCCCAGGTCACCTCGGCGTCCCGCCGCGGCCTGGAACGCACCCTGGACCTCGCCATGTGGCTGGATCTGTACGAGCCCGAACTGATCCTCGGCTGAACGGGCGCCGCCGGCTCCCACATGTGACGGTCAGTCCGATTCGGACAGCACTCCCTCGTAGGCGAGCCACTGGGCGAAGGAGTGCAGTCCACGTGCCAGCCCCGTCGCGGGCGTCCAGCCGGGGGGCCGCATGGTGCCCGCCGGGGTGTGCCACCCCGGCTCGACGTCCGGCACCGCCCGCACCGGTACGGGCCGCACGGCGCCGTGCACGGCCTGAGCCAGTTCGGCAGCCGTGCACGGCTTCTCGGCGACGACCGCGATGTCGCGGTGCTCCGGCCGGGCACGCAGAACCGCCTCGATCGCGTCGGCGAGGTCGTTCACGTACACGGGATGCACCTCGGCGTCCGGGTCGCCCTCGACCGCGACCGGGTGGCTGCGCAGCGCCTCCCACACCATGCGGCCGATCGGGGTGCGGCGTGAGCAGCCAGGGCCGTAGAGCTCACCCACGCTCAGTGTGTACGGGGTCGGGTCACCCTGTGGATGGACCATCACCTCCGGTTCGGCGGAGTGGAGTCGCGTCAGGTCGATCACGGCGGCGCACCGCTCCCGCCGGTCGGCCAGCCTGCGCGCGAGATGTTCGCCGAGCGGGGTCGCCGCCCCTCGCCAGACGAGGCCCCCCGGCCGTCGCGGGCGTGTGCGGTGCTCGGCGGCGGCTTCGCGTCCTGCCTGGAGCGCCCGCCGCGCCACTTCGGCCAGGGGTTCGCGGCGGCGTGCGATGTGATCCTCCGTGCTGGCGTTGCTGATGCCGCCCGGTCCGATCGTCGCCACCGCCTCCGCGTATGCCTCCGATGCCGCGGGCGGGTCGTCGAGTCCGGCGCGGGCGGCTTCGAAGCCCATGGCCAGAGCCGTCAGCCAGGTCCCTCTCACGTCCGCTTCGGCCGCGTCGGCGCCGGGCGGGCGCAGCAGCGCGGCGGACAGTCCGGCACCGTGGAGGTACTGCTCCGCGTCCAGGTGCAGCCACCGTTGCGGGCCGGGGCCCTGGACCCGTACCGCGCACTGCGCGACGCCGTACTTGAAGAACGGCAGCACCGTCAGGCCGGTGAGGGTACTGCCCTCCCTCCCGGGCCGGTCACCCGGTACGAAGCAGACCGAGCGGCGCGGGCCGCGGAAGGCGTTCCCGGATATCGAGCCGCGGTCCTGGTGCTCGGCGAGATTGGGTACGGCGACATAGCGCGGAACACCATGGACGCTCAGATAGCGGTGCATCAGGATGTCGTCGGGCCAGCCGCCGAGCCGTTCCCTGCCGTAAGCGACGAATCCTTCGGCGTACCGGCGCGGCAGCACGATCGCCACGCACGGGAAGTACTCGTTGACGGCGCCGACCCAGCGGGCGCCCGCCATCGCCCCCAGGCGCGCAGCCGCCCCGTTGCGGGAGTCCCAGAGTGCGAACAGGGCCAGCGCCGCGTCCGGATGTTCCTCGATGGCGCACCGGACCCGGTCGAGGAAGGTTTCGGACAACACCATGTCGTCCTGGACCACCAATTGATGTGTGGCCCCGTCCTCGATCGACGACCACGCGGCGAGCGCGGTGCGCAGCACCGACGGAGTGCCCGTGGGGTCGGGGTCCATGACGACCCGCAGAAGGCCGGAAGGCGCGCTCAGGGCCAGTTTCTCGGCCGCCGCCAGGCGTCTGGGATGGGTCATGACCACCGCGCTGAGCCGTTGGCGTGCCATACGTCCTCCCTCTGTCCGGATCGGCCCGGACCGCACCGGGTGTCCGTCCGAAGCCCGGGTCAGCCAGCCGGATTCGGACAGTACGGGCGGCGCCGACGGCCCGCAAGAGTGCCGAAATGGCCCTCTGGCAGGCGGACGACGGGCCCGTGATGCTGGGCCCGGCACGCCAGGGTCCGTGAACCGCGTGCATTTCCCCCGACGCCGGAAAGAGGCTTTCATGCCCGCGTTACCCCGATCGACCGCTGTCGCCGCCGCGGAGACCGTCCGGTCCCGGCTCGACAAGCTCCGCGACGCCCGCATCGTCGTGACCGGCGGCGGCGGACTCGTCGGCAGCAGGCTGGTCGCGCTGCTGCAGAGCGGCGGAGCCGTCGTCACCGTCCTGGACCGCATGGACGCCTATCCCGAGTCCGGCCACGAGACCTTCGGCGTGGCGCGCAGCGGCGCCCGGCTGGTCGTCGGGGACGTCCGCGATGCCGACACCGTCGGGACGCTGCTGAGGGAGGCCGACTTCGTGGTCCACGCGGCTGCCTACGCGGACGTCGCAGCCTGCACCAGGCGCCCCGACATCGCCTTCCGTGCCAACGTCGAGGGCACTCAGGTCGTCCTGGAGCAGGCCGCGCGGTTCCCGGTTCAGCGACTCGTGCTCGTCTCCTCGGCGTCCGTGTACGGCAACGGCGCGCCCGACGTCGAGGGGCCGCAGGTCTTCCACGAGGACATGCCGCTCAACCCGGTGTCCGTGTACGCCAACGGCAAGCTCTGGGCGGAGCACCAGACCCGGCTGATGCTCGACGCCTCCAGCGGCACCGAGTACGCGGTGGTGCGCTACTTCTCCGTGTACGGCGAGCCCCAGATCCCCAAACCGGGCAGCCACTCCTGGATGGTGCCCTGGCTCTCGCTCCAGGCGCGCCTCGGCCGGCCCATGCGGCTCAACGGCGGCGGGAACCAGGTCCGTGACCTCATCCATGTCGACGACGTCGCCGAGGCCACCGCGCTCGCCCTGATCGAGGAACAGATGGCCGAGCAGACCGTGAACGTCGGTACGGGCCGACCTACTTCGGTCCGCGAGGTGGCCGATCTGATCGCCCCGTACTTCCCCGGCTCACGGCGGATCGTCACCCCGCGCCCGGAGGGGGATCCGCTCGGCGGCTACGCCTGCGTCGAGCGCTCCCGCGAGCTCCTGCGCTGGCAGGCCCGCATCGAAGTCCCGGAGGGTGTGGACCGGTACGTGCGGTGGCTGCTGGCGACGCCGGATGCCATGCCACGCTGGCTGTCCACGGAGTCCGGGAATCCGGAAGGGGCGTGACACGCTGCGCACGGACGGGCCCGCGGGGCGCACGGACTGCGACGAAGGCGACACGTACACAATGAGCTACACCGGTTCCTACATCTGGTCGTTGCGCCGACAAGTCGGCTCCAGGACGCTGCTGGTGCCCGGCGCACAGGTGCTTCTGATCGACGCCGAGGGCCGTGGGCTGTTCCAGCAGCGCGCGGACACCGGGGTCTGGGAGCTCCCGGCCGGCTCCTGCGAGGAGGGCGGCGACTTCACCGACGCCGCCGTCCGCGAGGTCGCCGAGGAGACCGGCCTGCGGGTGGAGCGGGACGACCTGGTGGCGTTCGGGACCCTCTCCGACCCCCGGGTGCACACCCTGACCTATCCGAACGGGGACGTGACGCACTGCTTCGCGCTCTGCTTCGTCACCCGACGCTGGTCGGGGGAGCTGTCGCCCGGCGCCGACGAGGTGCGCCAGGCCGTGTTCCGGCCGCTCGACGCGCCGCCCCGACCGCTGCATCCGCCCACGGAGGTGGTGCTGTCCATGTACGAGAGATTCCGCGTGGAAGGAAGGTTCCAGGCCCGGTGAACCCCATACATCCGATACGCGCGGTGGTGCCCTGCCGGGCCTGTCTGTCCGGTGAGGACCTGGACTGGCTCGGCGGGGGCCGATCGGTGAGTCTCGCGCTCGGCCTGATGACGACCGTGGAGGTCGGTCCCGGCCCCGCGCCGGGCGAAGCGGCCGAGGACAGCTGGCAGCGGGAGGTGTGGGCGTTCCTGCGGGCACGGCTGCCCGGACTCGCCCCGCGACCGCCCGCCGTCACGGTACGCAGCGAGGCACCCGCGGCGAGCGGCCTGTCGTCGTCCACGGCGCGGATCGTGGCGCTGTTCCGGGCGTTCGCGGACACTTCCCTCCGCGGGAAGCGTGTCTCCGACGCCACGATCACGCAGTGGGCGTACGAGTTCGAGTTCGCTGTCTTCAACGGTGGCGGCATGGACCACCTGGCAGTCGTCGAAGGCGGTGCGCTCCTCCTCGACGGCCGCGAGCGCGGGCTTCCGGCCATCCGGGACCGGCTGGAGTTCCCCGAGCAGTGGCGGGTGGTCGTCGTGGATTCCGGCACCCGCAAGGACACCCGGCACCACATCCGGGACGTACGGGCGCAACTCGCGGCCGGCGACCCCGCACTGGCCGCCTACCGTTCCGTGACCGACGAGGCGTCGGGCCGGGTGTGGGAGGCGCTGCGCTGCCGGGACCTGGCGGAGCTCGGGGCCGCGATGGCCGATGCCCACGAAGCCATGCGGGACCACCAGGGGATGTCCACGCCGTTCCTCGAGGAGCTGCGGACGGTCGCGCTGCGCTCCGCCGGCCTGCCGCTGAAACTCAGCGGGGCCGGCGGGGGCGGTGCGCTGGTCGGCATCTGCCCGGCGGACGAGGCGGCGGAAACGGTGGCCCGCCTCGCGCGGGCGCTGCTCGCCTCCCATCCGGGGGCCCGGGTCGTGCCCACCACGGCCGCTCCGGGCGCCCGGCGGGAGCCGGTGCCGGTGGCGGGAGGTCAGAGGAAGGGGTCGTAGTCCTGTGCGAGCGGGGGTTCGCCGGTTCCGCGGGCGATGCGCTCCAGCTCCAGGTTGGAGCGGTGGCGCGCGCAGTGGAACCGGCAGTCCCGGCTCGGGTCGACGATCCCCCGCCGGTCCGCGTCCTGCCAGATGGTGGCGAGGTCGTCGGTGACGGCGTCGCCGATCTTCGCGAGCGGGTTGCCCCGGTGGTAGGAGCACACGTACACCCCGGACGGGGCGATCAGCGTGCGGAGTTCGGCGACCCGGCAGCGGTCGTACTTCTTGGGCTGGACGGCACCGACGTGGCCGCGCAGCGAGGTGAGGGTGGAGGAGTTGACGAGCTGGAAGCTCTCGCTCTCCAGCCGGGCGGCCTCGGCGAGCTGACGGTCGACGGACTGCAGCATCTCGCCGGGGACCTGCACGATGTGGTGGTCGTCGTCGAACATGGCCTTGGTCTCGAAGTAGTCGCAGCCGATGTCATGGGCGAGTTCGGCGGCGCGCAGCACCTCGTGGTGGTTGGTCACGGTCGGCCCGCCCGGTTCCTGACGCGACATCACCAGGAAGGAGTATCCGAGGGCGCCGGTCTTCTCGGCGGCGAGCAGCCGCATGTTCTCGATCACCTTGTCGAAGACGCTGCGGCCCTTGCGGTCGGGCCGGAACAGGCCGTACGTCCCGGCGGTGCCGGCGTCGACGGAGACCCGGACCCAGGTGGCGTACCGGGCGAGCTCGGCGAGGTTCTGCCGGATCATCGTGCCGTTGGTGACGACTCCGACGGCCAGGCCCGCTTCGCCGAGGATGCGTAAGACCTTGCGGGTGCCGCGATGGGCGAGGGGTTCCCCGCCGCCTATGAGAACCACCGCCCGTACGGACATGGCGACGAGTTCCTCGGCGAGGGCGGCGAGCCGTTCCGGGGTGAACCGGCCCTGGTTGAGGAGCTTTCCGCTGATGCACTCGGGGCAGGCCAGGTCGCAGAACGTGGTCGGGTCGAGGTCCACGACGAGCGGGGCGGAGGAGGGTTCGCCGGCGGCGGCCTGGAGGATCCGGGGCCAGCCCGCGGGCTGGTACAGCTTGGAGACGAGGTCGAGACGGTCGTGCGTCACAGGGTTCTCCTCTGTGGGGTGTACGGGGTGTCGGCGGCGGGGCGTACCGGTTCCGGTCGGGCGTCGCTCAGCCCTTGACCGCTCCGGTGGCCAGCCCCGCGGCGATCTTGCGCTGGACGGCCAGGAAGAAGACGACGACGGGCAGTGCGGTGAGCGTGGCGCCCGCCATCAGCCCGCCGTAGTCGGTGCCGAAGCTGGTCTGGAAGGAGACCAGCCAGATGCTCAGGGTCTGCTTCTCCGGGGTGGACAGCAGGACGTAGACGAGGACGTACTCGTTCCACGCCTGCACCATCGCGAAGACGGAGGTGGCGACCAGTCCGGGGGCGAGCAGCGGCAGGACGATGCGGACGAAGGCTCCGAACCGGCCGCAGCCGTCGACCATCGCCGCTTCCTCCAGCTCCGCCGGGATCGCGGCGATGAAGCCGTGCAGCATCCACACGGTGAACGGCAGCGTGAAGACGAGGTAGACGAGGATCACGCCGCCGAGGCTGTCGGTGAGACCGGCCTCGTTGAGCAGCAGGTAGACGGGGATGATGAGGGCGGCGAGCGGGATCATCTGGACGGTGAGGATCACGACGACGAACGCCTTGCGACCGGCGAAGCGGAAGCGGGCGAGGGCGAACGCGGCGAGGGTGCCGACCAGGAGGGAGACGAGGACGGTGCCGAGGCCGATGACGGCGCTGGAGCGGACGTTGGCCCAGAAGGTCTCCGTGCGCATCGCACGGGCGAAGTTGCCGAGAGTGGGATTGCTCGGCCAGAACTCGGGCGGCAGGCTGAGGATCTCGGTCGCGGGCCGGAACGCGGTGAGGACCATCCAGTAGACGGGGAAGCCCAGGGTGGCGGCCACGAGAAGGCCCAGGAGATCGTAACGGCGTCGGGGCCGCCGCACGGCCGCCGACCTCTGCCCCTTCCGTGCCGCTCTCATTCGGCCTCACCCAGCCTCAGCATCTGCCGCAGGTACACGATGGCACCGGCGAGCAGCAGGACGACGGTGACCAGGGCGATCGCGGCCCCGGTGCTGTAGCGGTTGACGGCGAACGACTCGATGAAGGAGTAGACGCCGAGCAGGTAGTACTCGCGCTCCGGCTGACCGCCGCGCATCAGCCAGATCTGGTTGAAGACGCCGAAGTCCCAGATCGCCATCAGGGTGGTGACCATCACGAAGAGGGGTTTGATCGCGGGGAAGGTGACGTACCGGAAGAGCTGGGACGGGCGGGCGCCGTCGATGAGGGCGGCCTCCTCCAGTTCCGGCGGGATCTGGGTGAGCGCCGCGTGCAGGCTGACGGCGGCGAACGGCAGCGCGCCCCAGACGACGACCGCGGTGATCACGGCGAAGCCCTGCCAGGGGTCGGTGAACCAGTTGTGCCGGGCGAGGTCGATGCCGGGCAGCGTCGACAGGAGCCAGTTGACGAGCCCGTAGTCCGCGTCGAAGAGCCAGCGGAAGATGGCCGCGGCGACCATCACCGGCATCGCCCACACCGCGACGAGCACACCGGCGAGGACCGCCCGTACCCATGGCGACGTCCGCCGCATCAGCAGCGCGATGAGCAGACCGAGCGCCATGGTGAGGGCGACGCAGACGACGGTGAACAGGGCCGTGCGGGCCACCACCGTCCAGAAGAACCCGTCGTCGAGGATCGTCCGGAACTGTCCGAGACCGGCCCAGGGCGGCGCCGTGCCGCTGAACAGCTCCTTGCGGGTCATGTCCTGGAAGGCCAGGGTCACCATGTCGACCAGCGGGTAGCCGAGGACCACGAGGAGGGCGAGGAAGGACGGGGCGATCAGCAGGTAGGGCAGATGGGGGCGCGGCCTCCGCCCGGCCGGATCAGCGCTCATTGATCACCGCGTCGATCCTGCGGTCCGCCTCGCGTGCGGCGTCCCGCACGGACGCCTTTCCGGTGGCGATGCGCTCCAGCATCTCGGGCAGGACGTTGGACTTCTCCACCGAGGTCCAGCCGGGGGCGAGCGGGGTGACCCAGCCGCGCGCGGCGGCCTGGGCGGCCGGACCGTTGATTCCTCCGGCGGCGACGTCGGCGAGCTGCACGGTGTTGTTCGGGAGGGTGTTGGCGGCGATCAGCTTCCGTTGCGACTCGCCGTCGGTGAACACGCGGATCCAGTCGGCGGCCAGCTCCTGGTTGCGCGACTTGGCGGGCACGGCCAGGGTGGAGCCCCCGAGGAACGGCGGGAGCAGCTTCCCGGAGGGGCCGGGGAAGGCGAAGGTGGCGAACTTGCCCTTGAGACGTGGGTCGCCGCCGGAGCGGGCGTCGGCGGCGGCCTGCGCCTCCCAGGTGTTGCCGTAGAAGACGCCGACCTTGCCCTGCCCGACGACGGCCGGCTGGTCGCCGTTGTCCTTCGCCCGGTCGCCGACGTAGTAGTCGTCCAGGAGCTTCTTCCAGGTGGTGAGCCCGGCGACGGACTTCGGCGAGGAGAGGGCGCCCTGCCAGCGGCCGCCCTTCTCCACCGCCATCTCACCGCCCGCGTCCTTGACGAAGCCCATGGCGGCGGACCAGTAGCGGCCGGGCATGTAGAAAGCCGAGAAGCCGGGGTCCTCGGCACCGTACTTCGCCTTGAGCCGGTCGAGGTCGGAGATCAGCTCGGGATAGGTGCGCGGGGCGTGGGTGATCCCGGTGCTCTTGAAGTAGTCGGTGCGGTAGACGCCGACGCGCGCTCCCGCGTAGTACGGCACGCAGTACGTCCGGTTGTCGAGGCGACAGGCGTCGGCGAGAGCGGGCAGCCATTGCCCGGATCGCTCGAAGGTCTTCGGGTCCAGCGGTGCGAAGGCTTCGTTGACGATGTAGTTGGTGGTCTCGCTGTTGCCCATCTCGACCACGTCGGGCACGTTCCGGCCCGCGAGGACGGCGTCCAGTTTCTGGTTCTTCGTCGTCCACTGCTGGTACTGGACGTCGACCTTCACACCCGGGTGCTTCTTCGCGAACCGGGCGTTGGCGGAGGCGACCATCTCCGGCCAGCTCTCGCGGGCGTCCACCGTCAGCCACACCGTCAGACCGTCGCCGCCCGCCCGTCCGCCCGGCGCGTCACCCTCCCCCGAGCTGCAGCCCGTCACCGCGAACAGCAGCAGGGCTCCCAGGACCGCGGATCGGCGGGGCGGGCGCAGTGTCATGGATTCCTCCGTGCGGGATTCATCGAGGCGTACAGGACTTCGACGTACAGGACTTCGGCGACGGTCTTCTCACTACCCCGTGGACCGAGGCTCCCCGCCGCGACACGGAGTTTCGGCCGGAAGACAGCGGTGTGCTTCCCGCGAAGGGCCCAGCGTTCCCGCGCTGCGCTGGGCTGATGCCGTGCGGTGACCTAGGGACGGGAGCCGTGCTTCAAGCCACGCTGACGCGAATGACACGATGGGTAGCCGAGTGGCTCTTGACGGTGATGGCATGGTGCCCGCAGTTTTGGCCCCTGCGGCACTCCACGACCCCGATCGAAGGGCTTGTACGTGACCGAGCAGAGGACCACCGCGTCCGACACCTCCACCCCCGTCGGCTCCGAGCGCCCCGTGCGGGTCAACGCCTGGAACGGCTGGGACCCCCTGCGGCACGTGATCGTCGGCCGCGCGGAGGGCACCGTGGTGCAGGCCCCCGAGCACGCGGTGCGCCGCGACTACCCCGACGACGGCTTCCCGCTGGGGACGTACGGACCCATGCCGGCGGACATGGTGGCCGAGGCAGAGCAGCAGCTCGACGACTTCGCGGACATGCTGCGGCGGCGCGGCATCCGGGTGGACCGTCCCACTCCGATCGACTTCGCCCGGGAGGTGTCCACGCCGGAGTGGACGCACGACTCGATGTTCGGCTGCATGCCGCCCCGGGACCTGCTGCTCACGGTCGGCAACGAGGTCCTCGAAGCGACCATGTCGTACCGCAGCCGCTGGTTCGAGTACCTGTGCTACCGGCCGGTGCTCCAGGGCCTGTTCGATGCCGACGACCGGATGCGCTGGGAGGCCGCGCCCAAGCCGCGGCTCACCGACGCCTCCTACAAGACCGGGTTCTGGGACACGTACAACGACCTGCCGACCGAGGAGCAGCTGGCCCGGGTCCGCGACTACGACCTGGTGCTCACCGAGGCGGAGCCGCTCTTCGACGCCGCGGACGTGGCACGGTTCGGCAAGGACCTCTTCGTGCAGCTGTCGTTCGTCACCAACAGGAGCGGCTACGAGTGGCTGCGCCGCCACTTCCCCGACCACCGGGTGCACGCGGTGACCTCGACCAACACGCATCCGCTGCACATCGACGCGACCTGGGTGCCGCTGCGGCCGGGCCTCGTGCTGCACTGCGGGGAGCGGCTCGCGGACGCCGAGTTGATGGAGTTCTTCAAGCTCAACGACTGGGAGATCGTGGAGGCCGTGCAGCCGGCCAGCTGGGATCATCCGCCGAAGCTGTCCTTCTGCAGTCCGTGGCTCGCCGGGAACATGCTGAACCTCGACGAGAACACACTGTGCGTGGAGGAGAAGGAGGTGCGGCTCGCCGAGCAGCTGTCCTCGTACGGGTTCGAGATCGTGCCGGTGCCGTTCCGGGCCGTCGGGCCGTTCGGCGGCGGGCTGCACTGCGCGACCGTCGACATCGAGCGGGACGGCACCCTGGAGGACTACTTCCCGCACCGGTACGGCCGGTTCTAGGCGAATCCCGTGGTGGTGACGGACAAGATCGGCGCGGTCGTCCTCGACTTCTACGGGACGCTCGTACGGATGGTGGAGCCGCTGCCGCCGGACCACCGCGGCATCTTCGCCCGCCGGGGCCTGGCGGCCCAGGGCGCACTCTGGGGCGACCAGTGGGCGGTGGGCCCCGGCGAGGGCGAGGAGCACGCGACGCACTCGGTCGACGAGACGGCGTACGTGACGTGGGAGCGCGACCGGCTGCGGCGCCGTGCGCGGGCCTGCGGTGTGCCGGAGGTCGAGCTCGGCGGTCTGGTCGCCGAGCTCGACCGGGCGATGAAGGCGGTCCGGCTCGACCTGTACCCGGACGTGCCCGGGGTGCTCGCGGAGCTGCGGGAACGGGGTCTGCTGATCGGGGTGTGCTCCAACTGGTTCTGGAATCTGGAGGAGTGCGTCGCGGCGGTGGGGATCGGCGGGGCCGTGGACGTGGTGGTGGGCTCCGCGCGGGCGGGGGCCCGCAAGCCGCATCCGCTGATCTACCGCACGCTGGTGGAGCGTTGCGCGCTGCCGGCGGACCGGGTGCTGTTCGTCGGGGACATGTGGGTGCCCGACGTGCTCGGTCCGCTGGCGGCGGGGATGCGGGCGGTGCACCTGTGGCGGCCCCACCGGGCGGTGGAAGGTGTCGCGCCGCCCCTGCCGGAGGGGGCGGCGCGGATCACCGGTCTGCACGAGCTCATCCCGGCAGCGGACTCCGGTGGCGGAGACGGTCGAGGACGTTCCGGGTGACGCGGACGACGGCCGGGTCCTGTTCGTGTCCGCAGACCACGGGCCAGTCCGTGGTGCCCGCGGTGAAGACGGTGCCGCCGGCGGTGTAGAGGCCCATGGTGGCGGCGCGGGGGCTGCTGATGGTCGGTTCGCGCACGGGGCCGTTCCAGTGTCCCCACTTGAAGTGATGGAAATCCTCGTGCACCGGTTCGAGGATGTGAATTCCGAGAATGAGGAAGGAGTCCGGAGTTCCGTCCTCTCCGGTCGCGCGGGCGATTCCGTCCGTGTCGTAGGAGAACGCGGCGCCGTCGCATTCGTATCCGATGAGAGGTGTACCGGCTCCCAGCCGGTCCGGGGTTCCCCCGTCGGATCCGTCGCGCATTCCGGTGCCTTCGTAGACCCAGTGATCCGCGTGCTGCACGGTGTATCCGAAGCGGGGGCGGTCACCGGGCCATTCAGTGGCGGGCCACATTCCACCGTTTCGGAAACTCACTCCGGTCAGCGTGTTCTCCGGCCTGCCGACCCCGTCGGGCACGGGCGCCCACCACTGGTCGGTGGCGGGCAGATGAGGATATTCCTCGCCGACGTGATGATCGGTGTCGGAGACGAAAGCGGTGTTCTCGTCCGTCGGGTGCACCCGCCACCAGCAGGTGTTGGCACTGAGAAAGGCGATGTTCCCGCCGTCGCGGACGAATCGCTCCGCGTGGGTGCGCATCGCCGCGCTCCAGTATTCGTCGTGGCCGACGCTGAGGAGGAGGTCGTACGAGGAGAGCAGACCGGCGTCCTCGTGCAGATCGAGGTCGGTGCAGTACTCGACGGGGTAGCCGTGGCGTTCCAGCCAGGCGATGAAGGGCGCATCCCAGTACGCGAGGTCGACAACGCCCCCGGGGCGGTGGAGGCTGACCTTGTGACCTCGGGGTTCACCGTCGTCGTCGGCCCGGTGGACGGGGTGGTCGTAGAGGCTGACGGCACGTTCCAGGCCGGGCCGGTCGGAGCGGTTGTAGGCGTGCCGGGTGAAGGTGGACTTCTTGTAGAGGATGCGGGAGCGGCTGCCGGGGACGCGGGGGCGTACGACGAAGAACTCCCGGCCATGCCCTTCGAGCTGCTCCGCGCCGAGGAGGGGAGGATTCCCGGGGCGGTCCGGGCCGCATTCGACGAATTCGACCAGATGGATTCCCGGCTGCCAGTCCTCCGGTACGGGAAGGGTGAGCGGCGGCCAATTCCAGTCGTCGGCGGGCGAAGCGCGCCCGGGTAATCCGCGGGGATGGCCGGGCGGGGTGTGCTGGGTGCCCGGATAATCCTTGGATTCCCCGACGGGTATGAGTTCCCTGCCGAGCCGGTAGAAACGAAGATGAAACCGGGGGGCGTCGGTGGAGATATGGAGTGTCACTTCCCCGCCGACGGTGACGCTTTCACGCCCGAGATATCCCTCAATCATGCCGCTCATGCTAGGCAGCCGCCGTGCGGACGACAACGGTGCCGTCAACCGGCCATTCCATCCTCTGTTTTCGGACACGGTGGGTGGGGTGAGAATCTCTGTCCCTTCTCCCGGGTAGGGGGAATCCGGAAAAGGCACGGGCCGTCCGTCGATCGGTGAGGGGCTCGCATGAGCGATGAATTCCGCGGTGAATTCCGTGTACGGGAACTGGTGCTGGGGATCGAGGGGCTCGCGCTGCTGCGCCACGCCGTGGACGGTGACGAGTCGTTCCTCCGGGAGCGGGTGGCCGACATACGCCGCTTCGCCCGCGACGAGGAGAAGCTTCCGGACGGCGGGGCCCTGGTCAGCGAACTCGACGCGGCGGCCGGCTACGCGTCCTGGTCGGCGGTGTACGACTCGCTGCCCAGCTCGTACATCGAGGTGGAGGAACCGGTCGTCCGCACGATCCTGGACGGTCTCGCGCCCGGAGCGGCGCTCGACGCCGCCTGCGGCACCGGCCGGCAGACCCGGGAGCTGACTGCTCGGGGGCACCGCGTGATCGGCGTCGACCAGTCGCCGCAGATGATCGCGAAGGCCCGCGAGCACGCCCCGGAGGCCGAGTACCGCCTGGGGCACCTGGAACGTCTGCCGCTCGACGACGACTCCGTCGATCTCGCCGTCTGCTCGCTGGCCATGACACACCTTCCGGACCTCGCCCCCGCCGTGGCGGAGCTGGCCCGGGTGGTCCGGCCGGGCGGGCGGATCGTCGTCTCGGACATGCACCCGTTCGTGATCGCGCTCCAGGGACAGTGTCTCTTCGTGCACGGTTCCGAGGAACTCGCCTTCGTCCGCAACCACGTCCATCTGCCCGGCCGCTACCTGGAGGCGTTCGGACGGGCGGGGCTGCGGGTGCGCGGCTGCCACGAGCCGTTGTTCAACGGGCGTCTCGCGCCCGGCGGTTACGAGGAGTTCATCGCGGACGCGGCCCGTGCCGCCTGGGACGGTCTCCCGATCGTCGTCGTCTGGGACGTCGAGGTCCCCACCCGGTAAGGAGGTTTCATGGCCCTGGAACTGGTTCGTCACTCGGAACGGCCCGAGCTGTGGGACCGCATCCCCGAGCGGTTCGCCGGCGTGGTCCCCGAGTACAACCTGCACGGAGACATCAACGGCGACTACTGGAACCGGCTGTTCGACGACTTCCCGGAGTTCCAGTTCGTCCTGTACGACGACGAGCACGACACGATCGCCGGCGCCGGCCGCTCGCTGCCCCGCACCTGGGACGGCACCGCGGCGGACCTCGGTCCGGGCCTGGACGACTCGATCGCGCGGGCCTTCGCGGACCGCGACGCCGGGCGCGCCCCGGACGCGCTGTGCGCGCTGGGCATCGAGGTCGCCGAGGACCATCAGGGCCGGGGGCTGTCCAAGGTGCTGCTCGACGCGATGTCGGACACGGCACGGCGCGCCGGTCTCGCGACGGTCCTGGTACCGGTGCGTCCCACCTGGAAGGAGCGGTATCCGCTGGTACCGATCGAGCGGTACGCGGCGTGGACCAGGGACGACGGGAGCCCGTTCGACCCATGGATCCGGACCCAGGTAGGTGCGGGTGGCACCCTCGCGGCGGCGTCCGGGCGCTCCTCCCGGATCACGGGGACGGTCGCCGAGTGGGAGAGCTGGACGGGCCTCGCCTTCCCGGAGGACGGGGAGTACGTCTTCCCCGGCGGCCTCGCGCCGCTCCGTGTCGACCGGGCGCGGGACCTGGCCGCGTACTGGGAGCCCGGAGTGTGGATCACGCACCGGACCGGGGGCCGACGAGCCGGTTAGGCGAGAGCTTCTCCCGCGTGGACAGCGGTCCACGCGAACTCGGCCATCGCACGGATCTCGTCCGGGCCCGCCTCGGGGCGGCGTTCGGGCGGGAGTCCGGCGGGTCCGGCGGTGGCGACGGCGGAGTGCCGCAACCGGTCGAGTGCGTCCGCAGGCACGCTGCCCGGCAGCGGTCCCAGACCGCGGGAGGCGTGCGCCGCCTGCCGTCCGAGCAGCAGGCAGTGGGTCCACAGCTCCTTCGCGAACGCGCGGCCGAAGGTCCGGGCCACCTCGGCCGCGAGGTCCTCCGGCAGATGCACGGCCCGTGCGGCGCGGACCGTGTCCTCCGTGAGGCCGGTCGCGGGCAGGGCGGCCCGCCAGCGGTGGTGGCCGCGCCCGCCGTCGGCGCCGTGCTCCTGTCCGACGAGCCGGATGTAGCCCTCGCCGTACCGCATGTACGGGATCCAGCCCGGCTCCTCCAGTACGTGGCCCCGGTCCAGCAGGGGTGCGGCGTCTGCGGCGGAGGTGGGGCAGACGGCGAGACGGATGCCCTGGGCTGCATGGTCGTTGATGCTGGTCGTCCCGATGTGCTCGACGATGTTCGGTACGGCGAGCAGGCTCATCCGGCCGTGTCCCCGGAAGAAGACGGAGAGCAGTTCGTCGTCATGGCGTTCGGCGCTGTCACGGGCGTACGCGCGGAAGGCGGCGGCGCTCTTCGCCGGCAGGCAGACGGCGAGGGACGGCGTGAACTCGTCGGGGACGGCCCGTACCCAGGAGGCACCGGCGAGGGCGGCGAGGCGGGCGGCGGCACCGTTGCGCGCGTGCCAGTTGGTGTAGAAGACCAGTGCCTCGTCGGGGAACCGGGTGGCGGCCCGGGTGACGATCTCCAGGAGCTCGGCGGGGGCGTCGACGTCGTCCTGGACGACGAGGTGGTGGCTGGCCTCCGGGCCTGCAGCCGACCAGGCGACGAGGGCGGTGCGCAGAGCGGAGGGAGGTCCCTCCGGGGCAGGGTCGAGGGCGAGGCCGTCGAGCCGCAGCCGGTCGGCGAGGTCCTGGGCCTGAGCGAGGCGTACGGGGTGAGTCATGACGGCCGAACTCACGTGGGGCTTGGTCACCTTGGTCACACTGCGCTCCTCGGCAGGGGTGGTCGTCGGTCATGGTCACAGAGCGCGGACCGATGAACCTCGGTGTACCGGGAGTTTGGCCGGATCAGTAGCGGTGGCGGCTGTTCCAGTGGGAACGGGCGACCGGCTCACCGTCGGTGGAAAACCGTACGGCGCGGTGGTGGCGGGGACCAGGGGCGTTGTCGCCGGGCGAATCCGGGGACCGGTGGCCGCGAAGGAGCAGGAAGGCGGCGACGAGCCAGCACAGACCGGTGACGACATCGGCGTACACGACGACGGCGAGCGGCGGGGCGGTGAGGTTGTGCACGGCCGCCACCGCGAGGGCCGCGAGGCCGGTTCCGGCCATGAGTAACAGGCACCTCAGGGGTCGCCGCACTGTGAGCACCTCTCGTCCGCCGTACCACTTCCACCCAGTGAACGGCAGGCGTTCGCGCCGTGTGACGGTCCATTCCGGCCAGGCTGTTTCCGCCACGTCGAGAGGCGCTCACCGCGTCACACCCGCTACGCCGCCCCCGAGCCGCGCCGGCCCTTGTGGTTGATCTTCATCGTGTCCATGTCGGTCACCGTGGACCGCAGCGCGCCATGGCCGTAGCCCTGTTCGTTCAGGTAGGTCTCCGCGCGGTCCTCGGCGATGGCGGCCGCCATCTCCTCGCCGTCGTCCGCGTCGGAGACGACCTCGTACCGGAAGCTGAAGTGCTTGAGCACACGGTCGTACGCGAGCGAGCCCTCCTCGGTGAACTGCATCGCGCTCAGGCCGTGTGCGTCCACTTCGGACAGCAGCCGGTCGCGGGCCCCGTCCGTCAGGCCGTCCCAGGTGCCGCGCACGATCACTCGGTAGGTGTGCTGCGTGCTCATCGTGTCCCGCTCCGCGTTCCGTACGTGTGTGCCGCATCGGCCACTGCTCCTGAACCGTCGGGGCCAGGATTACGGCGGTACGGGCGGGGCGCATCCGAATTATCGGGCGGCACCTGAGGCGGGCCGCGGGCCGTCCCCGTGGTCTTTGCCGAAGTCTGGCGGCAATGCCCCTGGCCGGGGCGTTGTCCAGCGTGTTCCATGGTCATCGGGGGCGCCCGGACCTGCGGCGGCCCGTGCGAGGGAGTGAGGTTGCCTTGGCCACGACCGTACGACGCGCTGTACTGACTCTGCCTGCCGCACCACTGGGCCCGGAGAATCCGCTGCCCGCGCTGCGGCCGCTCGACGAGATGCATGTGGTCGACGAACGCGACCGGGCCGCACTGCCACGTGACATGGCACGCCAGATCGGCTATCGGCCACTGGCCACCGTGCTGCCGGTGCGGATCCTCGACGGGTACCGGCGTGAGCGCACCCCCACCGGACTCGACGCGATCGTCATCGAGAACGACCGGCTGCGGGCCACCGTCCTGCCCGGACTCGGCGGCCGCATCCACTCCCTCCACCACAAGCCGACCGGCCGCGAACTGCTCTACACCAACCCCGTGCTCCAGCCCGCGGACTTCGCGCTCAACGGCGCCTGGTTCTCCGGCGGCATCGAGTGGAACATCGGCGCCACGGGCCACACCACGCTGTCCTGCGCCCCGCTCCACGCGGCGCGCGTACCCGCGCCCGACGGGGGCGAGATGGTCCGCCTCTGGGAGTGGGAGCGGCTGCGCGACCTGCCGTTCCAGGTGGATCTATGGCTGCCCGAGGACTCCGACTTCCTGCACGTCGGCGTGCGGATCCGCAACCCCCACGAGCACACCGCACCCGTGTACTGGTGGTCCAACATCGCCGTGCCCGAAGGCGAACGCACCCGCGTCCTGGCCCCCGCCGACGAGGCATGGCACTTCGGGTACCAACGGACCCTGACCCGGGTCCCGGTCCCCGTGGCCGGCTCCGTCGACCGTACGTACCCGCTGCGCGGCGACTTCCCCGCCGACTACTTCTACGAGGTGCCCGACGGCGCCCGCCGCTGGATAGCCTCGCTCGACCAGGACGGCCACGGGCTCGTCCAGACGTCGACCGACCTGCTGCGCGGCCGCAAGCTGTTCCTCTGGGGCAGTGGCGCGGGCGGGCGGCGCTGGCAGGAGTGGCTCACCGAGCCCGGCACCGTCGGATACGCCGAGATCCAGGCAGGACTGGCCCGCACCCAGCTGGAGCACGTCCCCCTCGAACCGGGTGCCGAGTTCAGCTGGCTGGAGTCGTACGGGCCGCTGTCCGCGGACCCGCTCGCCGTGCACGGCGAGGACTGGGCGGCGGCCCGCGCCGAGACCGAACAGCGGCTCGCCGAGGCGCTGTCGCGCACCGACGTCGAGGCCGCCTACGCCGCCTGGCGCCCCTGCGCCGACACCGAACCCGGCGAGTCGCTCGCCACCGGCTCGGGCTGGGGCGCGCTGGAGGTCCGGCGGGGCAAGTACGAGCTTCCCGGCACACCGTTCGCCGACGCCACCCTCGGCGAACAGCAGTGGCCCTGGCTGGAGTTGCTGGACCAGGGCACCTTTCCCGAGCCGAACGGGGCGGCCCCGCCCGGCCCCTCCCTGGTCTCCCCGCACTGGCGCGACATGCTGGAGACGGCTCCCGCCGAACCCCTCACCGAGTACCACCTGGGCGTCGCCCAGTGGCACGCCGGTGACCGCGCCCAGGCGGTCCGCAGCTGGGAGCGCGGACTGGCACTCGCCCCCTCGCGCTGGCCGTTGCTGCGGTGCCTCGCCGTCGCCGCCGAGGAGGGCCGCCAGCGGGACCGGGCCGCGGACCTCTACGGCGAGGCGTTCGACGACCTGTGCGCGGAACGCCGCGACGACGGCGAGGCCTGGGCGGCTGCCACGGCGGCGCTGGGCCGGGAGGCGATGGAGGCGCTGCTGACGGCCGGGCGCCCGGCAGCGGTCCGGGCCGTATGGGCCGCCCTGCCTCCGGCGGTCCGGCAGCGCGGCCGGTTCCGCCTGCTGGAGGCACGGCTGCTGATCGCCGAGGGCGACCTGACCGCCGCCCGGACCGTCTTCGACGAGGGCTTCGAGGTCGAGGATCTGCGCGAGGGCGCGGAGATCCTGGACGAGGTATGGGCCCTGCTCACGGACGAGCCGCTGCCCGGTGCGTACAACTACCGGATGCGCCCCAAGAGTTGAGGGGGCCTGTCCGCCCCGGCCGCCCTTGCCCGCGCCGGTCCGGGTCCGCTCTCAGCGGCCCGGTCCGGACGGCAGGGTCCGGTCGACGTACTCGAAGACCGAACCGTCCGGGTGCACGGCGATCAGGTTGCGGCCGACCGGCGTCGGTACCGGCCCGGCGAGGATCCGGGCACCGACGCGGGCGAGGGCGGCGTGCGCGTTGTCGACGTCCTTGACCGCGATCGTCGCCGTCACCTTGCGCAGGATCTCCAGCTCCGCCTCCGGACCGCTCATCAGGAGGAAGCAGCTGATCGCGGCGACCGAGACCCCGCCGCGCTCGAAGCGGAGCGCCGAGCTGCCCGTGAGGTCCTCGTAGAAGGCCACCGCGGCCTCCAGGTCGTCGACGCAGATACGGAGCGTGGTTCCCAGAATGTCCATGCGCACAAGGGTAGTTGGCGGCACATCGGCAGGTGATCGATTCGGGGAGGGGCGCGGCGGAGCCCGCGGTCACGGCCGCCCGGAGGGCCGCGGAGTCCGCCGCGGGCTCAGGCCCGGCAGAGCACCTCGCCGTGCGGGACCATGAACCAGGCGTCGTCCCGCGTGCCCCACTCGCGCCACGCGGCGGCGATCCCCGCCAGGTCCTCGGCGCCGGCACGGCCGCCGGCGGCGGCCATCTCCGCGTACGCCGGGCCGATCGTGCGGTCCGCCCACATGCCACTCCACCAGGCCCTGCTCTCCGGGGTGGCGAAGCACCAGTTGGCGGCGGTCGGGGTGATGTCGGTGAAGCCGGCCCGGCGGGCCCAGGAGAGCAGCCGGCGGCCCGCGTCCGGCTCGCCGCCGTTGGCTCGGGCGACCCGGCGGTACAGGTCCAGCCAGTCGTCCAGGCCGGGAACCTCCGGGTACCAGGCCATCGCCGCGTAGTCGCTGTCGCGGGCCGCGACGATGCCGCCGGGGCGGCAGACGCGCCGCATCTCGCGCAGTGCCTGCACCGGGTCGCCCACGTGCTGGAGCAACTGGTGGGCATGGACGACATCGAAGGAGTCGTCGGGAAAGTCCAGGGCGTGCACGTCGGCGGTGGTGAACTCGACGTTGTCCAGCCCGCGTTCGGCCGCGACGCCCGCCGCCTTGGACAGGATCTCCTCGGTGGTGTCGACGGCGGTCACCCGGCCGGGAGCGACCAGCGCGGCCAGGTCCGCGGTGATGGTGCCGGGGCCGCAACCGACGTCCAGCACGGTCAGGCCGGGGCGGAGCTCGTCGATCAGATAGGCCGCGGAATTGGCGGCGGTGCGCCACCGGTGCGAGCGCAGCACCGCCTCGTGGTGGCCGTGGGTGTAGACGGCGGTCTCCTTCGGCATGGCCATGCATCCTTTCTCGGAACGCGGCCGGAAACGTCTCGGGATGCGACGGAGACGCGAGCCGCGAAGCGCTGATCGGTACGGTCACCGTACGCCGCAGTGTCGAATGATGAGATATGCGTCTTGCTATATGGACGAGTTGCGTTCGCGTTCCGGTGCCGGGCCGGGGAGAGTGAACGCATGGCATCTGTCTCCGCAAGTGAACTCCTCGACCGCCACGGCGAGGCGCTCCGGCTCTTCACCGACCGGGTGCACGCGGTGCGCGAGGACCAGTGGTCCGCACCGACTCCGTGCACCGAGTGGACGGTCCGTGAGCTGGTCGCCCATCTCACCTCCGAACAGCTCTGGGTGGTGCCGCTGGTCACCGGGGGCCGCACCGTCACCGATGTCGGTGACGCCTTCGACGGCGATGTGCTGGGCGACGACCCCGTGACCGCCTGGGACCGGGCGGCGGACGGGGCGCGCAGGGCGTTCGAGGCGCCGGGCGCCCTGGAGCGGACGGTGAACCTCTCGTACGGGGACAGCGCCGCCGACGCCTACTGCGCGCAGATGGTGGCCGACGCCGTGGTCCACGCCTGGGACCTGTCCCGGGCGATCGGTGCCGACGAGCGGCTGCCCGCCCGGCTGGTCGAGTTCGCGCGCCGTGAGGTCGGACCGTACGCGAAGGACCTCTCGCAGAGCGGCCTGTTCGCCGCACCCCTCGACACCGCGGCGGACACCGACCCGCAGACGCGGCTGCTCGCACTGCTCGGCCGCCGGGCCTGAGGTCACCCGCGGCCGGGTGGCGTTGTCGGGCCAAATGCCACGCGATTAGTGTGGGTTCGATATTCCGGTCACGAGAGGCAGAAGTGAACGCACCGTATCTGGACGTGGCCGTACATGAGCAGGCCGAGCTCGGCGAGGGCCCGACCTGGGACCCGGTCACCGGCCGGCTGATCTGGGTCGACATCGTCTCCGCGCGCGTGCACACCTACGACCCGGTGAGCGGCCGCCGCACGGTGATGGCGACCGAACAGCACGTCGGGGCGGCCAAGCCGCGCGCCGGCGGCGGACTCGTGGTCAATCTGCGCGACGGCATCGGCCTGTACGACCCGGACGGCGCCTTCCGCTGGCTGGTCCACGACCCGGAGCCGGGCCGGCGCGGCAACGACGCGGCGGTCGCGCCGGACGGGGCACTGTGGGCGGGCACCATGCGCTACGACGGAGCCGCCGACGGGGGCAGCCTCACCCGCGTCGCGGGTGACGGTGCGGTGACCCCCGTGCTGCCCGCCGTGGCATGCTCCAACGGCATCGGGTGGAGCCCGGACGGCCGGCTGATGTACTTCATCGACACACCCACGCGCCGGATCGACGTCTTCGACTTCGACGGCGAACACGTCGTGAACCGGCGCCCGTTCGCCACCGTCGAGGACGGCGCGGGATTCCCCGACGGGCTGACGGTCGACGCCGGAGGTGCCGTCTGGGTCGCCCTGTGGGACGGTGCGGCGGTGCGCCGGTACACGGCCGACGGCGCCCTGGACCGGATCGTCGCACTGCCGGTACGGCGCCCGACCGCCTGCGCCTTCGGCGGCAGCGACCTGAGCGACCTCTACATCTCGACGGCCCGCACGGGGCTCGCCGCCCCGCACCCGCTGTCCGGATCGCTGCTGGTGCTGCCGGACGCGGGGCGCGGAATGCCCCAGGCTGCCTTCGGCGGCTGATCCCGCCTCACCTGCCGGTCACCGCCGCGCCCGCCGCTCCGTCGGCGGGCGCGGTCGGTCGAACCCTCGTATAAAGGGCCCTGAGTGCGAGACGACGCGACAGGGCGACGGGGCGGCGGCGAAGGAGGCCCGGATGGCGCGGCAGCGGACCGAGCGGGCGGGACGTACGGAGGGCGGTGCGCGCTCCGTACGCGAGGACCGGGGCCCCGTCCGGTACGGGCCGCCCGCCCCGGACCCCGGTCTGCCCGTGCTGCCCGAACTCGCCGAAGTGCTCGCCTCGGCAGCGGGCCGCAGCGAACCCGAGCCGACCGGTGGCAGCGAGGCCTTGCGCGAGGCCGCGACCGCCTACTGGGAGCGGCGCGGACTCCGCGGCGACCCGGAGCACGTCGCCGCGGCCCCGGGCGCCTCGCCGCTGCTGCTCGCGCTGATCGCCGCGCACGGCGGCGACGTGCTCATGCCGCGCCCCTGCCCGGCCACCTGGATCCCGCAGGCCCGGCTGCTCGGCAGGCCCGCCTACCATGTGCCGACCCCGGCCGAGTGCGGTGGCGTACCCGATCCGTACGCGCTCCTGGAGACCGTGCGAAGGGTGCGCGCCGAGGGCGGCAGGCCCCGGCTGCTGCTGATCTCCGTCGTCGACGACCCGACCGCCACCGTCGCCCCGCCGGAGCTGGTGCGCGAGGCGTGCGAGGCGGCGGTCGCCGAGGGGCTGCACGTCATCAGCGACGAGACCTGGCGCGACACCCTGCACCGGCCGCACGACACGGTCCTGCTCAGCCCGGCCGAGATGTGCCCCGACGATGTCACGGTCGTCTGCGATCTCGCCGGTGCGCTGACCCCGTCGGCCTGGCCGGTCGCGGTCGCCCGGTTCCCGGACACCGAACGGGCGGCGGTGCGTCACGCCCGTACGCTCGACATCCTCACCGCGCTCGGCGCGCTCGTCGCGGGGCCGGTCGCCATGGCCGCGGCCCACGCGCTGCGCGAACCGGACGCCGTGACGGACCGGGTCCGCCGGGCCGCCGCGCTCCAGGCCCGGGTCGCCGCCGCGGCCCACCGCGCGGTCCTGGCGTCGGGCGCGCTGGCCAGGCCCCCACAGGCGGGCCGGCATCTCTACGCCGATCTCGGCCCGCTCAGATCCCGGCTGGCGGGCCGCGGCGTCACGGACTCGCTGGAGCTGGAGGAGTACCTGACGGAACGTCTCGGCGCTCCGACACCGGGCGGGCACCGGTTCGGCGACGAACTGGGGGCGCTGCGCGTACGGCTGGGCACCGGGACGCTGCTCGGGTCGACCCCGGAACAGCAGATGGAGTCTCTCACCGCTGTGGCGCCCCTGGAATTGCCGCATGTGGCCGAAGCCCTGAGCATTTTCGGAACGGCCCTCGACGAACTCCGATGAGAAACTGCGAGACGGGAGTCTCTCGATGACGGAACAGACCGAGCGCTCCCGCACCGGGACCACGCAGCCGCCCCACGTGTCTCGCGGCAGGATCGTCGGACCGCGCCCGCTCGGCGAGGTCCGGGTCTGGCCCAGGAGCTTCGCCGATCGGCTCACCGCGCCGCTCCCGAGTGTCATGAGCATGTCCCGGCTGGCCCGTGAGCACGCCCTGCGGCCCAACGCGGAAGGACTGCGCGACATCCACCGCCTCCCCTACGCCCCCGAACCCCTGCCGGCCGTCCCCACCGGCAGCACGTCCCTCACCTGGGCCGGGCACGCCAGCTGGATCATCCGCACCGGCGGGCTGACCGTCCTCACCGACCCCGTCTGGTCCCGCCGCATCCTCGGGACGCCGGCCAGGATCACGCCGGTCGGCGTCCGCTGGGAGGACCTGCCGCCCGTGGACGCCGTCGTCATCAGCCACAACCACTACGACCACCTCGACGCCCCCACCCTGCGCAGACTGCCCAAGGACACCCCGCTCTTCGTCCCCGCCGGGCTCGGCCGCTGGTGCCGCCGTCGCCGCTTCACCTGCGTCACCGAACTCGACTGGTGGGAATCGGCCGAGCTCGACGGGGTCCGCTTCGATTTCGTACCGGCCCACCACTGGTCCAAGCGCACCCTCACCGACACCTGCCACTCCCTGTGGGGCGGCTGGATCATCGGCACCCCCGGCCCCGGCGGACAGCGGATCCACTTCGCCGGGGACACCGGGTACGGGCACTGGTTCGGCGAGATCGGCAGCCGGTACCCCGGGATCGACCTGACCCTCCTGCCGATCGGGGCGTACGAACCGCGCTGGTGGCTCGGTGACGTGCACACCGATCCCGAGCAGGCCATGCAGGCCTACGAGGATCTCGGCGCCCGCGCGATGGCGCCGATGCACTGGGCCACCTTCCTGCTCTCCGCGGAACCCGTACTCGAACCGCTGACCCGGCTGCGCACCGCCTGGCAGCGGGCCGGACACCCCCGGGCACTGCTCTGGGACCTGCCGATCGGTGCCTCGCGCGTACTGGAGCCGGCACCCCGCACGATCAGTGGCTGAACCGGGCCCGCGCCTTCCGCCACACTGCGGGCGCCCCGCTGATCAGCAGCGTCAGACCCACCGCCGCGACCACTCCCTGCCACGGCTCGGGGAAGAGCGAACCGCCCAGAATGCCGATCAGCTGGTACGTCGCCGCCCACGCCAGACACGCAGGCACATCGCCACGGGCGAACCGACGCAGTGGCATCCGGCCCAGCAGGCAGGCCAGCATCACCGGAATCCGCCCCGCGGGCACCAGCCTGGACAGCACCAGCACCGCCGCACCGTGCTCGTCCAGCTTCTGCCGGGCCTGCGCCAGCCGCTCCGGGGCGGCCCGGTCGCGGATCGTCCGCAGCCACTTCGAACCGTTCTTGGACCGCACCCCGCGCTGACCGAGCCAGTACAGGCAGATGTCCCCGAGGAACGCCGCGGCCGAGGCCACCGCGAAGACGATCAGCAGCGAGAACGGCGACGACTGGTGCAGCGCCACCACCGCGGCCGAACTCACCAGCGCACCCGTCGGCACTACCGGCACCAGCGCACCCAGCGCCACCAGCAGGAACAGGGACGGATAGCCGACCGCCTGCTGCGTCGACTCCGGGGGCAGCTGCCCCACGACCTGCTGTATCACCTGGCGGCCTCCGGCCGCACATGCTCACCGTGGGACAGCCGGTGCACGGACACCTCCGGCGCCAGCAGCGCCGCCTTGCGGACGAACTCGTCACCCGGTGAGTGGAACTCGTGCGGCCTGATCCCGTCCATGCCGATCGGCCAGTACGTGCCGTAGTGCACCGGCACGGCCGACCGCGGGGCCAACCGGGCCAGCGCCTGCGCCGCCTGGCCCGCGTCCAGATGGCTGTGGCCCAGATACGGGCCCCAGCCGCCCACCGGCAGCAGCGCCACGTCCACCGGGCCGACCGCCTGCGCCATCTCGTCGAAGAGCCCCGTGTCACCGGCGAAGTACGTCCGGGCCTCCCCCTCGACCATGAAGCCGAGCGCGGGGGAGCGATGCGGGCCCATCGGCAGGCGCCTGCCGTCGTGCATCGCCGGAACCGCCCTCACCCGCACCTCGCCGACCCGGACCTCGTCGCCCGGGGCCACCTCGGTGATCCGCAGCCCGCGTGCCGAGCGCAGCACCCGCAGCCCCGGCACGGAGCGCACCGCACCCAGCGGCACGACCAGCCTGCTGCCGGGGGCGAGCCTCGCCAGGGAGGGCAGATGCAGATGGTCGGAGTGCAGATGCGAGACCAGCACGACATCGGCGACCGCCGCCTCGGGGCCGGGCAGCTCACCGCGCCGGCGGCGCAGATGCGCGAAGCGCCGCGCGAAGAGCGGATCGGTCAGCACCCGGACCCCGGAGTCCTCGATGGTGCAGGTGGCATGACCCCACCAGGTGACTTCCACCGGCACGCGACGCCTCCTCGTTCCCGGGCTCCTCGGTTCCGGCCCCGGCATCGAGCCTAAGGGCTGAGCCGGGTCAGGGGCGCACAGGTGTTCCGGGCCCGTGCTCCGCACTCCCGCCCTCCCGGCACGCGCCTTCTTGCGCGGGGGTCCGGACGGTAGGGTCGCCGGTACGCCTAGGGTCTTTCGTTTGGATCAGGCCGGATCAGGGAGTGGGGTCTGGTGCGATCGCAAGGCGGAGGCGGGAGTCGACGCGGAGCGTCGGCGACCGACGACAACGCGGAGGGGGGTCCCCCCTGGCCCTTGAGGCCTTGGGGGAGTGCGTGCCAGGCCCCACGAGCCCGGCATGATCCAAACGAGAGGCCCCAACACGAGGGGACGGCCATGGGGGACGTGACGGACGTACGGGTGGCGGCCATCGCCAGCCTCACACCGCTCGAAGAGCTCGACAGCGATCCGTTCCTCGTGGACACCCGCAGCCAGCACGACATGTGCGCCCGCTGGGCCGCGGACAAGGGATACGTCGTCACCCGGCAGCTGCGGCTCTACGGACTGCGCCCCGACCACCACGCCCTGTGGGCCGATGTCGAGAGCGGCGACGTCGAACTGTTCGTCGCCGCCCACGACCGCGTGCTGGCGCGGGCGCTCACCTCGGTGCCGGAGTTCGCCGCGGAGTGTGAGCGGCGCGGCGTGCGGCTGGAGATCGCGGGGCTGGACGAGCCGCCGTACAACGCCCGTACGAAGGCGAGCGTGCACCGCAGACTCTCCATGCCGACCGCCGGTTACGACGGCTGCTGACCCGACCGCCGACCGCTGTGGCCGGTGGCCCGTGGGCCCGCTGTGGAAAGCTGGGGGCCAGGCCCGGAACGGCGGGGTCCGGATGTGAGGTGGAACGGCGTGGACGACGGGCGATGGCGAACAGCCGGCAGCGCCCTGATGCGAGTGGTCCTGGTGTGGGCGGTCTCGACGCTCACGATGCTGGCGCTCGCCGGGATTCTGCCGGACTTCCAGCTCCAGTCGGACGACGGCGACAGCATAACCAAGATCGCGTTCACCGCGGCCTGGGGCGCCGGCGCGTTCGGTCTGCTCTCCGCACTGGTCTGGCCCGTCCTGGTGAGGGCGCTGCTCATCGTGCCCGCGCTGGTGCTCGGGCTGCTCGTCTTCTTCCTGAACGGCTCGCTGCTGCTGCTCGCCCTGCGACTCATCCCGGACGGGCGCGGTGCCGCCGACCCGCAGACGGCCGTCGTCGTCGCGGCCGTGATGTCCGCCGTCGCCTCGGCGACCTCCACGGCGCTCGCCGTCCGCGACGACAATGCCTACCGGCGCAGGCTCTCCCGGCTGGCCGTCCGCCGCCGACGGCGCAGCGGTGCGGACAGCGGGCGCAGCGGACCGCCGGGCACCGTCTTCATCCAGCTCGACGGCGTCGGCCATGACGTGCTCGCCCACGCCGCCGACGAGGGCCTGATGCCGACCGTCGCGCAGTGGCTGGCGGACAAGGAGGGGCACCGGCTCACCCCGTGGCGCACCGACTGGTCCAGCCAGACCGGGGCCAGCCAGCTCGGCATCCTGCACGGCAGCAACCACGACGTCCCCGCCTTCCGCTGGTACGAGAAGGAGACCGGCGACATCATGGTCTCCAGCAGACCCGCGAGCGCCCTCGAACTCCAGCGCAGGGCCGTCGCGCGCACCCATGACGGCGGACTGCTCGCGCTGGACGGCGCCAGCCGCGGCAACCTCTTCAGCGGCGGCGCCGACCAGCTCGCGCTCGTCCTGTCCATGGCGGCCCGGTTCGGCAAGGGCCGCCGCTCCAGGGCCGGGTACTTCGCGTACTTCTCCGACCCGGCCAACGCCGTACGTACCGCGGTGTCGTTCGTCGCCGAGGTGTGCCGCGAGATCGGCCAGTCGACCCGGGCGCGGATGCGGAAGGTCACGCCCAGGATCAAGCGGGGCGGGCTGTACCCCTTCATCCGGGCCTTCGCGACCGTCGTCGAACGCGATGTGGTGGTCGCCGCCGTCATCGGGGACATGTTCGCCGGCCGCACCGCCGTCTACGCCGACCTGGTCGCCTACGACGAGGTGGCGCACCACTCCGGACCGAACAGCCGTGACGCGGAGAAGGTGCTCGCGCGCCTGGACCGCTCGCTCGCCCTGATCGCCAAGGTCGCCGAGCACACCCCGCGCACCTACCGAATCGTGCTGCTCTCCGACCACGGACAGAGCCCCGGGGAGACCTTCGCCGGGGCGTACGGGCTGACCCTCAAGGACCTGGTGCGGGCGGGCTGCGGGCTGCCCGTGCCCCGACGGGCGCAGCGCACCCGAAGCGCCTCGGAGGCGCGTGACGCGGTACGGATCGCCCTGCACCGGCCGGTCGACGAGGGCGCGGCGGAACACCTCACGAAGCCGTCCGACCCCGTGGTCCTCGCCTCCGGGAACCTCGGCCTGATCTCCTTCCCCGACATCGAGGGACGCGCCTCGCGCGAACAGCTCGACCGCAGCCACCCCGCCCTGCTCGGCACCCTCGCCAACCACCCCGGCATCGGCTTCCTGCTGGTCCGCAGCGAGCGCCACGGATCGGTGGTGCTGGGCCGCGGCGGAACGGAGACCCCGGTCTCGGAGCTGGTCGACGGGGAAGGTCCGCTGGCCCCGTTCGGCCCCGGCGCGGCTGCGGCGGTGCGGCGGACGGACACGTTCCCGCACGTCGCCGACATCATGGTCAACTCGATGTACGACGGCACCACGGGCTGTGTGCACGCCTTCGAGGAGCAGATCGGCTCGCACGGCGGTCTGGGCGGCGAGCAGTCCCGCCCGTTCCTGCTGCGGCCGGCCGTTCTGTCCGCGCCGGTGGCACCCGACACGGAGCTGGTCGGCGCCGAACAGGTGCACACGGTGCTGCGGCGCTGGCTGCGGGAGTGCCGGGGTCCGCAGATCCCTCTGGCGGCGCCCGGTGCGGTGGGTGGCGCGGACGAAGTGGACGGCACGGTCCAGGCGGCCGGCTGAGGGGCGTTGTCAGTGGTGGGCGGCAGGATGGGGGTCATGACGAACTCAGCTGTTGTGCTCGCCGATACCGCCGCCTACGCCGCCGCGGTCGAAGAAGCGTCGCAGGCCGCCGCCGCGTACTACGCCACGGGCGAGAGCACGCTCGACGACGACGCCTACGACCGGCTGGTGCGGGGGATCGCGGCCTACGAGCAGGAGCACCCGCAGGAGGCGCTGGACGCCTCCCCGACCGGCAAGGTGGCGGGCGGCGCCGCGACCGGCGACGTGCCGCACACGGTGCCGATGCTGTCGCTGGACAATGTGTTCTCGGCCGAACAGTTCGTCACCTGGACGGCATCGCTGGAACGCCGGATCGGCCGGCCCGTCGCGGCATGGAGCGTGGAGCCCAAGCTCGACGGACTGGCCGTCGCGGCGCGCTACCGGGCGGGCCGCCTGGAGCAGCTGATCACCCGCGGCGACGGCACCGCGGGCGAGGACGTCTCGCATGCGATCGGCACCGTGGTGGGCCTGCCCGAGCAGCTCGCCGAACCGGTGACGATCGAGATGCGCGGCGAGATCCTCATGACGACCGAGCAGTTCGAGCAGGCCAACGCCGTGCGCACCGAACACGGCGGCGCCCCCTTCGCCAACCCGAGGAACGGCGCGGCGGGCACCCTCCGCGCCAAGGACCGCGCGTACACGGTGGAGATGACGTTCTTCGCCTACGGCGCCCTGCCGCTGCCCGACTCCGGCGAGCTGGCCGACACCCTCGCCGAACTCCCGCACAGCGAGCTCCTCGCCCTCGTCGCCCGGCTCGGAGTGCACACCGCGGCGGACACGGACGTGGCGCCGCGCACCGTCACCACCGTCGAGGAGGTGCAGAGCCGGGTCGAGGAAGTCGCGGCCCTGCGCGCCTCGTTGCCGTTCGGCATCGACGGCATCGTGATCAAGGCCGATCTCGCGGCCGACCAGCGCGAGGCCGGATCCGGGAGCAGGGCGCCGCGCTGGGCCATCGCTCACAAGCTCCCGGCCGTCGAGAAGGTCACCCGGCTCCTCGGCGTCGAATGGAACGTGGGGCGGACCGGCATCATCGCGCCGCGCGCCGTGCTGGAGCCGGTCGAGATCGACGGCTCGACCGTCAGCTACGCCACGCTGCACAACCCCGCCGACATCACCCGCCGCGATCTGCGCCTGGGCGACCGGGTGATGGTCTACAAGGCGGGCGACATCATTCCCCGTATCGAGGCCCCCGTCGCCCATCTGCGGACCGGTGACGAGAAGCCGATCGACTTCCCCGAGGCATGCCCGCAGTGCGGCTCCGAGATAGACACCAGCGAGCAGCGCTGGCGCTGTGTCCGGGGCCGCGACTGCCGGCTCGTCGCCTCCATCTCGTACGCGGCGGGCCGCGACCAGCTCGACATCGAGGGCCTCGGCGGGACCCGCGTCGTCCAGCTCGTCGAAGCCGGTCTGGTGACCGACCTCGCCGACCTCTTCACCCTCGACCGCGAGCAGTTGCTGGGCCTGGAGCGGATGGGCGAGACCAGCACCGACAATCTCCTGGCCGCCATCGGGACGGCACGGACCCAGCCGCTCTCCCGGGTCTTCTGCGCGCTGGGGGTACGCGGCACCGGGCGCTCCATGTCGCGGCGGATCGCCCGGTACTTCGCGGACATGGACCGCATCAGGGCGGCCGACGCCGAGGAGCTCCAGCGGGTCGACGGCATCGGCAAGGAGAAGGCCGCAAGCGTCGTCGCGGAGCTGGTGGAACTGGCCCCGCTGATCGAGAAGCTGGTGGCCGCCGGGGTCAACATGACGGAGCCCGGTGCCACGCCGCCGCCCCCGCCGGGGGAGGAGGGCGAGGAGGCGGCCGCCGCCGCGGACGGGGAAGGCACCGGTCTGCCGCTTGACGGGATGACCGTGGTGGTCACCGGAGCCATGACCGGCGCCCTGGAGAAGCTCTCGCGGAACGAGATGAACGAGCTGATCGAGCGGGCCGGCGGGAAGTCCTCGTCCAGCGTCTCCAAGCGCACCTCGCTCCTGGTCGCCGGGGAGAAGGCCGGATCCAAGCGCACCAAGGCGGAGGACCTCGGCGTCCGGATCGCCGCGCCGGACGAGTTCGCCGAACTGGTCGCCGTGTTCCTGCCGTCGGAGGTCTGAGGCACGACGGAGGCCGCCCGGGGCCCGTCCGACCCCGGTCCACCGGACAGGCCCCAGCGGCCGAGCCCTTGGATTTTGCCCGGGAGTGGCTTTCTTTGCCTCCCTATTGCATAGTGAGGGCTCGGCCATGCCTCGCTATCAGCGGGTTCATGGGTGTGTGCGCGGCCGCGGTGGCGGGCCGAGGGGAGGGGCGATGCGTTCTCTGCACGACGGACGGCGACTCGGTCCGTCCGTCCGTCAGGACCACAAGGGCGTCACCCGTGGCCTCGCCCTCGATCTCGGCAGCTCCCGCACCCGCGTCTGGGTGCCCGGACACGGCCTCATGGCCGACACCGACATCTGCGGCGACTTCGGTACGGGGCCCGCGCACGGCGGCCCGGTCCGGCGGGGGCGCATCGTCGACGCCGAGTCGTGCGGCCGGATGCTCGGCCGTATCGCCGACACGGCACTGGGCGCGGACCGCACCGGCACCGTGATCGTCCTCAGCCACCCCGTCCTCGCCGGGGCCCGGCACCGCGCCGCGGCGAGGGAACTGATCGCCGCCCTGGGGCCGACGACCGTCATCGCCCTCGACAGCGCGAGGGCCGCCGCCGCATACGCCGGACCGCAGGACGGCGGCCCGCTCCTCGTCATCGACATCGGTGCCGGGCTGACCGAGACGACCCTGCTCGTCGACGGGCAGGTCCGCGACGCCCGCCAGGCCGAGACGGGGCTGGGCGACCTCGGCCCGGCGCAGCCGCCCACCGCCGTCGTCCGCACCGTACTGGACATGATCATGGAGATGTGGAAGCAGGACCGGCACGGCGCCGTCCTCGGGGCCCTGCGCAAGGGCCCGTTGCTCATCGGGGGCGGTGCCACCCGCCCCGACATCACCAACCGGATAGCGGTCCGCCTCGGGGTCCCGGTACGTCTCGCCGACGACCCGGCGACCGCGGTCGTACGCGGCGCCGGGATGGTCCTCGGCTCCGTACTCCGCCAGGCCGGCGCGGCACCGGCCCTGACCGGCCGAATCGGGTGACCCCCCTCCCGGGGCCGCCCCCGGGGAACGCGCCCCGAGGGGCACGGCCGGGCGCGGCACACCGCGGTACCGGGCGGGCGGCCCGCCTGGTCCTCGCCGCACTCCTGCTCGCCGTCCTCACCGTCGTCGGCGGCACCCCCGCAGCCGCCGGATCCGCGCTCCCCGCCCGGCCGTTCGCCGGGGTGCCGCCCTCCGCCGCGTACTCACCCGGCGCCCACCAGCCCACCCCGCACACCGACCGGACCGCCCGCACGGGCACCGTCCACGACTCCCGGCGCACCCGCACGGCCACGGCGACCGACCACCACCGCTACCGGCCGCAGACCGCACCCCTGCCCCAGCCCCGGGCCGGCACCGACCAGGCCCGCACCGCGCACCACCTCCCGCCGCCCGGCCCCCACGTCCTGCCGGCCGGCGCGCCCGGCATCCACGCTCCGCACCGGGCCCACCGGCCGGCCCCCACCGCACCCCCTCGTGCCACCGACCAGTCGCGCGTCGCGCTCCCCGGCGTACGCGGGCCTCCATGGACGGCCGTTCACCGGCCACCGGTCCTGCCACCGGTCCCGTCCCACAGAGCCGCCGTGCCGCCCTTGCCGAGGTGAGGGCGCCCGGCGCCCCCTCGGAGGAAACCCATGACTCGCGCCACCACGGTGCGAGCGGTTCTGGCTGCGGCCGTGCTGCTCGTCTCCGTGCTCATCACGCTGACCATGTCACCCAGACTCGGCCTCGACCTTCAGGGCGGCACCAGAATGGTGCTCCAGGCCAAGGACTCGGACACCGCCAGGGCGGACCGGGAGAGCACCGACCGCACACTCGAAGTGCTGCGCCAGCGCATCGACTCGCTCGGCGTCGCCGAACCCACCCTGACCCGCTCCGGCGAGGACCAGATCATCGTCGAACTCCCGGACGTCCAGGACCCGCGCAAGGCCGCGGAGGTCATCGGCAGAACGGCTCAGCTCAGCTTCCATGCCATCCAGGGCCCGGACAGCGGGGACGAGGGCAGGGCCGAAGCGGGGCCGACCCTCCCCGACGAACAGGGGCGCGCCCTCGATCTCGGCCCGGCCCGGCTCTCCGGCGCGGGCGTCAAGGACGCCACCGCCGCGTTCGACGCCCAGCAGGGCGCCGGCTGGACCGTGTCCCTCGACTTCCACAAGCAGGCCGGCCGGGACTGGACCAGGCTGACCGGCGAAGCCGCCTGCCACCCGGTCCAGGACGACCGGCGCCGCGTCGCCATCGTCCTCGACGAGCAGATCATCTCCTCGCCGCAGGTCTCCCCGTCGGTCGGCTGCAACGTCGGCCTGCCCTCCGGCTCCACCCAGATCACCGGATCGTTCAGCGCGGACGAGGCCCGCGAACTGGCCCTCCTGATCAAGGGCGGCGCCCTGCCGCTCCCCGTCGAGATCGTCGAGCAGCGGACCGTGGGACCGACGCTCGGCGCGGCAGCCATCGACGCCAGTGCCCGTGCCGCCCTCATCGGCGCCGCGGCCACCGCACTCTTCATCACCGTCGTCTACCGGCTCTTCGGCGCACTCGCCGCCGTCGCGCTCGCCGCCTACGGACTGATCTCCTACGCGGCCCTGGTGGGCCTCGGCGTCACCCTCACCCTGCCGGGCCTCGCCGGATTCGTCCTGGCCATCGGGATGGCGGTCGACGCCAACGTGCTGGTCTTCGAGCGGGCCAGGGAGGAACACGCACAGCATCCGGGCCGCTCCCTGCGCTCCTCGCTGACCGCCGGATTCCGGGGCGCCTGGAGCGCCGTCGCCGACTCCAACGTGACGACGCTGATCGCGGCCGGGCTCCTCTTCTCCCTCGGCTCCGGACCGGTGAAGGGATTCGGCGTCACACTCGCCATCGGCGTGATCGCCTCCATGTTCTCCGCACTCGTCATCGCCCGCGCACTCACCGAGATCGCGGCAGGCTCCCGGTTCGTCAACGACTACCGGGGCGTCAACGGCATCGCGTTCCCCGGCCGGGTACGCACCTGGCTGACCCGCCGCGATCCCCGGCTGATGCGGTTTCCGAGCCGCTGGCTGATGGTCTCCACCGCACTGGTCGCCGTGGCCGTCCTCGGGATCGCCGTGCGCGGTGTCAACCTGGGCGTCGAGTTCACCGGCGGTCGGCTCGTCGAGTACTCGACGAGCCGACCGGTCGACGTGGAGCGGGCCCGCACCGCCCTGGCCGGCGCGGGCTTCGGCGACGCCGAGGTCACCACGGCCGGTGCGGGCGACATCTCCGTACGGACCGGCGAACTCGACAACGACGGCGAACACGCCCTGCGCGCCGCCCTCGCGGCGGAGGGCGGCACGACCACCAAGGTCCGCGACGAGCTGATCGGCCCCAGCCTCGGCGACGAACTGCGGCGCAATGCCCTGATCGCGCTGGGTATCGCCGTGCTCGTGCAACTGGCCTATCTGGCGGTCCGGTTCCGCTGGACGTTCGCCGTGGCCTCGGTCGGGGCGCTGGTCCACGACGTGATCATCCTGGTCGGCGCCTTCGCCTGGCTCGGCCGCACCGTCGACGGCATCTTCCTGGCCGCACTCCTCACCGTCATCGGATACTCCGTCAACGACTCGGTGGTGGTCTTCGACCGGGTACGGGAACTCTGGGCGAAGGCCCGGCGCGTACCTCTGGCCACCATCGCCGACCGGGCCGTTCTCCAGACCATCCCGCGCACGGTCAACACCGGAATGGGCGCGCTCTTCATCCTCGTCGCGCTCGCCGTGCTGGGCGGGGACTCCCTCGCGGACTTCGCCCTCGCCCTGCTGATCGGCATCTGCGTCGGCACGTACTCCTCGGTGCTGACCGCCGTGCCGGCCGCCCTCGTCCTGGAGCGGAGCAGCAAGGCCCCGCCGCCTGCCCGCAAGCGGTCACCGGGACGCCGGTCCGGTACGAAGGCGGCACGCCGGGATCCGCTCGACAACGGAGCACGCGTCTAGGGTCTGGAAAGGGCCTGCTCCGGATCAGTTCCGGCGCTCGGAGTCTGCTTCGAGCGCCGGCTCGGGGGCCGTCATGTCGAGCAGGACCATGGCGTCGTGGTCGGGGGTGCCGGGCTCGGCCACGTACCTCCCGAGGCTTGTCCCACGTCTGCACCGGCTCCGGGACCGACACGGCGGATTCCCTCCGCACGCTTCACCGGGCGCCACTCTCCTGATCCGGCTGACCGGCGGGCCCGCTGACCGGCCACGCACCCTGCCTGCGCTCTCACTCCGAAGGGGCGGCTGAAAGGTGCTGGTCGGCGGCCCAGGAGGCGAGGATCCGCAGCCGGTCGTGGGTGGGGGTGCCGGCCGCGGCGGTCCAGATGACGAGCTGCTGATCGGGGTCGGTGCTGGCGGTCAGGGTGTCCCAGTCGAGGGACAGCTCGCCGACGACGGGGTGGTGAAGGGTCTTGGAACCGATCGCGAGGGCAGCGACGTGATGGGCGGCCCACCACTGGCGGAAGTCCGCGTCCTGGACGGACAGTTCTCCCACCAGCGCGGTGAGCCGGGGGTCGTCGGGGTATTTGGCGGCCTCCATGCGGAACTGCGCGACGGCTGTGCGGGCGACCTGCTCCCAGTCGCCGTACAGAGTCCGCATCGCCGGGTCGGTGAAAAGAATGCGGAGGTAATTCCGCTGCTTCTCGGGGATCCGGGCGAAGTCCGTGACGAGGGCGGCGGCCAGCTGGTTCCAGGCGATGATGTCCATCCGTCGGCCGAGGACGACGGCGGGCGTGGCGGTGAGGTCGTCCAGCAGGCGCTGAAGCTGTGGCTGGACCTTCTGGCGGGCGTGGCGCCGGGGGCGGGGAGTCTCCTTGCCGGCGAGGCCGAAGAGGTACTTGCGCTGGTCGTCGTCGAGGTGCAGGGCCTGGGCGAGGCCGTTGAGGACGGGCGCGGAGGCCTGGAGACGGCCCTGTTCCAGCCGGGTGTAGTAGTCGGTGGAGATCGCGGCGAGCTGCGCGACCTCTTCGCGTCGCAGGCCGGTGACGCGACGGGGCCGCGGGGGGTCGGGCAGCCCGACGGTGCGGGGGGTGAGCTCGGCCCGGCGGGCCTTGAGGAACTCTCCCAGCTCGTTGAGATACGGGTCGGGGCTCATGGACCCAGTCTCGCATCGCCGGACCCGCGCGAAGGGGGGAGAGCTTCTTCCTATGAAGGCTTCTTCCTACGAACAAAGCCTCCCCTTTTCTTGACCCGCAGCCGGTGTGAGAGTCGGTGGTGAGGCTGCCGGAAGGCAGAGCGGCCGTCCTCCGGCCAGGGAAGCCGTCACCGCCCTGATCGCCCTGTACCGCAACGACCAGCTCGGCTTCCACGTCGAGCCGGCGCTGGAGAACGGGCTGCCGGAGAAAGAGCTGACCGAGGCCATCACTCATCCGGCCTTCCACGCGAGCCGGCCCGACGCCGTGGGCACGGCCGGACAGCTGAAGGCCGTCCTGGCGTCCGCCGATGACGCCCGGGATTCGGCCGGATCGACGTGCTGATCAACAACGCCGCCGGCTTCCAGGCCGGCTACTTCGAGGAGATCTCCGACGCCCAGATGCGGGCCCAGATCGAGACGAACCTGTTCGGCCCGATGAACGTCACCCGCGCCGTTCTGCCGGTCATGTGCAAGCAGCGCGCCGGTCACATCGTCACGATCTCCTCGATCGCCGGCCTGGTCGGCCAGGAGTTCTGCGTCGCCTACGCGGCGTCCAAGTTCGGTGTCGAGGGCTGGATGGAATCCCTGCGCTTCGACGTCGAGCCGTACGGCATCCGTACCACGATCGTCGAGCCCGGCTTCTTCCGCACCGAGCTGCTCGTGGATGCCTCCACCAGTTGGGCGGAGCTGTCCATCGACGACTACGCCGAGCGGACGAAGTCCACCAAGGCGATGTGGCAGTCGATGAACGGCCGGCAGGCCGGCGATCCGGTCAAGCTCGCCGACGCCCTGCTGAAGGTCGTCGACCTGGAGGAACCGCCCCTGCGGTTCGTCGCCGGCGACGACGCCATCCCCACCGCCGAGGCCAAGGGCAAGGAGATCACCGAACAGGCCGGTGCGTCCCGCGCCCTGGGCTCGGGCCTCGCCCACGGCGACGCCGCCTGACCGGCGGCCGAACACAACGCAACACAACGCAATACATCGCCACGCAACACAGCCCGCTCACTCTCACACCCACATCCACACCTCATGCGAGGAGGACCCGTGGAATTCGTCAAGGCCCGGCCCACCGGCAAGGGCCCCGAGGACTGGTTCGACGGAGACGTCTGGTTCGACGTCATCCACGCCGGCCAGGAGCCGTCCCGGGAACTCCTGCCCGCCGTCGCCGACGGCCGGGTCCGCCCCCTCATCGACAGCACCCATACCTTTACCACGCCACCGAAGCCCTGGAACGCCTGCGTTCGCACCGGGCCCACGGAAAGGTCGTCCTGACCGTCGACTGACGGGGCGGTCGAGAACCGCTGCCGGGGGTCAGCCGGTCGGGGCCGAGGGGCCCACCTCAGCGGCGCCACTCACGTCCTGCAGGGCATCTACGGCCTCTCACCGCGGGGCTACTCGTTCGCGTTCGGCCTGAACCCCCTCGGATTCATGGTGTTCGGCTTCGCCGTCGGCCGCGTGGCCGAACGGTGGTCGGAGAAGGGCACCCTCGTCATCGGCCTGGTCCTGTGCGTGCTCGGCTCGACCGCGCTGCTGACGACCGCCGCCGCCCCCCACCAGGCACGATGTCCGCCGCGGTCACCGAGGCACGGTGCATGGGCTCCTCGCACCGCCGACCGCCAACCTGTCCGGAAGGCCATCAGGGAACGAGGGACCGCAGATGGTCGGCGGTGGCCCGGTCGGCGGGCAGCAGCGTCTCGATCGCCAGCTCGGCCACCGTCACATCCATCGGCGTATTGAACGTCGCGATGGAGCAGACGAAGGAGAGCACCCGCCCGTCGTGCTCGATCAGCAGGGGCAGCGCGAAGGGCAGCGACGCAACGGGCCCGGGGCCGGTGCCTTCCGGAACGGGATAGCCCGCGACCTCCTCGTACAGCTCACGCAGCTCCGCCGAACGGGCCAGGGCGATCTGGCGCTCCATCTGGTCCAGCAGATCGGCCCGCCACTCCCGCAGATTGCGGATGCGCGGGGCGAGACCCTCCGGGTGCAGGGTGAGCCGCATGGCGTTCAACGGCGGTACGAGCAGATGTTCGGCCACCCCCTCCATCAGCGTCGCCATACCCCGATTGGCCGCCACCACGTTGTACGTACCGTCGACGACCAGCGCCGGATACGGGTCGTACGCCTGGAGCAGCCGCTCCATCCCCTCGCGCAGCGCGTCCAGTGCCGGGTCGTCGAGCGCGGTCTGTGCGTAGCGGGGCGCGTAACCGGCCACCACCAGGAGGGCGTTGCGTTCTCTGACCGGGACCTCGAGATGCTCGGCCAGCCGCAGGACCATCTCCTCGCTGGGGCGGGAGCGGCCCGTCTCGATGAAGGAGATGTGCCGGGCCGAGGAATCGGCACGGAGCGCCAGCTCCAACTGGCTGATCCTGCGCTGCTCCCGCCAGCTGCGCAGGAGCGGTCCTACCCCCGTGTCAAGCGCGACAGTTGTCATACCCAGACCGTAACGTCACCGGCACCGCCGACCGGCACCGATCGCCGATGAGGGAGTCGCCGTATGCCCGCCGCACCGCTGTCACGGAAAGAGATCGAGGACCGTCTGGGCGGACTGCCCGGCTGGTCGCTGGAGGGTGACCTGATCACCTGCACCTACCGGCTCCACACCCACTTCGCCGCCCTCGGACTGACCGCGCATGTCGCCGCGATCCAGGACGAACTGAACCACCACTCCGATCTGACCCTCGGGTACAACACCGTGTCCCTGTCCGTGAACACGCACGACGCGGGCGGCGCGGTCACCGAGCACGATCTGAACCTGGCGGCGCGGGTGGCGGCGATCGCCCCCGGGCACGGCGTGCGGTAGCCGCGGCGGCGCGCGCCATGTCACATGGCCGCGTCGCTCAGGACGGCGCACGCGCGGTGACGTGTCACATCGCGGGCGTGTCACATCGCGGCGCCGAACCGTGGATGCGCGGCGAGCCAGCGCGTATAGCTCTCGCTGCGCTTCACCGCTTCCGCGTACGCCGTCCGCGTGTGTCCGCTCACCGCGCCCACCGCCGCGTCGGCCGCCGCCGAACGTGGGTGCCAGCCCAGCAGATGGCGCCAGCTCAGCGGTGAGCCGGCGATCGGCCGCGTCACCAGCCCCGGGGTCGGCGGAAACGTCGCCCGGCACAGTCCGACCGCCCGCCCCACCTGCACCAGATGGACGACGGAAGCCGTGTCCGTCTCATACACCGAGACCGGGCTGAACCCGGCCCGCGCGCAGGCGCCGACGAAACAGTCGGCGAAACAGCCGTCGCCCGGCACGTTCGCCCAGCACTCGTCCGCCAGTGCGGCGAGGTCGAGTTCCTGTTCACCGGCGAGCGGGTGGGAGTCCGGCAGCATCACGAAGACCGGATCGACGCCGATCACCTGCCACGTCAGCCGGTCGTTGGCGGGTGGCGGGCTCTCCCCGCAGGCCCCGATGAGCGCGAAGTCGAGGCGTCCGTCCACCAGTTGGGCGGCGATCTCGGATACCGACCAGGAGGTGTACGTCGACACGGGTGCGGTCGGATACGCGGTGACGAGGCGGTCCACGAGGCCACCCAGCAGCGGGCCGTGCGTGCCGCCCAGCCGGAAGCGCTCCATCGTCCCCCAGGCGTTGGCGAACCGCACCGCCTCCTCCTGGAGTTCGCTCACGGCGGGCAGCACCACCCGGGCCCGTTCGAGCACCAGCTCACCGAGGAGCGTGGGCCGGGCGCCGGTGTGGTCCCGGTCGAAGAGCGGGCCGCCGAGCGCCTTCTCGATCCTTCGCAGCTGCGCGCTCAACGCGGGCTGGGCGAGCCCGAGAGTCGCGGCCGCCTTGGTCAGGCTCCCGGTGTCGGCGATGGCACGTACGGTTCGCAGATGGCGCAACTCCAGCTCCATAAGCGCAAGTTATGGGCCCCGCGGCGTACCGGCAATATGCGGGTGTCCATTGGGTGAGATGCGTCCTGGAGTCGGGCGGGTGCCGGGCGGGCGGCATCGACCGGAGGGGGACTTGCTGAACCGGCAACGAAACTTGCCGTAGGGTCGATCCGTGGTGAGGCTTGTCCCCATGAGCACTCACACCGGACATGGTCACCACCAGAACACCGCTCACGCCCCCCACCACCCGGACCCGGCCCACGGCGGTCACCACGACACCACTCATGGCCACCATCAGGACGCCGGCGACATCGACTGGGACGTGATGGGGCCGATGCTGGAGCAGGAGGCCGAGGTCAGTCGTCCGCAGTACGAGGAGGCGGCCCGCTGGATCGCCGGGCTGCCCACGGCCCCGAAGGTGCGCCGGGTGCTCGACATCGGCAGCGGACCGGGTGTGATCACCTGTCTGCTCGCCGAGATGTTCCCCGACGCGGAGGTCGTCGCCGTCGACGGCACCCCGGCACTCCTGGAACGCACCTGGAACCACGCCGAACGCCTCGGTCTCGGCGACCGGGTCCGTACGCACCGGGCCGACATTCCCGAGGGTCTTGACGGGCTGGGGGAGGCGGACCTGATCTGGGCGGGCAACGCCCTGCACCACATGGGCGACCAGCGCGCCGTCCTGGCCGGATTCGCCGCACTGCTGCGCCCCGGCGGGACCGTCGCCCTGGTCGAGGGCGGACTGCAGCCCCGCCGGCTTCCGCGCGACATCGGCATCGGGCGGCCCGGTCTGGAGGCCAGGCTCGAAGCGATCAACGCGGACCGGTTCGAGGACATGCGGACGGCGCTGCCCGGCACCAAGCGGGAGACCGAGGACTGGAGCGCCCTCTTCACAGCGGTGGGACTGGCCCCGCAGGGCACCCGCAGCTTCCTGCTCGACCTTCCGGCACCGCTCTCCGACGGGGCCCGGGACCATGTCGTCACCGAGTTCGCCCGTCGGCGCCAGATGTTCGAGGAGGAGCTCACGGCCGAGGACATCGCCGTACTCGACCGGCTGCTCGACCCCGACGACCCGGCCGGGCTGCGTCGGCGCCCCGATGTGTTCCTGCTTTCGGCGCGTACCGTGCACCTGGGCCGACGGGGCTGACGGGGCTGGAGAGCCGACGGGAGCCCGGCCCGTATCCGGTCCACCCGCGCTGACCTGCTGGGTTCCCGGGACATGGCGGGCCGGAGCACGGGAGCCGGGAGCGGGAAGGCATCGGTGGGTGTGCCCCTGGGCCGGCTGACCCGGCGTCGGGAGCTCGGGCTGACCGTGCCCGCGGGCCGCGCTGCGCTGGACCGCGAGGCGGTGAGGGCGCGCAGCATCCAACTGGCCGATCGCACCCCCTGGCTCGGCGGCGCGCTGCTCCTGACCCACTGGCCTGAGGTTGCCCGGCACCACTGCCGGGCGGCGTGCCTGCATGAAGCGGCTGGTCGGTGTGCGTTCGTCCTGCGCGGTGACAGCCCGCGGCGGGCACTGGACGCCTCGGGCAGTCATCTCGCCGGGCGGAGCTGCCCCAGTTCGACACCGTCCGCGACGGGTGTGCGGTACTGCTGCTGCCGCGCGACGGACCGGCCCCGGCCCGTGCGCTCGCCAAGGGTGCGGCGTCCCGGCGGCGGCCGAGGCCGTGCGCCGGGCTCAGCGATGCGCACGGGCTGGATGCGGTGCCCCGGGTGCTGCGCGAGGCCGCCGATGCCGCAGCGGCTGCCGAGGCACGGAGTGGGTACGTGCTGGCCCTCTTCGCGTCTCGATGCCGCAGCGGCTGCCGAGGCGCGGAGTGGGCATGAGCCGGTCCTCTTCGCGTCGATGGCCGGCCGGGCACGGGTCACCGCGCCCGGGACCCGTGGTCTGCTGCACGAGCCGGCCTCGGCCCGGAACGCCCTGCTCGCCGACCACGACCGGGAGCGGGGCACGGCACTGACCGGGCCGGTCACTCAAGCAACCCCTGTCAACCTCCCTGTCTCTTAAGCGGATTCGGGACGGTGACCCGGTGCACACCCCCGTTCCCGGCTTCCTGCCGGGTGTCGTGGCTTCCGCCCCGGCGCGATGGACAAGTACGGACTCTCCTGCGCGCACGCCCAGGCCCTCAACCCCGGCATCGTCCACTGCTCGGTGACCGGGTTCGGAGGCGGCGAAGCCGCCGCGCTGCCAGGCTCCGACCTGCTGCTGCAAGCGGTCGGCGGGCTGATCGGCGCTACCGGGCCCGCACCGGGACGGCCCGTCAAGACGGGTGTGGCGCTCGTCGATGCGCTCACCGGACTGCCACGCGGCCGTGGGCGGCAGGGCGGCGCTGCGCCACCGCGATGCGACCGGTGACGGCCTGCACGTCGAGGTCGATCCGCTGTCCTCGCTGCTGCTGCTCACCCCGCTCGGGGTGCCCCGCGGCCCGGTCGACGATCTCGCGGGCGCCTTCGATCTCGCCGAACGCCCAGGGCCTGTCCCCGCTGGTCACACCGGCCGACGCGCGTCCCGAACCCCGCCGCGGTACGAACGGAGGCCGCCGCGCCCCGGCGAGCACACCTGGGGTCCCTCGTACGGATCCTGCAGGGCTCGCGTGCCCCGGTGTCGCGCCTCGGCGCGTCGTCGTCAGTCGCCGACGCGCCGCGTCGCCTCTCTCCTCCGCCTCGCGACGCACGACACCGGACCTCGCTCCCTGATCCGGCCCGATCCGAATGAAAGACCCCAGCCCTCAGGCGCCGGCCGGACGGCTGACCGTCCGCTGACCAGCGCTTTCCCGCTCATCCGGCGCGAGTCGGCCAACACGCGCCGCTGTGCGGCGGCGCCGTGGAATGGGCTGCGGATGGCCGGTATTCACGGGCTCCGGCCGCTGCTCGGGCCGTGTCAAGAAAAGACACGCTGCCGCCAGGGTGAGTGGGCATCAGAATGTCCCCCGTGCAGTCTAATTGCGGATCAATTAGCCCATAAATAAAGGCAATTGGCATCTCATCTAATCATGTGAAAATAGCATATGGCGTATTTCATATAACTCGACCGGGGTGTAGGTGCCGACCTTCGACGTGTCCGATATGACACGTATGAGGTTCATGCGTACGTTCATTCACGGGTCGACTGATCAGCCGACCTTTCTGAGACAGGAGAAGCGTCATGGTTACCCGTTCCACCATCGTTACGGCCGCCGTCGCGGCCGCTGCAGCTCTGGCCGCCACTGGCATCACCTATGCCTCGGCTGCCACCTCCGAGCCGGTTCAGGCAACCCAGGCCGTCCAGCAGTCTGCTCCCGCTTCGGCTCTCGACGGCGGCGACGTCGGCAAGGGCAACGAGGGCAAGGGCAACGAGGGCCGCGGCCGCGAAGAGGGCCGTGGCGGCGAAGAGGGCCGTGGCGGCGAAGAGGGCGGCCGTGAGCACTACAGGGGTCGCATCCACATCAACGAGCGGACGTACTCCGACGAGATGGGCGGCTGCGTGACCGTGGTCAGCGGCCTCGGCTCCAAGAGTCTCAACATCCGCAACGACAGCCGTCGGGCCGTCGAGGTCTTCCGTGGGGCCACCTGCGACAACGGCGCCCCCATCGCCACCGTCGGTCCGCACAGCTCCAGCGACGGGGTGTTCCCGGGCCACGTCAAGGGCGGCGTCTGGGTCAAGAACGGAGTGGTGGGCAGCTTCCGAGTCATCGAGCGCCACTTCGACGAGGGCCGTGACAACGGTGGCCGCGACTGGTGACCGAGTTCCTCGGTTGACGTGAACCCCGGCCCGCCGTAATCGGGCCGGGGCTCCAGTCAGGGTATTCGGCCGGGGCGATCCGGTCGGATACCCGCACCTGAACGACGACTGGCAGGCTCAAACACCTGCCAGTCCATATTAAGCCGGACGGTGAGGCGCTGCCAGCCGACCGGAACAGCCGCGCCGCACGTGGCTACCGGGCTCCCGGTTCCGGGCTCCGGTTCCGGGCTCCGGTTCCGGGGTTCGGCTCTGGGGTTCGGTTCCGGGCTCCGGTTCCGGGCTCCGGTTCGGGCTCCGGTTCCGGGGTTTGGTTCGGGCTCCGGTTCCGGGGTTTGGTTCGGGCTCCGGTTCCGGGCTCCGGTTCCGGGGTTCGGCTTCCGGATTCGTTCCCGGCACGCTGCCCTCGGCGGGGCCCGGCGACCGGGCGGCAGAACGTGGCGACGGCGTGGCAGACGCCGCCCATGTCCCGGCCGCCAGGAGGTCGGCGGGCCGTCTTGGCCCAAGTGGGTGACGGCCCGTGCGGCACGGCGTCGAAGGGCCACTTGCATTCTGGTCCGCGCGCATCCGATGCATCCCCGTGCCGGCCTGTGTCCGGCCCATGCTCCGGGGTGTCCCGCACCGGCTCCAACTGCCACCACTGGCCGGGGAGTCGGTGTCCTCCCATTGCTGGACATGGGTACCGTCCGCCGTGCTGCCGTCGGCGACTTCCAGGATGAGCCAGCCGGCGAAGCCGACCGGCGTCACCTCCGGCGCTTCCGGGTGCCGCTCGATCGGCCATTCCTGGGCGCCGTGGTTGTCGGCCCGCCGCTGCCGGCCCGGGGCGCGACCGCCCTTGGCGGAGCCGTACATCTTCAGCAGCAGGCAGCTGCCCACATCGCGCAGCCGGTAACGATCAGCCGCGACGACGGGCGCGGTGTGCCCGCTGCTGTTCCGGTTCCTTCCTGCGGAACGGACCGCCGCCCGGCTCGGCAGCCGGGCGGCGGTCCGTGTGCGTCAACGGCGCGAGAGCGGGGCTCAGGCGCCGAGGTTGAACTCGCCGGGGTTCGGGCCGAGACGCTTGCCCTCGTCCAGCGCGGCGAACGCGGCCAGGTCGTCGGTGTCCAGCTCGAAGCCGAACACATCGAGGTTCTCCACGATGCGGGACGGCGTCACGGACTTCGGGATCACCACGTTGCCGGTCTGGATGTGCCAGCGGAGCACCACCTGGGCCGCCGTGCGGCCATGCTTCCGGGCGATCGCGACGACCGTCGGGACCTCCAGGAGACCCTTGCCCTGACCCAGTGGCGACCAGGCCTCCGTCGCGATGCCGTGCTTGGCGTGGAAGGCGCGCGACTCGGCCTGCTGGAGCTGGGGGTGGAGCTCGATCTGGTTGATCGCCGGGACCACGGAGGTCTCGCCGAGCAGACGCTCCAGGTGCTCGGGGAGGAAGTTCGAGACACCGATGGCCTTGGCGCGGCCGTCGGACCGGATCTTCTCGAAGGCCTTGTACGTGTCGATGTACGCGTCCTTGGCCGGGACCGGCCAGTGGATCAGATACAGGTCGACGTAGTCGAGCCCCAGCTTGTCGAGCGAGGCGTCGAAGGCGCGCAGGGTCGAGTCGTAGCCCTGCTCGGAGTTCCACAGCTTCGTGGTGACGAACAGCTCCTCGCGGGCGACACCGGAGGCCGTGATCGCCCGGCCGGTGCCCTGCTCGTTCTCGTAGATCGCGGCGGTGTCGATGCTCCGGTACCCGGACTCGATGGCCGTGGCGACCGCCTTCGCGGCCTCGTCGTCCGGCACCTGCCAGACACCGAAACCGAGCTGCGGCATTTCGACGCCATTGTTGAGGGTGATGGAGGGGACCTGGCTCACGAGCGGTCGATCCTTACGTCGTCGGTTGGTACTCCCATGGGCAACGATCAACGGTCCCCGTGCATTCCCCTGCCGCCCCGCGTTCCGCGGCCCCTCGTCCGGCCTCTTCCGTCCGGGCCATTGACCGGGTTCCGTCGGCACGCAACCCTGGAGCACGTCACTGAACAACGGACACTCTTGTGAACGCATGACCCCGAGATGACGAATGAACGACTCCGAGCGAGGTCGACGTGACGAACCCTTCCAGGCGGGCGCTGCTCGGTGCGGCGATCGGCGGCGCCGTCGCCGCCACCGCCGGCCTTCCCGCCCCCGCGCACGCGGCGAGCTGGAAATTACGCTGGTCGCCCTCGGCGAGCGACGCCGGACTCGGCGCCTTCGAGACCATCGAGGACGACCGGGCCGATTCTCATCCGGCGGGGCAGCCGCACATCCGTACCGAGGGCGACAACTTCCGGTTCACCATGCACACCGTCGACCGGGACACCTTGACGGACCGTCAGCGTCAAGAGGTGACCGGGCTGCGCACCAGCGGCAGTTCGTACCTCAGGTGGCTGCCGGGAGAGACCTGGCGGGTCACGTACCGCATGTACATCCCCGCCTCGCTGAAGGCGACCACCAGCTTCACGCACATCATGCAGATGAAGCAGCCGGGCACCGGCACCTCGCCGATCGTCGTGCAGTCCCTGCGCCGCGTGAACGGTGTGCAGACCATCGAGCTCAAGCTGGCCATCGCCGACATCCTCGTCGGCCGCACCGACCTCGTGCCGCTGCAGAACAAGTGGATCGACGTCGACTTCCGGATCACGATCGGTGACGGTGCGTCGGGCTCGGTCCGCTGGATCCTGAAGGACGGGGCCACCACCGTCATCGACAGGACGAAATCCGGCGTCGACACCCTTCTCGCCGACCGGGTCCGGCCCAAGTGGGGCATCTACCGTTCGCTCGGCGACACCTCGGGATCGCTGCAGGACACCCATCTCCTCCTCACCCGGATGCGGGGGTACCAACTGGTCTGAGGACCCGGAGGCGGTACGCCCTCGCACATCCGGGGCGGCGGAGCATGCATGTGCCCGTCGCCCCGGAAGGCTGCCCATGCTCCGCCCAACCCGCCTGCCCCGCCCGAGATTTGGGCCCACGCGGGGCATTGACAGAAAGCTCCGCAGGGAATCCTATGCAGTGTCGGTTAGGAACCTTTCCTAACACCGAACCGGAAGGGATCATCCGTGCACCCTGCCGCACCCCCACGCCGCCTGGTGGCTGTCGTCGTCGGCCTCAGTTGTCTGCTCCTGCCCCTGCTGGGCCACCTCCCGAAGGCCTACGCCACCATGAACGCGCACGAGGCCACCGACGCGTACGACTCCCCGACCGGCAGAACGACCGCCGAGGGTCCCGGCGCCATGGCCGCGGCCCCGTACGAATACCTCGGCTGGGGAAACCCGCAGAAACCGGCCGATGTGATGGCGGCCACCGGTGTGAAGTGGTTCACGCTCGCGTTCATCCTCTCGGACGGCACCTGCAACCCGAAGTGGGACGGGGACCGGCCGCTGACCGGTGGCTCGGACGCGGCCGCCATCGACGCCATCCGGGCGGCCGGCGGCGACATCGTCGTCTCGGTGGGCGGCTGGAGCGGCAACAAGCTCGGCCAGAAGTGCACCAGTGCTTCCGCGCTGGCCGGGGCCTACCAGAAGGTGATCAACGCCTACCACCTCAAGGCGCTGGACATCGACATCGAGGACACCGAGTTCTCCAACGCCACCGTGCGGCAGCGGGTGGTCGACGCCCTGAAGATCGTCAAGAACGCCAACCCGGGCATCGTGACGTACGTGACCATGGGGACCACCCCGACCGGTCCCGACGCCACCGGCAAGGACCTCATCAAGCGGGGCGCCGCCGCAGGGCTCGACAACGACGGCTGGGTCATCATGCCCTTCGACTTCGGCGGGCACACCGGCACGATGGGCGCGGCCACGGTCAGCGCGCTCGACGGACTGAAGTCCGCGGTGAAGAGTGCCTACGGCTACAGCGACGACGCCGCCTACCGGCACATCGGGGTCTCCTCGATGAACGGGAAGACGGACGAGACGGACGAGACCGTCACCACCACGGACTTCAGGACGATCCTCGGCTACGCGCAGCAGCACCACATCGCGCGCTACGCCTTCTGGTCCGTCAACCGGGACCGGGCCTGCGGCTCCGGCAGTGACGGGGACGCCTGCAGCGGGGTGTCCCAGTCCCCGTACGAATTCACCAAGATCGTCGTCCAGTACAAGGGCTGAGGAGATCCCATGCGTACCACCACGAGCAAACTCACCCTCGGCGGAGCGGCACTCGCCGCCGCCGGACTGCTGCTGCCACTGCTCGGTGCTCCGTCGGCCGCCGCGGCGGACACCCGCTACGAGGCGGAGGGCGCGAAGCTCTCCCAGGCGGCCGCTGCGACGAACCACACCGGTTACTCCGGCACCGGCTTCGTCGACTACACCAATGTGGCCGGATCCTCCGTGGAGTTCACGGTGAACGCCACCGCGGGCAGCGACTCGCTGGCGATCCGCTACGCCAACGGAACCACCACCGACCGCCCGCTGGACATCAGTGTCAACGGTACGGTCGTCGCATCCGGCGTCTCGTTCGGCGGGACCGGTTCCTGGGACACCTGGGCGACGAAGACCATCAGCGCGCGGCTCGCCGCCGGAACCAACACCGTCCGGGCCACCGCGACCACGGCCGGCGGCGGCCCCAACCTTGACTACCTCGACACCGCGAATCCCGCCACCGGCGGTCCCGCGGTGCCCTTCGGCAGCCACACCCGCCCCTACGCCGCAGGGATGCTGAAGCCGTCCGGCTCGCAGTCGGCACTCGACCAGGCCGTGATCAAGACGTACAACGCCTGGAAGTCCGCGTTCGTCAAGAAGAACTGCGGCAACGGCTGGTACCAGGTGATCTCGCCGGATGCCGACCACCCCTACGTCGCCGAGGCCCAGGGCTACGGAATGGTCGTCACCGCGACGATGGCGGGGGCCGACCCGGACGCGAAGACCGTCTTCGACGGCATGGTCAAGTACATGCTCGCGCACCCCTCGGTGAACAACGCCAACCTCCTCGCCGCCGAACAGGACGCCTCCTGCAAGAGCGTCGACGGCTCCGACTCGGCGACCGACGGGGACCTGGACGTCGCCTACGGGCTGCTCCTCGCCGACAAGCAGTGGGGCTCCACCGGCACGTACAACTACAAGGACCTCGCGGTCAAGCACATCAACGCCATCAAGAAGAGCGAGGTCAACCCGACCACGCACCTGATGCTGTTCGGCGACTGGTCGGACTCGGGCGAGTCCCACTACTGGATGACCCGCTCCTCGGACTGGATGATCGACCACTTCCGCGCGTTCAGGACCGCCACCGGTGACAGCACCTGGGACACCGTGCGCACGGCACACCAGAACCTGATCACCTCGCAACAGTCCAAGTACGCCTCCGGCACGGGGCTGTTGGCGGACTTCGTCGTCAACACCAACACCACGGCCAAGCCCGCCCCGGGCGAGGTGCTCGAAAGCGCCAACGATGGCGACTACTCCTGGAACGCCTGTCGCGACCCGTGGCGCATCGGCGCCGACGCCGTCACCAGCGGGGACAGTGCCTCGCTCGCCTCGGCCCGAAAGCTCAACTCCTGGATCAAGACCAAGACGGGCGGCGACCCGGACAAGATCGCCAGCGGCTACCACCTCAACGGTTCGGTGTTCGACAGCGGCAACGACATGGCGTTCACTGCCCCGTTCGCCGTGACCGCGCTGACCGACTCCGGCTCCCAGGCCTGGCTCGACGCGCTCTGGAACAAGCTCGCCACCACGTCGATCGACCCGGATCTCTACTACGGCGGGAGCGTCCAGCTCCAGTCGATGATCGTCGCATCCGGTAACTACTGGGTTCCCTGACGGAGGTTCAGATGCAGACCGCAACGCTCACCACGTCGCGAGGAAGATTGGCCGCGCTCACGGCCGTGCTGCTCTGTACCGCGCTGGTGCAGGCCGTCCCGCAGTCGGCCTCCGCGGCCGCCACCCGGTACGAGGCGGAGGCCGCGACGATCGTCGAGGGCGCCGCCGAGTCCAACCACTCCGGCTACTCGGGCACCGGATTCGTCAACGGCGACAATGTCGTCGGCAGCTATGTGGAGTTCACCGTCACCGCGGCCTCCGCCGGCACCGGAAAGATCGCCATCCGCTACTCCAACGGCACGGCGGACGCCCGGCCCGCCGATGTCGCCGTGGGCGGCACGGTCGTCTCGGCCGCCCGCGCCTTCAACGCCACCACCGACTGGAACACCTGGGCCACGTCCACCCTGACCACCCCGGTCAAGGCGGGCAGCAACAAGATCCGGCTGACGTCCACGACGGCCAATGGACTGCCCAACCTCGACTACCTGGACGTCACGGTCACCTCGTCGGACACCGAGGCGCCCACCGCACCCACGGCGCCCAGCTGTTCGGACATCACCGAGAACAGCCTCGCGCTCAACTGGGGCGCCGCCACGGACAACGTGGGTGTCGCCGCGTACGACATCTACGAACACGGCAACAAGTTCGGCGAGGCACCGGGCGCCGCCACCACGAAGAACCTGACCGGACTCACCCCCGGCACCACGTACAACCTCTCCGTGTTCGCGCGTGACGCGGCCGGCAACGTGTCGTCGGTCAGCCCGATCGTGGACTGCACCACCCAGCGCAGTTCCGACACCACCGCACCCTCCGCACCCGGCACCCTGTCCACCTCGGGCCTCACCGCCAACAGCGTCGCCCTGAGCTGGGGGGCGTCGACGGACGACAAGGCCGTCACCGCCTACGAGGTACGCAGCGGCAGCACCGTCTACAAGACCGTGACCGGCACGCCACCGGCCACCACGACCACGCTCACCGGGCTCGCCTGCGCCAGCCCGTACACCCTGGACGTCGTCGCCAAGGACGCGGCGGGCAACGCCTCGCCGCCGAGCAACACGGTCACCTTCACCACCCCGGACTGTGCCACCGACGGCGGTGTGCCGTCCGGCATCGCCACCGTCTCCGGCGGCTGGTCCATCCCCTGGGGCACCTACTGGATGCCCGACGGCAAGAGCGCGCTGGTGACCGAACGGGACAGCTTCAAGGTCCTCAAGGCCACCCCCGACGGCACCAGGACCCAGGTCGGGACCGTGCCCAACGCCGTCACGACCGACGGCGAGGGCGGTCTGCTCGGCGTCGCCGTCGACCCGAAGTGGTCCTCCAACCACTACGTGTACTTCATGCACACCGCGTCCGAGGGCAACCGCGTCGCACGCATGACCTACGACGGCAGCTCGCTCAGCGGCTACACGGTCCTGCTCCAGGGGATCAAGAAGAGCAGGTACCACAACGGCGGACGGCTGCTGTTCGGCCCCGACGGCTACCTGTACGTGTCGACAGGCGAGGCGCAGACCCCCGACCTCGCCCAGGACAAGAACTCGCTGAACGGCAAGATCCTGCGGATGACGACGGACGGCAAGGCCGCCCCCGGCAACCCGTTCGGCAACTACGTCTACAGCTACGGGCACCGCAACCCGCAGGGTCTCGCCTTCGACCGCAACGGCCGTTTGTGGGAGGCGGAGTTCGGCGACAGCAAGAAGGACGAGCTCAACCTCATCAAGCCGGGCAAGAACTACGGCTGGCCCGTCTGCGAGGGCACCTGCACCACCTCCGGCATGACCAACCCCAAGAAGACCTGGAACATCTCCGAGGCCTCGCCCAGCGGGATCGCCATCGTCCGCAACGTCATCTACATGGCCGCCCTGAAGGGCGAACGGCTGTGGCGGGTGCCGATCACCGGTGACACCGAGGAGCTCGGCACACCGAGCGCGTACTACGTCGGTACGTACGGCAGGCTGCGCACCGTAACCAAGGTGCCCGGCCAGGACCAGCTCTGGCTCTCCACCACCAACTGCGACAACAAGGGGAACGAACCCGACGGCTCGGACAAGCTGTTCCGGGTCTCGATCACCTAGGGCGTGTTTGAGAAGTAGCGTCGTTTGTGCTGTACCGCCGGGGCACCCGGGTGCCTCAGCGGTACAGCGCGTCGACCTCCGCCGCGTACGCCGTCTCGATCGCCCTGCGCTTCAGCTTCAGCGACGGGGTGAGCAGACCGTGCTCCTCGCTGAAGGGGTGCGCCAGGATCCGGAACGTACGGATCGACTCCGCCTGCGAGACCGCCGTGTTGGCGGCCACCACCGCCCGCCGGACCTCCATCTCCAGGTCCGGGTCGCGCACCAGCTCCTCCGGCTTCAGCGGCGTCCGCCCCTGCATCGCGAGCCAGTGGTCCACCGACTCCTGGTCGACCGTGACCAGGGCCGCGATGTACGGCCGGTCATTGCCGACCACGATGCACTGCGCGACCAGCGGATGCGCCCGCACCCGCTCCTCCAGGCCCGCCGGCGCCACGCTCTTGCCGCCCGACGTCACCAGGATCTCCTTCTTCCGCCCGGTGATCGTCAGATATCCGTCCTCGTCGAGCGAGCCCAGGTCCCCGGTGGCCAGCCAGCCCTCGCGCAGCACCGCGTCGGTGGCCTGCGGGGCGCCCAGATAGCCACCGAACACATTGCCGCCGTGCACCCACACCTCACCGTCCTCGGCGATGTGCACGGTCGTCCCCGGGATCGGCAGCCCGACCGTGCCGTACCTGGTGCGTTCCGGCGGGTTGGCCGTGGCCGCCGCGGTCGACTCCGTCAGCCCGTACCCCTCGTACACCGTGACGCCCGCGCCCTCGAAGAACAGCCCGAGCCGGCGCTCCATCCCCGAACCGCCCGACATGGCGTGCCGGATCCGGCCGCCCATCGCCTCGCGCACCTTCCTGTACACGACCTTGTCGAAGAACTGGTGCTGCATCCGCAGCCCGGCGGACGGCCCCGGACCGGTCCCGAACGCCCGCGCCTCCAGTGCCTCGGCGTACTTCACCGCGATGTCCACGGCCTTGTCGAACGGCCCGATCCGGCCCTCCGCCTCGGCCCTGCGCCGGGCGGCGTTGAAGACCTTCTCGAAGATGTACGGAACCGCCAGGATGAAGGTCGGCCGGAACGACACCAGGTCCGGCATCAGTGCCTTGGCCGACAGCTCCGGCTGGTGGCCCAGCTTCACCCGGCCGCGGATCGCGGCGACCTCGACCATCCTGCCGAAGACATGGGCCAGCGGCAGGAAGAGCAGGGTCGCCGCCTCGTCGCCCGGCCTGGAGCGGAAGACCGACTTCCAGCGGGCGACCATGGTGTCCGTCTCGAACATGAAATTGGCGTGCGTGAGCACACAGCCCTTGGGGCGTCCCGTGGTCCCCGAGGTGTAGATGACCGTGGCCACGGACTCGGGCGTCACCGCGCGGCGGTGGCGGTGCACCACCTCGTCCTCGACGTCCGCCCCCGCGTCGATCAGCTCGGTCACCGCGCCGGCGTCCAGCTGCCAGAGCCGCTTGAGTCCCGGCAGCCGGTCGATCACCGAGGCGATCGTCATCGCATGGTCCTCGTGCTCGACCATGACGGCGGACACCTCGGCGTCGTGCAGCATCCACAGCACCTGCTCGGCCGAGGACGTCGGATAGACGGGTACGGACTGGGCGCCGACCGTCCACAGCGCGAGGTCGAAGAGCGTCCACTCGTAGCGCGTACGCGACATCAGGGCCACCCGGTCGCCGAACCTGACGCCATGGGCGATCAGCCCCTTGGCGAGCGCCAGCACCTCGTCGCGGAAGACCGCAGCGGTGACATCCCGCCAGTTTCCGCTCGCGTCCTTGCGGCCGAGCGCGACCCGGTGCGGGTCCTCCTCGGCATGGTCGAACACGATGTCGGCCAGGCCGCCCACGAGGGGCGCGGCCGCCATGGGTGGGACAGTGAACTCGCGCAATGACCTGCTCCTTGTGGCGCTCCGCACAGCGCCGTGACGCTACCCCACCGGACGGCGCGGCGGGAGGGCCCCGTACCGGCGGACAATGTGGCATATGCACTGGTCAGCCACCGAAATCCGGCCAGATGGGCAAGGCTCGGGCGTGGCTGGGAACGCGGGGTAACCGGCGGGCGCCGGAATCTCCACCGAATCTGTACGCCGCTGCCACTGCCGTTCCGGGGGCATACGAGGGGACCCACCCGGATTCACCCGAATCGGGCGGGCCGCAGGCGCAACCGCCGCAGCCCGTGCTTCCCGCACGCGCAGGCGGTCAGGCGCTGTCCCGGCCGTTGACGGAACCGATCGTGCCGACGCCGCGGATCAGCCGGTCGCCGCCCGCCAGGATCGCTGTCGCCAGCGCGTCCGCGGCCTCGTGCGCCCCGTCGCGACGGCGCCCGTGCGACAGGACGAAATCCACACCGCCCAGGTCCGGCAGACCCGCCCTGGCCGGCACCGGCGCCAGGCCCGGCGGGATCAATCCCCGGCTGTGGGCCATCACGCCCAGCCCCGCGTGGGCCGCCGCGATCAGCCCGCTCAGACTGGTGCTCGTGCAGGCGACCCGCCAGGACCGGCCGTGCTCCTCCAGGACCTCCAGGGCGCGGGCCCGGGTGATGCCCGGTGGCGGAAAGAGGATCAGCGGCACCGGACGGTCCGGGTCGATCCGCAGCTGCGGTGCGCCGATCCAGGCCAGCGCGTCCTGCCAGACCAGCTCGCCGTGTGTGTCACCGGCGCGCCGCTTGGCGAGCACCAGATCGAGCCGGCCGGCCGCGAGGCGCTGATGCAGCGTCCCGGAGAGCTCCACCGTCAGCTCCAGCTCGACCTCCGGGTGGTCGCGGCGGAACGACTCCAGGATCTCCGGCAGCCGGGTCAGCACGAAGTCCTCGGAGACCCCGAACCGCAGCCGCCCGCGCAACCGGGTGCCGGTGAAGAAGGCCGCGGCCCGCTCATGGGCCGCGAGTATCGTCCGGGCGAAGCCGAGCATGGCCTCGCCGTCCACGGTGAGATCGACCCGGTGCGTGTCCCGGGTGAACAACTGCCGCCCCGCCGCGTCCTCCAGGCGCCGCACATGCTGGCTCACCGTGGACTGCCGCACCCCCAGCCGGCGGGCGGCCCGGGTGAAACTCAGCGTCTGGGCGACGGCGAGAAAGGTACGCAGCTGTGCGGGGTCGTACATGGCACCAGGCTATCGCGGGCCGTGATGACTGTGAGAGCGGTGTGCGGGATTCCCGATCGCCCCGATCGGGAGCAGCATGGAGAGGGCACGACCAGAACCAGGAGAACATGTGGAGCACATGAGCCGCCGTACCCCGAAGCTGCCGTCCTGGCTGCCGCTCGACCCGTACATCCTGGCGCTGATCGGCACCGTCGTGCTCGCGGCGATACTGCCCGCGTCGGGGACCGCCGCGGATGTGGCGGGGGGTGCCTCCACCGGAGCGGTCGCCTTCCTCTTCTTCCTGTACGGCGCGCGGCTCTCCACCGCCGAGGCGCTGGACGGGCTCAGGCACTGGCGGCTCCACCTCACCGTGCCGATCTGCACCTTCGTGGCGTTCCCGCTGCTCGGGCTGGCCGGCAGGGGGCTGGTCCCGTACGTCCTGACGCCGCAGCTCTACAGCGGCTTCCTCTTCCTCTGCCTCGTCCCGTCGACCATCCAGTCGTCGATCGCCTTCACCTCGATCGCCCGCGGCAACGTGCCCGCGGCGATCTGCGCGGGCTCCTTCTCCTCGATCGCCGGGATCTTCCTCACCCCGCTGCTCGCCGCCGGCCTGTTCGGTAACAGCGGGGGCGGATTCTCCGCGGACGCGCTGCTGAAGATCGGTGTCCAGCTGCTGCTGCCGTTCGTCGCCGGGCAGTTGCTGCGCCGCTGGATCGGTGGCTTCATCGCCCGTCACAAGAAGGTCCTCGGCCATGTCGACCGCGGCTCGATCCTGCTCGTCGTCTACACGGCCTTCAGCGAGGGCATGGTCGCGGGGATCTGGCACCAGCTCACCCCGGCCCGGCTCGGGGCGCTGCTCGGCGCCGAAGTGCTGCTGCTCGCCCTGATGCTCGCGCTGACCTGGTACGGGGCGAAGCGGCTCGGCTTCGACCGAGAGGACCGGATCACCATCCAGTTCGCCGGTTCGAAGAAGAGCCTGGCCTCGGGGCTGCCCATGGCGAGCGTGTTGTTCGGGGCGCAGGCTTCCCTCGCCGTGCTGCCGCTGATGCTCTTCCACCAGATGCAGCTGATGGTGTGCGCCGTGATCGCCAAGCGCCGCTCGCGCGATGCGCAGGAGGAGAGTCCGGCGAGCGGTGCGGTGTCGCGGGAGCCCGCCGCGGTGGGCTGAGCGGGGACCGGCCGGCGCGGGGGGCGCTCCTCGCCGGCCGGACGCGGGGCGCCTCAGTCCTGCCCGACCGTCGCCTCCAGGGCGATCCGGTGCTCGCCCGCGTACACGTTCATCGAAGGACCCCGCAGGAAGCCGACCAGGGTCAGTCCGGCCTCGGCCGCCAGGTCGACGGCGAGGGACGAGGGCGCGGAGACCGCCGCGAGCATCGGGATCCCGGCCATCACCGTTTTCTGGGCCAGCTCGAACGAGGCCCGTCCCGACACCAGCAGAATGGCCCGGGACAGCGGCAGCCGGTGGTCGGTCAGGGCCCGGCCGACCAGTTTGTCGACCGCGTTGTGCCGGCCGACGTCCTCGCGGATGTCGAGCAGCTCGCCCGTCTCGGAGAACAGCGCCGCCGCGTGCAGCCCCCCGGTCCGGTCGAAGACCCGCTGTGCGGCTCGCAGCCGGTCGGGGAGGGCGGCGAGCAGGGCGGGCCCGACCCGCAGCGGGGGAGTGTCGGCGACCGGGTGCCGGGTCGTGGTGCGTACCGCGTCGAGACTCGCCTTGCCGCACAGCCCGCAGGACGAGGTGGTGTACACATTGCGTTCGAGCGTGATGTCGGGGACCGGGACACCGGGCGCGAGCTTCACGTCCACCACGTTGTACGTGTTGACGCCGTCGGCGGTCGCTCCGGCGCAGTAGACGATCGACTGCACCTCGGAGCCGTCACCGATGACGCCCTCGCTCACCAGGAACCCCGCCGCCAGTGCGAAGTCGTCACCCGGCGTGCGCATCGTGATGGCGAGCGGCTTGCCGTTCAGCCGGATCTCCAGGGGCTCCTCGGCGACGAGCGTGTCCGGGCGGGTGGAGACGGCCCCGTCCCGGATGCGGATGGTGCGGCGACGCTCGGTGACCCGTCCCATAGCGGTTAAACCCGATTCTGTACGTGGGGGAAGCCGAACCGGCCTCCGGGGATCCCATTGTCCGGTACGGACCGGATCGGGCGAGGCGTGGAAAACCATGTCAAGTCGACAGAATATTGTCTACAGAATGCTTTCTGCGCGTCAATGCTGTGGTCAAGCCTCCAACGCCCGGGCGCTATTCCTGTGGGAACACGTGCCCGTGTACCGGGCGGTAGCGACCAAGACTGGATGGTTCCTGCCATACGTAGCGAGGGGACCCCGTACATGACCGGCTCACGTGTCGTGGCGCTCGGCCACTATCAGCCCGCGAAAGTGCTCACCAACGACGATCTGGCGGCCATGGTCGATACCAGCGACGAGTGGATCACCAGTCGCGTCGGCATCAGGACCCGTCATGTCGGGGGGCCGGACGAGCCGGTGGATGAGATGGCCGCACACGCGGGGGCCAAGGCGCTGGCCGCGGCGGGTCTCCAGCCGGCCGAGGTCGATCTGGTCCTGGTCGCCACCTCGACCGCGATCGACCGCTCGCCGAGCATGTCGGCGCGCGTCGCCGCCCGGCTCGGGATGGGCTCGCCCGCGGTGATGGACATCAACGTGGTCTGCTCCGGCTTCACCCACGCCCTCGCCACCGCCGACCACGCGATCCGGGCCGGCGCCGCCGAGCGCGTCCTGGTCATCGGCGCCGACAAGATGGCGGACATCGCCGACTGGACCGACCGCAGCACCTGCGTCCTGCTCGGCGACGGAGCCGGTGCGGCGGTCGTGGTCGCGGAACCGGACGGGGACGACCGGCCCGGGATCGGTCCGGTCCTGTGGGGTTCGGTGCCGGAGATGGGGAACGCGGTACGGATCGAGGGGACGCCGCCGCGCTTCGCGCAGGAAGGGCAGTCCGTCTACCGCTGGGCCACCACGCAGTTGCCGCCCATCGCCCGCAAGGTGTGCGAGAAGGCCGGTGTGACGCCCGAGGAGCTCGGGGCGGTGGTGCTGCACCAGGCCAACCTGAGGATCATCGAGCCCGTCGCCAGGAAGATCGGCGCGGTCAACGCGGTCATCGCCAGGGACGTCGTGGACTCCGGCAATACGTCCGCGGCCTCGATCCCGATGGCCCTGTCCAAACTGGTGGAACGCGGCGAGGTCCACAGCGGTGCGCCGGTGCTGCTCTTCGGCTTCGGCGGGAATCTTTCGTACGCGGGTCAGGTGATCCGCTGCCCCTGAGGGACCCGGCGCTCGGTAGACTGTAGACGACAAGCAATCGCTGCTCGTGGGTCGGAGGGGGACCGCGATGTTGTCCGCAGGACTGCCGCAAGGGGCTGTGCCGAGGCTGGAACGGCCCGGTCCGCTGCGCGAACGCGTGTATGAGGCGCTGCTCGAACTCATAACGACGCGTGCGCTCCGTCCCGGCCAGCACCTGGTCGAGAGCGAGCTGGCAGGCCTTCTCGGGGTGTCCCGTCAGCCGGTGCGCGAGGCGCTGCAGCGGCTGAACACCGAGGGTTGGGTCGATCTCCGGCCCGCCCAGGGCGCGTTCGTGCACGAGCCCACGGAGGAGGAGGCGGACCAACTGCTCTCGGTCCGCACCCTTCTGGAGGCCGAGGCGGCACGTCTTGCCGCGGCCAACTCCGGCACCGCCGGCATTGCCGCGCTGGAGGAACTCTGCGCCAAGGGCGAGCAGGCCGTCGCCGACGACGACGTGGACCTGGCGGTCGCCACCAACGCGGCCTTCCACGCCAAGGTCATGGAGCTGGCGGGCAACGTCGTCCTCTCCGAGCTCGCCGGCCAGGTCGACCGCAGGGTCCGCTGGTACTACACCCCGGTGGCCCGCCGGCGCGGCATCCGGTCCTGGATCGAGCACCGCTCGCTCATCGCGGCGATCTCCTCGCGCGACGGACAGCGGGCCACGGAGATCATGCGGTCCCACACGGAACACACGCGCAAGACGTACCACCAGCGCGAGGGCAGCCCTTAGGGTCTTTCGTCCGGATCAGGCCGGATCAGGCCGGATCAGGGCCGGCCCCGGCGGGGACAGACGAGGTGGTGGCTGATCCTGCACCACTCCCCGGGGCCCGGTTCCCGGTCCTGCGCGTTCCACACCGTGCCGTCCCGGTCGAGGTGCCACCGCTGTCCGGGCGGCACGTCGTGTGCCAGGAGCGGCGCGGGCCCTTCGGGTTCGAGACGGACCCACCACCGGTAGTGGGTGGGGCGGATGTCGACCGCGAGCCCGCAGTCCGGGCAGTCGGGTGCGGGTTCCGGGCCGGGGACCGCCCCGTCCCGGAGGCCCTGTTCCCGATCGGTCGAGTGTTGGAATTCGGTCCATTCCTCAGCGGTCCGCGGTGTTCCGGTAACCCCCATGGTCAAAGGGTGCGGACAGGGCGTGAGGCGCGGTAGGGCGCGATCCGGCCGTGCCCGGTGGGAGACAGCAGTGAGGTCGGACGGTGCGTGGGGTACGTGGGGCACCGCTCGTCGGACCTGACCGAGGGGAGCCGCGGGGCCGTCGGCCCGGGTGTGCCGGACAGCGGGCAGACTTGCTGGTGTGACGATACTGAGCAAAGGTGCCAACGTGCCGGTCGCAGCTTCCGCGGTCAGGGCCGTACTTGACTGGTCGGCAGGGTCCGGAGTGCCTGATGTGGATGCTTCCGCTCTGCTGCTGACCCGCGGCGGGCGGGTGCGGTCCGATGAGGACTTCGTCTTCTACAACCAGCCGCAGCACGCTTCGGGCGCGGTGAGTCACGTCGGCAAACGGCCCGGCAGCGACTCTCTGGACGTCCACCTGGGTGCGCTGGGGCCGGACGTCGAACGCGTCGCGCTCTGTGCGTCCGCCGACGGTGGCACGTTCGGTCAGGTGCCGGGGTTGTGCCTGCGGTTGCTCGACTCGGCGTCCGGTGCCGAACTGGCACGCTTCGACATCGCCGCCGCGACGGAGACCGCGCTGGTCGGCGGCGAGCTCTACCGCCGCGACGGCGGCTGGAAGTTCCGTGCGGTCGGCCAGGGTTACGCCAGCGGGCTGGCGGGACTGGCGACCGACTTCGGGATCAGCATCGACGAGGAACAGCCCGCGGCCGGGTCCGGCTCCCGGCCCCTGACGGCTCCGGACCCCGCCCCGGCACCCTCGGCCGACGCCTCGCCGGTACACGCCGGAGGCGGATCCCGCCCCCGGCTCACCAAGGGCGAGGAGAACCTGCCCGTGGAGATGCGCGAGCGCCTGTCGCTGCGCAAGCAGCAGGTCCTGGTCAGCCTGAGCAAACACGGCGTACCGGAGTTGCGCGCACGCGTCGTCCTCGTCCTCGACGCATCGGGTTCGATGGGCGGTCTCTACCGGCGGGGCACGGTGGCGGGTGTCACCGAGCGGATGGTGGCCGTCGCGGCGCAGCTCGACGACGACGGCGAGATGCAGGCGTGGACGTTCGCCAGCAATCCGGCCCGGCTGCCCGACCTCGCCGTGGGCGACCTGCCCGAGTGGCTCAGGCTGCACGTACGTGTGGGGCAGACCTACGGCTTCGGGCGCCGGAAGCCGCCCAGGGGACTGGTCCCCGGCCAGATCGACATGCGTGCGGTCGGTATCCAGAACGAGGAACAGAAGGTCATCGCCGAGGTGCGGGCCTTCGTGCGCGCTCACCCGGTGCCCGACCCGACGCTGGTCCTGTTCTTCTCGGACGGTGGTGTGCACCGCAACCAGGAGATCGAGCAGGAGCTGCGGGCCGCCGCCGAGGAGCCCGTGTTCTGGCAGTTCATCGGACTCGGCAGTTCTCAATACGGTGTGCTGGAACGCTTCGACACCATGCCGGGCCGGCGGGTCGACAACGTCGGCTTCTTCGCTGTCGACGACATCGAGAGGATCTCCGACCAGGAACTGTACGACAGGGTCCTGTCGGAGTTCCCGTCCTGGCTGCGGGCCGCCCGGCAGGCCGGAATCCTGCGCTGAACGGGCCGGCCCCCAACGGCCGGCCCGTTCCGGCGTCCGGCCCATGACGCGACCGACCGGCTTTGTCCTCGGTGTGGAGAAAGTTGTAGTGGATTCCTGCGCAACTTCTTCCCACTCCCGGCAACCGCTGCTACGTTCCCCTCGAAAGCCCGAAGGACAGGCCGATGTGGCGGGGAGGGGCGCGTGAGACGTATGACGGCACGACCCGCGAATGCGCATCAGGCGCGACTGCTCCGGCTGTTGCGCGACGACGGGCCCAACTCACGGGCACAGCTGGGGGATCAGGTCGATCTCTCCCGCTCCAAGCTCGCTGTCGAGGTCGACAGACTGCTGGAGACCGGGCTCGTCGTGGCCGACGGTCTCGCCGCATCCCGCGGCGGGCGCCGCTCGCACAACATCCGGCTCGCACCACAACTGCGGTTCCTCGGCGTCGACATCGGTGCCACATCCGTCGATGTGGCCGTCACCAACGCCGAGTTGGAGGTCCTGGGACACCTCAACCACCCGATGGACGTACGCGAAGGCCCCGTCGCCATCTTCGAGCAGGTGCTGTCCATGGCGGCCAAGCTCCGGGCCTCGGGACTCGCCGAGGGTTTCGACGGTGCCGGCATCGGCGTACCCGGACCGGTCCGTTTCCCCGAAGGCGTACCGGTCGCACCGCCGATCATGCCCGGCTGGGACGGCTTCCCGGTCCGCGAGGCGCTCAGCCAGGAACTGGGCTGCCCCGTCATGGTCGACAACGATGTGAACCTGATGGCGATGGGGGAGCAGCACGCGGGCGTCGCACGCTCCGTGGGCGACTTCCTCTGCGTCAAGATCGGCACCGGAATCGGCTGCGGCATCGTCGTCGGCGGCGAGGTCCACCGCGGTACGACGGGCAGCGCCGGAGACATCGGCCATATCCAGGTGGAACCCGAGGGCCGCGCCTGCGCCTGCGGCAACCGGGGCTGCCTGGAGGCCCACTTCAGCGGTGCCGCGCTCGCCCGCGACGCCGAGGACGCGGCGCGCACCGGACGGTCGGCGGAGCTCGCCGGCCGGTTGGAGGCCGCCGGGAAACTCACCGCCGCCGATGTGGCCGCCGCCGCGGCGGCCGGTGACGCCACCTCGCTCGACCTGATCCGCGAAGGCGGCAACCGGGTCGGCCAGGTCATCGCGGGACTCGTCAGCTTCTTCAATCCCGGCCTGGTGGTGATCGGCGGCGGTGTGACCGGCCTCGGCCACACGCTCCTCGCCAGTGTCCGGACCCAGGTCTACCGCCAGTCGCTGCCGCTGGCCACCGGCAATCTGCCCATCGTGCTGGGCGAGTTGGGACCGGCCGCCGGAGTGATCGGCGCCGCCCGGCTCATCAGCGACCACCTCTTCTCACCGGCCTGACCCCGGACCGGCCGCACACGGGCGCACCCCGGAAACACCGGGAGCGCCGGAAACACCCGCACCACCGCACCTGGTACAGCCCTGCCCGTTCACCGGCCCTTCCCAAGCTCCACGCTGCGCTCGGGCAGGGGAGACCCCACTTGCCGAGGGGATTCGTCATGGCACCAGAACCGCCCCTGCTCACCATGTCCGGCATCACCAAGTCGTTCCCCGGAGTGCGCGCCCTCGACGGCGTGGACCTGGAGGTCCTGGCCGGCGAAGTCCACTGTCTCCTCGGGCAGAACGGCGCCGGCAAGTCCACCCTCATCAAGGTGCTCGCCGGGGCCCACCAGCCCGACGGCGGCGAGATCACCTGGCGCGGCGAACCGGCCGCGCTGAAGTCGCCCATCGCCGCCATGCGGCTGGGCATCGCCACGATCTACCAGGAACTCGACCTGGTCGAGGGCCTCTCGGTCGCCGAGAACATCTTCCTCGGCCACGAACCAACCGCCGCCCGCTTCGTCGTCCGCACCCGCGAGGGCCGCACCTCCGCCGCGGCGCTGCTGAAGCGGCTCGGCCACCCGGAGATCGACCCGGCCCGCCCGGTCGGCGACCTGTCCGCCGCCCAGCAGCAGATCGTCTCCATGGCGCGGGCGCTCTCGCACGACGTACGGCTCATCGTCATGGACGAGCCGTCCGCCGCACTCGACCCGGACGAGGTCGACAACCTCTTCCGTATCGTCGCCGCACTCACCGCCGACGGCGTCGCCGTCGTCTACATCTCGCACCGCCTGGAGGAGATCCGCCGGATCGGCGACCGGGTGACCGTGCTCAAGGACGGCCGCGCCGTGGCCGTCGGGCTGCCCGCCGAGTCCACACCGACACGCGACATCGTTGCCATGATGACCGGCCGCAATGTCGAGTACGTCTTCCCGCCACGCACCACGGACCGTGCGGGAGCGACCGCTGCGGAGCCCGTCCTGAAGATCGAAGGACTGGCCAGGAAGGGTGAATTCGCACCGGTGGACCTGGAGTTGAGGCCCGGGGAGATCGTGGGTCTGGCCGGACTCGTCGGATCGGGGCGCTCCGAGATCCTGGAGACCGTCTACGGCGCCCGCAGGCCGAGCGCCGGACGGGTGACCGTGGCCGGCAAGCAGCTGCGGCCCGGCAGCGTCCGTGCGGCCGTCGCCGCCGGAATCGGCCTCGCCCCCGAGGAACGCAAGGCACAGGCCCTGCTGATGCTCGAATCCGTCACCCGCAATGTCTCCGTCTCCTCGATGTCCCGCTTCTCCAGGGCCGGCTGGATCGACCGCGGCGCCGAACGCCGGGCGGCCCGCGAAGCCACCCGCGAGCTCTCGCTGCGCCCCGACAATCCGGACACCCCCGTCCGCACGCTCTCCGGCGGCAATCAGCAGAAGGCGGTCCTGGCCCGCTGGCTGCTGCGCGGCTGCCGGGTCCTGCTGCTCGACGAACCGACCCGCGGTGTCGACGTCGGCGCCCGCGCCGAGCTGTACGCCGTGATCCGCCGGCTGGCCGACGAAGGCCTCGCCGTCCTGCTCGTCTCCAGCGAGGTGCCCGAAGTGCTGGGCCTCGCCGACCGGGTGCTGGTGCTCCGCGAGGGCCGCGTCGTGCACACGGCGGACGCCCGGGAGCTCGACGAGCACCGCGTACTCGACCTAGTGATGGAAGGGAGCCCTACGTCATGACGCAGCCCGTCTCCTCGGCGCAGCAGGGCGGGCCGGACAAGGGGGCCGCCCCCGCCCCGGTCTCCGAGCCCCGGAAGAAGGACGGACCCGCGCGCACCTCCGGCCCGCGCCTGGACGTCCGCAACCTCTCGCTCCTCGGCGTCCTCGCCGTACTGGTCGCCGTCGGCGGATTCACCGAGCCCGACGCCTTCCTGGACACCGGGAACCTTCAGCTGATCCTGACCCAGGCGTCTGTCATCGGTGTCGTCACCGTCGGGATGACCTTCGTCATCACCAGCGGCGGAATCGATCTCTCGGTCGGTGCGATGGTCGCGCTCGCCTCGGTCTGGGCGACCACGGTCGCCACCCAGGAGTACGGCTTCGCGGGGATCCTGTTCACCGCGGTGATCGTCGGACTCGCCGCCGGGCTGGTGAACGGGCTGCTCATCGCGTACGGGCGGATGGTGCCGTTCATCGCGACGCTGGCCATGCTCGCCTCGGCCCGCGGGCTCGCCCTCCAGATCACCGACGGCAAGACCCAGATCGTCACCGTCAAGTCGGTCCTCGACCTGGGCCTGCCCGACTCCTACGTCTTCGGCATCCCGCCCCTGGTCATGATGTTCGCGGCGGTCACCGTCATCGGCTGGCTGGTGCTGAACCGTACGACCTTCGGACGGCGCACGCTCGCGGTCGGCGGCAACGCGGAGGCGGCCAGGCTGGCCGGCATCGACGTACGGCGCCAGCGGCTCTGCCTCTATCTGCTCTCCGGGCTGTGCTGCGGCATCGCCGCCTTCATGCTGATCATCCTGTCCGGTTCGGGACAGAACACCAACGGCAATCTGTACGAGCTCGACGCCATCGCGGCCGCGATCATCGGCGGCACCCTGCTCAGCGGCGGGCGCGGCACCATCGTCGGCTCCGTACTCGGTGTCCTGGTCTTCACCACCATCACCAACATCTTCGCGCTCAACAATCTGCAGAGCGACGTCCAGCAGATCGCCAAGGGCGCGATCATCGTCGCCGCCGTCCTGGTCCAGCGCCGCACCTCGGCGCACGGGGAGACCTGACGTTCCGCATCCCTCCCACCACCCCGTTCGCTCCATGTGACATGTCACGCACCGGATGAAGGGTTTGACAGCCATGCCAGAAACCAGCCGCAGACGACTGCTCCTCGGCACCGCAGCCGTCTCCGCGGGTGCCCTGCTCACCGCCTGCACCAGCAACGACCCCAAGACCGAGGACACTGCCAAGAGCACCGGACCCGCCGCCGACGACAAGCCCGGCAAGCCCGTCACCATCGGCTTCGCGGGTCCGCAGGCCGACCACGGCTGGCTCAACGCCATCAATGAGAACGCCAAGTCACGGGCGGCCAAGTACTCCGAGGTGACACTGGAGACCACCGAGGGCTCCAATGACACCGCCGCCCAGATCGGCCAGGTAAAGACCCTCATCAACAAGAAGGTCGATGTCCTCGTCATCCTCCCGGCCGACGGCAAGGCGCTCACCCAGGTCGGTCTGGAAGCCATGCGGGCGGGCATCCCCGTCGTGAACCTGGACCGGATCTTCGCCTCCCCGCAGGCCTACCGCTGCTGGGTCGGCGGCGACAATTACGGCATGGGCCTCAACGCCGGTACGTACATCGGCGAGCAGCTCAAGGGCAAGGCGGGCGCCAAGGTCGTCGAGCTGGCGGGCATCGACAATCTGGAGCTCACCAAGCAGCGCAGCCAGGGCTTCGCCGACGCGCTGAAGAACTACTCCAACGTCGAGCTGGTGGCCCGTCAGGCCGCCGACTTCACCGTCGAGTCGGGCCAGGCGAAGATGGCCCAGCTCCTCCAGGCGCAGAAGAGGATCGACGCCGTGTGGAACCACGACGACGACCAGGGCGTGGGCGCGCTGCGTGCCATCCAGCAGGCCGGCCGTGACGAGTTCCTGATGGTCGGCGGGGCCGGGGCCAAGTCCGCGATGGACGCCATCAAGGCCGACAACAGCGTCCTGAAGGCCACCGTTCTCTACCCGCCGACGATGGCCGCGTCCGCCATCGACCTGGCCCGCGCACTGGCCCAGGGCAAGGGGGTCGGCGGCCTGGCCGAGCTGGAGATTCCGACCGGTCTCACCCTCTACTCGGCCGTGGTCACCAAGGAGAACGTCGACCAGTACCTGCCGACGGGCTTCAGCTGATCAGCCCCGCGGGAGGGTGCTGACCCTCCTGCCGCACCCATCGAACGACCGACGAGGAGGAAGCCCGGATGGCCCGTAGGGAAGAGACGGATCAGGAGGCCGCAGCGCCGCCGACGCACCGGCCGGCGACGAGTGTGCCGGTGCTCGGGGTCGGCATGGTCGGATACGCGTTCATGGGCGCCGCCCACTCACAGGGCTGGCGCACCGCGGGACACGTCTTCGACCTGCCGATGAGACCGGCTCTCGCCGCGATCTGCGGACGCGACCGGGCGGCGGTCGACGCGGCGGCCGCCCGCCACGGCTGGGCGGCGGCCGAGACCGACTGGCGCGCCCTCATCGCCCGGGACGATGTGCAACTCGTCGACATCTGCACCCCCGGCGACAGCCACGCCGAGATCGCCATCGCCGCCCTGGAGGCGGGAAAGCACGTGCTGTGCGAGAAGCCGCTCGCCAACACGGTCGCCGAGGCGGAGGCGATGACCGAGGCCGCCGAGCACGCCGCGGCCCGCGGCCAGGTCGCGATGGTGGGCTTCAACTACCGCAGGGTGCCCGCGATCGCCTACGCCCGACAGCTGATCGCCGAGGGGCGGATCGGCATCCTGCGGCATGTCCGCGCCGCCTACCTCCAGGACTGGCTCGTCGACCCCGAATCGCCGCTCACCTGGCGGCTGGAGCGGGAACGCGCCGGTTCGGGCGCGCTCGGCGACCTGGGCGCGCACATCGTCGACCTGGCCCAGTATCTGGCGGGGGAGCCACTGGTCGGGGTGTCGGCGGTCAGCGAGACGTTCGTACGCGAACGGCCGCGGCTCACGGGCCCGGCGGCCGGGCTCTCCGGGGCGGCGGACACGGGCACGCGAGGAGCGGTGACCGTCGACGACGCGGCCCTGTTCACCGGCCGGCTCGCCTCCGGGGCGCTGGCCTCCTTCGAGGCGACCCGGATGGCGGCCGGGCGGAAGAACGCACTGCGGCTGGAGATCAACGGGGAGCGCGGCTCGCTCGCCTTCGATCTGGAACGACTCAACGAACTGTCCTTCCACGACCACACCGAACCCGCCGCCACGGCGGGATTCCGGCGTGTCCTCGTCACCGAACCCCAACACCCCTACCTGGAGGCGTGGTGGCCGCCGGGCCACGCCCTCGGCTACGAGCACACCTTCGTCCACCAGGCCCGCGACCTGGTGCGGACGATCGCCGAAGGGGCCGCCCCCGCACCGTCGTTCGCCGACGGGCTGCAGGTGCAGCGGGTGCTCGCAGCGGTGGAGGAGAGTGCCGAGAAGAACTCCGTACACACCCCCGTGGTTCTCTAGGAGGTCCCGCTCATGCCCCGTCCCTTCACACTCTTCACCGGCCAGTGGGCCGATCTGCCGCTGGAGGAGGTCTGCCGGCTCGCCCGGGACTTCGGCTACGACGGGCTCGAACTCGCCTGCTGGGGCGATCACTTCGAGGTCGACAAGGCACTGTCCGAACCCGGCTATCTGGACGGCCGGCGGCAGCTGCTCGACAAGTACGGGCTGAAGTGCTGGGCGGTCTCCAACCACCTCGTCGGCCAGGCCGTGTGCGACGACCCGATCGACGAGCGGCACCGGGGGATCCTGCCCGCGCGGATCTGGGGCGACGGCGAGCCCGAAGGGGTCCGCCGCCGGGCCGCCGAGGAGCTCAAGGACACCGCGCGGGCGGCCGCCGCCTTCGGGGTGCGTACCGTCATCGGTTTCACCGGCTCGTCGATCTGGCACCTGGTCGCGATGTTCCCGCCGGTTCCGCCGCACATGATCGAGCGGGGTTACGAGGACTTCGCCGAGCGCTGGAACCCGATCCTGGACGTCTTCGACGCGGAGGGCGTGCGGTTCGCCCATGAGGTGCACCCCAGCGAGATCGCGTACGACTACTGGACCACGCACCGCGCACTGGAGGCCGTCGGGCACCGGGCGGCGTTCGGGCTGAACTTCGACCCGAGTCACTTCGTCTGGCAGGACCTGGACCCGGTGAGCTTCCTGTACGACTTCCGGGACCGGATCTACCACGTGGACTGCAAGGAGGCACGCAAGCGCCTCGACGGCCGCAACGGCCGGCTCGGCTCGCATCTGCCCTGGGGCGATCCGCGGCGCGGCTGGGACTTCGTCTCGGCCGGGCACGGCGACGTGCCCTGGGAGGACGTCTTCCGGATGCTCCGGTCCATCGGCTACGAGGGACCCGTCTCCGTGGAGTGGGAGGACGCGGGGATGGACCGGCTGGCGGGTGCGCCGGAGGCGCTGGCCACGCTGAAGCGGTACGACTTCGATCCGCCGTCGGCATCGTTCGACGCGGCGTTCGGGGGCGGGGACTGACGGTCTCCCGCCGGGGACGGTGCGGGCCCCCGGTCCGGGCCGGGACGGGCCGGGGGCGAGAGCTTCGCGGCCGTCCCGCACCCACCCCTGCCTTCGCCCCACTTTGTCCTGGCGCAGGAAAAAGTTCGAGCGGACCGCTGCGCAAGGGCTTTCCGTCCCGGACGAACAGGTCTACGGTCAAGAACGTGTACATGACATAACTCGGGTCGCCGGTGTCCCACACACCCCGGACGACCCGCGCGGCAGTCCCCGCGCAGAACGGCACGGCAGCACCCCGCCCGTACAACCGGCACTCTCCGGAGGACACTCGTGCACAGAACCCCAACCGGAAACAGGAGCAGAACACGGCTCCGCGTCCGCAAAACCCTCGCACTGCTCACCGGCGGCCTGCTCGCCGCTGCCACCCTGGCCCTGGGCGCCACGCCCGGAGCAGCGGCGGGGCCGTCCTCGCCGGCCGCCACCGACGCGGCGGCCGAGGAATTCCAGCAGGTCACCCTCGCCAAAGGAGTGGCCGAGACCGGCGAACCCATGACACTGGCGGTGCTCCCCGACCGCAGCATCCTGCACACCGCGCGCGGCGGCGAGCTGTGGCTCACCGACAGCGGCGGCGACACCACCCTCGCCGGTGTTCTCCCCGTCTACTCCCACGACGAGGAGGGCCTCCAGGGCGTCGGCATCGACCCGGACTTCAGCAAGAACCGGGCGATCTACCTCTACTACGCGCCCCCGCTGGACACCCCGTCCGGCGACGCCCCCGAGAACGGCACCGCCGCCGACTTCGCCAAGTTCGACGGAGTGAACCGGCTCTCGCGCTTCGTCCTCAAGGAGGACGGCACGCTCGACACCGCCAGCGAGAAGAAGGTCCTCGACATCCCGACCTCGCGCGGCATCTGCTGCCACGTGGGCGGTGACATCGACTTCGACGCGCAGGGCAACCTGTACCTGTCGACCGGCGACGACTCCAACCCCTTCGCCTCCGACGGCTACACCCCGATCGACGACCGGCCCGACCGCAACCCCGCGTTCGACGCCCGCCGCACCTCCGGGAACACCAACGACCTGCGCGGCAAGATCCTCCGCATCAAGGTCGCCGACGACGGCACGTACACCGTCCCCGAAGGCAATCTCTTCGCCCCGGGCACGGACAAGACCCGTCCCGAGATCTACGCGATGGGCTTCCGCAACCCCTTCCGCTTCACCGTCGACAAGCCCACCGGCACCGTGTACGTCGGTGACTACGGGCCCGACGCCGGTGCGGCCGACCCCAAGCGCGGACCGGGCGGCCAGGTCGAGTTCGCCCGCGTCACCAAGGCCGGCAACTTCGGCTGGCCGTTCTGCACGGGCAAGAACGACCCGTTCGTCGACTACGACTTCGCGACCAAGACCTCCGACGCGACCTTCGACTGCGCCGCACCCAAGAACACCTCCCGGTACAACACCGGGCTGGTCGACCTGCCGCCGTCCCAGCCCGCCTGGATCCCGTACGACGGCGGGTCCGTGCCCGAGTTCGGCAGCGGCTCCGAGTCCCCGATGGGCGGACCGGTCTACCACTACGACGCCGCCCTCGACTCGCCCGTGAAGTTCCCCGAGGCCTACGACGGCAACTTCTTCGCCGGTGAGTTCGGCCGGCGCTGGATCAAGCGCATCGACCAGGACACCGACGGCACGGTGAAGTCCATCAACGCCTTCCCGTGGTCGGGAACCCAGGTGATGGACATGACGTTCGGCCCCGACGGCGCGCTCTACGTCCTGGACTACGGGACCGGCTACTTCGGCGGCGACCAGAACTCGGCGCTCTACCGCATCGAGAACGCCACCGGCGGACGCTCGCCGATCGCCGAGGCGACGTCCAACAAGACCTCGGGCACCGCACCCCTCAAGGTCGCCTTCTCCTCGGCCGGAACCACCGACGCCGACGGCGACACGCTCAGCTACAGCTGGGACTTCGGTGACGGCGGCACATCGACCGCCGCCAACCCCACGTACACGTACAAGAAGAACGGCACCTACACCGCCACCGTCACCGCCACGGACCCCACCGGCCGCACCGGCTCGGCGAACGTCCATGTGACGGTCGGCAACACCGCTCCCAAGGTCGTGCTGGAACTCCCCGGTGACGGGCAGCTGTTCTCCTTCGGCGACGAGATCCCGTTCAAGGTGACCGTCACCGATCCCGAGGACGGAACCATCGACTGCTCGAAGATCGAGGTCCGCTTCATCCTCGGACACGACAGCCACGGCCACCCCATCACCTCGGCGCACGGCTGCACCGGCACCATCAAGACCGAGATGGACGGCGGACACGACCCCAACGCCAACATCTTCGGCGTCATCGACGCCTCGTACACGGACGGCGGGGGAGGTGGCCAGGAATCCCTGTCTGGCCACGACCAGGCCGAACTCCAGCCGCGCCACCGGCAGGCCGAGCACTACGGCGACTCCCACGGCGTCGCCCCGCAGAACAAGGCGACCGCCCACGGCGGCAAGACGGTCGGCGACATCCACAACGACGACTGGATCTCCTTCAAGCCGTACCTCCTGGCCGGTTCCACCAAGCTGACCGCCCGGATCTCCTCCGGCGGCGCCGGCGGCTTCCTCGAAGTCCGGACCGGTTCGGCGACCGGCAAGATCCTCGGCTCCGCTCCCGTCCCGGTGACCGGTGCCTGGGACAACTTCCAGGACATCGACGTACCGCTGCGCGGAGTCCCGAAGAAGTCCACCGAACTCTTCCTGGTCTTCAAGGGAGGTGACGGAGCGCTCTTCGACATCGACGACTTCGAGCTCTCCAACAGCGCCCCCGACAAGACCGCCAAGCGGGTCCTGGTCTTCTCGAAGACGGCCGGTTTCCGCCACGACGCGATTCCGGACGGCATCGCGGCGCTCAAGGAACTCGGCAAGGACAGCAACATCACCGTTGACGCCACGGAGACGGCCGGCCAGTTCACCACCAGCAACCTGGCCCGCTACGACGCCGTCGTCTTTCTCTCGACGACCGGTGACGTGCTCAACGCCGACCAGCAGAAGGCCTTCGAGAACTACGTGGCCACCGGCGGCGGCTACATGGGCGTCCACGCGGCGGCGGACACCGAGTACGACTGGGCGTTCTACGGCGGACTCGTCGGGGCGTACTTCTCCTCGCACCCCGCCATCCAGCCCGCCACCGTCCGGGTCGAGGACCACAAGCATCCGGCCACCGCAGACCTCGGCGACGAGTGGAACCGCACCGACGAGTGGTACAACTACCGCACGAATCCCCGAGGTCAGGCGAAGGTCCTCGCCACACTCGACGAGACGACCTATACCGGTGGCACCATGAAGGGCGACCACCCCATCACCTGGTGCCAGACCTACCAGGGCGGCCGTTCCTTCTACACCGGCCTCGGCCACACCAAGGAGTCATACGCCGAACCGGACTTCCGCAAGCTGCTCCTCGGCGGCATGCGGTACGCGGCCGGCCAGGTGAAGGCCGACTGCAAGCCCGACACCGGCTACCGGTCGATCTTCAACGGCAAGACGCTCGAAGGCTGGAAGCAGGCGGGCCCCGGGAAGTTCGACGTCGTCGACGGTGAACTCCGCTCCCAGGGCGGCATGGGCCTGCTCACCTACCAGGCCAAGGAGCTGAGCTCGTACTCGCTCAAGCTCGACTGGAAGATGCAGGGCGACGACAACTCCGGTGTCTTCGTGGGCTTCCCGGAGTCCGACGACCCCTGGTCCGCGGTGAACAACGGCTACGAGGTTCAGATCGACGCCAGCGACGCACCCGACCGCACCACGGGTTCGATCTACACCTTCAAGGCCGCGAACGCCAAGGCCCGTGATCAGGTCCTGCGTCCGCCCGGCCAGTGGAACAGCTACGAGATCAAGGTCCAGGGCGAACGTCTCCAGGTCTTCCTCAACGGGGTGAAGATCAACGACTTCACCAACACCGATCCGGTACGGAGCCTGAAGAGCGGCTACATCGGCATCCAGAACCACGGTGCCGACGACCATGTGTCGTTCCGCAACATCCAGCTGAAGGAACTGCCCTCGGCGTAGGGCGCCCACCGCGGAGACGGCGGGCGGGGGAGAGAACGCACCGCCCCCGCCCGCCGTCCCCGCCCGATCCCGTCCCCCGTCGCACAGCGCCACCCGCTCTGCCCAGCCAGCACCCCCAGCCAGGGAGGCAGTCCGTGTTAGCACCCGCCGTACGTACCGGAGTCTGGTTCATCGGAGCACGCGGCTCCGTCGCCACCACCGCCACCGCGGGGTGCGCGGCGGTCGCGGCAGGGCTCCACCCGGCGGCAGGCATGGTCACCGAGACCCCACCCTTCACCGACAGCGGGCTGCCCGCACTCACCTCACTGGTCTTCGGCGGACACGACACCGCAGGCTGCCCGCTGCCCAAGCGGGCCGAGGCACTGGCGGCCGGTGGAGTGCTGCCGCACGGTCTGCCCTCGGCGGTGCACGCCGAACTGGCCGCCGCGGACGCGGGGATACGGCCCGGCGGCCCGTTGCCCGGCGACACCCGAGGCGACGAGGAACTCATCACCGCGTTCGCCGCCGACCTCACCGACTTCGGACACCGGCACGACCTGGCCAGGACGGTCGTCATCAACGTGGCGTCCACGGAACCCGTCCCGGACCCCGGCGAACAGAGGCTGCCCGCCAGCTCGCTCTACGCGGCGGCGGCACTGAGGGCCGGCTGCCCCTACATCAACTTCACCCCCTCCACCGGGCTGCGCACCCCCGCCCTCCAGGACGCCGTCGCGGCCTGCGGACTTCCTCACGCGGGCCGCGACGGCAAGACCGGTCAGACGCTGCTCCGCTCCGTACTCGCCCCGATGTTCGTGCAACGCGCCCTGCCCGTACGGGCCTGGTCGGGCACCAACCTGCTCGGCGGCGGGGACGGAGCGGCGCTGGCCGACCCGGGCGCGGCGGCCGCCAAGAACGCCGGCAAGGAACGCGTCCTCGCCGACACCCTGGGCACCGCCCCCGAGGGCGAGGTCCACATCGACGACGTACCGGCCCTCGGCGACTGGAAGACCGCCTGGGACCACATCGCGTTCGACGGGTTCCTCGGTGCGCGGATGGTGCTCCAGACCACCTGGCAGGGCTGCGACTCCGCACTGGCCGCGCCCCTGGTCCTGGACCTGGCCAGGCTGGTGGCCCGCGCCCACGAGCGGGGCATGAGCGGCCCCCTGCCCCAGCTCGGCTTCTACTTCAAGGACCCGGACGGCGGCCCGGCCGCGCTCTTCGAGCAGTACCTGGCGCTGCTCGCCTTCGCCGAGACGCTGCGGGGGGAACGGTGACGATACACGCCTGGGCGGAACTGCTACGGGTATCCGCCCTCTTCACCGTCCCCGGCGACGCGCTCGCCGGGGCGACGGCGAGCGGCCGGCGCCCCGACCGCGGAACCGTGCTCGCCGTCGGCGCCTCGCTCTGCCTGTACGAGGCGGGCATGGCGCTCAACGACTGGGCCGACCGCGAGGAGGACGCCATCGACCGCCCGCACCGGCCGATCCCCTCGGGCCGGATCGCACCCGGTGCGGCCCTCGCGGCGGCGGGCGCGCTGACGGCCGCGGGGCTGGGCCTCGCCGCCGGGGCCGGCCGCCCGGCCCTCGCGGTGGCCACGGGGCTGGCGGCGACCGTGTGGGCGTACGACCTCCGGTTGAAGCACACCCCGGCCGGGCCGGCCGCGATGGCGGCGGCACGCGGCCTGGACCTGCTGCTCGGGGCCACCGCAACCGGGGCGGCGAAGCGGGCCATGGGGGCGCGGGCGGGTTCGGGAGCCGTCCCCGGCCCGGGAACCGACTCCGGCCCGGGAACCGACTCCGGCCCGGGAACCGACTCCGGCCCGGGAACCGACTTCGGCCCGGGAGCCGCCGCTGGGCCGGAATCGGCTGGGCGCGGTTCCGTCCGCGCGGCCCTTCCGGCCGCCGGCCTGCTGGGCGCGCACACCTACGCCGTCACCGCCGTTTCCCGGCACGAGGCGCACGGCGGATCCACCACCGCACCCCTCGCCGCGCTCGCGGTCGTGGCCGCACTGGGCGCGGCGGCCGTGCACGAGCAGCGCGGGCGGTGCGGAGCCCAGGAGACGGACCCGCGCACGGGGAGCGGCAGCCAGGACGAGTCGCCCCGCCCGCACCCCTCGCACCGATCACCGACGCCCCTCGCCCCCACCGCCCCCGGTCTCGTGCGCACCGCGCTCACCGGCTCCTACTTCCGGACCGCCGCGGTCCCCCTCCTCCACGCCGCGCTCAACCCGTCCCCGACACTCACCCAGCGCGCCGTCGGCGGTGGCATCCGGGCGATGATCCCGCTCCAGGCCGCCCTCGCCGCCCGCGCGGGAGCGGTCGGCACGGGGCTCGCCGTCATGGGACTCGTACCGATCGCCCGCACCCTCGCCCGGAAGGTGAGCCCGACATGACGATCCGCTACGGCTACGGCACCAACGGGCTCACCGACCTCCGCCTGGACGACGCCCTCGGACTCCTCGCCGACCTCGGGTACGACGGGGTCGGCCTGACCCTCGACCACATGCACCTCGACCCCCTCGCCCCGGACATCGCCACCCGCACCCGACACGTGGCGTCGAGGCTCCAGGAGCTGGGGCTCGGCGTCACGGTCGAGACCGGTGCCCGCTACGTCCTCGACCCACGCCGCAAGCACGGCCCGTCCCTCCTCGACCCGGACCCGGAGGCCCGCGCCGCCCGCACCCGGCTGCTCGTCCGGGCCGTTGGCATCGCCGCCGACCTCGGCGCCCACGCCGTGCACTGCTTCAGCGGCATCACCCCACCGGACACCACCCCCGACACCGCCTGGCAGCGGCTCACCGGCTCCCTCGCACCGGTCCTGGAGGCGGCCGACCGTTCCGGCATTCCCCTGGCGATCGAACCCGAGCCCGGACACCTCCTCGCCAACCTCGCCGACTTCCACCATCTGCGCGTCCTCAGCGGAGATCCGCCACCGCTCGGGCTCACCCTCGACATCGGCCACTGCCAGTGCCTGGAGCCCGCCCTGCCCGTCGACTGCGTCCACGACGCCGCGCCCTGGCTGCGCCACGTCCAGATCGAGGACATGCGCCGCGGCGTCCATGAACACCTCCCGTTCGGCGAGGGCGAGATCGACTTCCCGCCCGTACTCGAAGCACTCGACACCCTCTCCGACACCGGATACCGCGGTCTCACCGTCGTCGAACTGCCCCGCCACTCGCACGCCGGCCCCGAACTCGCCCGCACCTCCATCGAGTTCCTCCGCGAACACGGTCCGTCGAGCCACAGTCCGTCGAGCGACAGTCCATCGAGCCGCTGAACCGACGAAGGGAGCGACGCCATGCCGATGTCCCCGACGACCCCCCCGCTGCTGACCCGCGAGGAACTCGACGCACAGCTCGGCGGAGCCGCGCGCGCCTGGCTCGACGAGGCCCTCGCCGAGGCGGAGCACTCCGCCACCCACCAGGACGCCGAACAGCCCGGCGGACCGTACGCCGCCCCGTCGTGGGAACTGCGGTACGCCGCAGCCGGCCGGCACTGCGGACTCGAACACGCCGACTCCGTACGCGCCCTGCTGCTCATCGAAGCCCGTGCCGCGCTGCCCGCCCTGACCAGGCTCTACGAACAGGGCACCGCCGCCGAACGACGGGCCGTCCTGCTCACCCTGCACCGCCTCGACCTCGGCCCCACCGCCCTTCCCGTCGTCGAGGACGCCCTGCGCACCAACGACACCCGGCTGATCGCCGCGGCCGTCGGTCCGTACGCCGCCACCCATCTCGATCCGCACAGCTGGCGCCACGCCATTCTCAAGTGCCTCTTCACCGGGGTCCCCGTCGACGCCGTCGACGGACTGGCCCGACGCGCTCGCGGCGACGCCGAACTCGCCCGCATGCTCGGCGACTTCGCCGCCGAACGCATCGCGGCAAGCCGCAGCGTCCCCGCCGATCTCACCCGCGTCCTCGAACTCACCACCCCCGGTGCCGCCGCCCCCACGGAGGAGTCCTGATGCGCATCTTCGACCCGCACATCCATATGACCTCCCGCACCACGGACGACTACCAGGCGATGTACGACGCGGGGGTCCGCGCCCTCGTCGAACCCTCCTTCTGGCTCGGCCAGCCCCGCACCTCGCCCGCCAGCTTCTTCGACTACTTCGATGCCCTGCTCGGCTGGGAACCCTTCCGTGCCGCCCAGTACGGCATCGCCCACCACTGCACGCTCGCCCTCAACCCCAAGGAGGCGAACGACCCGCGCTGCGTCCCCGTCCTGGACGCGCTGCCCCGCTATCTCGTCAAGGACTCGGTCGTCGCCGTCGGCGAGATCGGCTACGACTCCATGACCCCGGCCGAGGACACCGCTCTGGCCGCCCAGCTCCAGCTCGCCGCCGACCACGGCCTGCCCGCCCTCGTGCACACCCCGCACCGGGACAAGCTCGCCGGGCTGCACCGCACCCTCGACGTCATCCGCGAATCCCACCTCTCCCCGGAGCGGGTCCTGCTCGACCACCTCAACGAGACCACCGTGAAGGACGCCCTGGACAGCGGCTGCTGGGCCGGATTCTCCATCTACCCCGACACCAAGATGGACGAGGACCGCATGATCGCGATCCTCAGGATCCACGGCACCGAGAAGGTCCTGGTCAACTCGGCCGCCGACTGGGGCAGAAGCGATCCGCTCAAGACCCGCAAGGTGGGCGACGCGATGCTCGCCGCCGGATTCAGCGACGACGACGTCGACCAGGTGCTCTGGCGCAACCCCGTCGCCTTCTACGGACAGAGCGGTCGGCTCCAGCTCGGCATCGCCGCGCCGGAACCCCTCCACGAAGGCAACTCCATCCTGCGCGGCGGGGAGTGAGGCGATGCGCTTCCGCCACCCCGACGGCTCCACCGTCCACCTCTCGTACTGCACCAACGTGCACCCCGCCGAGACGCTCGACGGCATCCGCGCCCAACTGCGCGACCACTGCGAACCGGTCCGCAGACGCCTCGGCCGCGACCGGCTCGGCATCGGCCTCTGGCTCGCCAGGGACGCGGCCCGCACCCTGGTCAACGACCCCGCCGAGCTGCGGTCCCTCCACGCCGAACTGGACCGCCGCGGCCTGGAGGTCGTCACCCTCAACGGCTTCCCGTACGAGGGATTCGGTGCCGACGAGGTCAAGTACCGCGTGTACAAGCCCGACTGGACGGATCCGGAGCGGCTCGCCCACACCACCGACCTCGCCCGACTGCTGGCCGGCCTGCTCCCCGACGACGCCACCGAAGGAACCATCTCCACCCTCCCGATCGCCTGGCGCACCCCCTTCGAATCGGACCCGGAGGCGGCCCGAGCGGCACACACCGCGCTCACCACCCTCGGCGAACGCCTCGACGCACTCGCCGAACTCACCGGCAAGTCCATCCGTATCGGCCTCGAACCCGAGCCGGGCTGCACGGTCGAGACCACCGCCGACGCCATCGCACCCCTTACCGCCGTCGGACACCCGCGCATCGGAATCTGCATCGACACCTGCCACCTGGCCACCTCCTTCGAGGACCCCGACAGCGCCGTCGACGCGCTCGACGCGGCGGGCATCCCGATCGCCAAGGCACAGCTCTCCGCCGCCCTGCACGCCGAACACCCCCACCTCCCCGAGGTGCGCGCCGCACTCGCCGCCTTCGCCGAGCCCCGCTTCCTGCACCAGACCCGCACCGGCACCGCCGCCGGGCTGCGCGGCACCGACGACCTCGGCGAGGCCGTCACCGGCCGGGCCCTGCCGGACGGAGCCCCCTGGCGCTCCCACTTCCACGTCCCCCTGCACGCACCCCCCGCACCACCGCTCACCTCCACCCTTCCCGTGCTTTGTTCCGCACTGACCCGGCTGGTGGGCGGGGCACGGCCCCTCACCAGGCACCTGGAGGTCGAGACGTACACCTGGCAGGCGCTCCCGGCCGCGCTGCGCCCCCGGACCCGCACCCAGCTCGCCGACGGCATCGCCGCCGAACTCACCCTCGCCCGCGACCTCCTGGTCGACCTCGGCCTCAAGGAGCTCCCGTGACCACAGCCGAGCAGCCCACCGGGCTCATGACTCCCCACCCCCTCCTCGTCATCGACGTCGTCGGCCTCACCCCACGGCTCCTCGATCACATGCCGCACCTGAAGGCCCTGGGGCAGTCCGGCACCCACGCGCCCCTCGGCACCGTCCTCCCCGCCGTCACCTGCGCCGCCCAGTCCACCTTCCTCACCGGCACCACCCCCGCCGAACACGGCATCGTCGCCAACGGCTGGTACTTCCGCGAACTCGGCGACGTCCTGCTCTGGCGTCAGCACAACGGACTGGTCGCGGGCGACAAACTCTGGGACGCCGCCCGCCGCGCCCATCCCGGCTACACGGTCGCCAACATCTGCTGGTGGTACGCGATGGGCGCCGACACCGACATCACCGTCACTCCGCGCCCCGTCTACTACGCCGACGGCCGCAAGGAACCCGACTGCTACACCCGGCCGCCCGCCCTGCACGACGAACTCACCGAGAAATTCGGCACATTCCCCCTCTTCCACTTCTGGGGCCCCGGCGCGGACCTCGTCTCCTCGCAGTGGATCATCGACGCGACCCGGCACATCCTCGACACCCGCCACCCCGACCTGGCCCTGTGCTACCTCCCGCACCTCGACTACGACCTCCAGCGCTACGGCCCCGACGACCCCCGCTCCTACCGGGCCGCGGCCGAACTCGACCGCGCCATGGCCCCCCTCCTGGACGACGCCCGCCGCGAGGGCCGCACCGTCGTCGCCCTCTCCGAATACGGCATCACCCGTGTCGACCGGCCCGTGGACATCAACCGGGCCCTGCGCCGCGCCGGACTCCTGGAGGTCCACACCCAGGACGGCATGGAATATCTCGACCCGATGGCTTCCCGCGCCTTCGCCGTCGCCGACCATCAGCTCGCCCATATCTACGTACGCCGCCCCGAGGACCTCGAAGCGACCCGCGAGGCCCTCCGGGACGTCCAGGGCATCGAGCAGCTCCTCGACGACGAGGGCAAGAAGGCACACGGCCTCGACCACCCGCGCTCCGGCGAGCTGGTCGCCGTCGCGGACCCGGATGCCTGGTTCACGTACTACTACTGGCTCGACGACGCCCGCGCGCCCGACTTCGCGCAGCTCGTCGAGATCCACCGCAAACCGGGCTACGACCCCGTCGAACTCTTCCTGGACCCCCAGGACCCGTACGTCCGCGTCAAGGCGGCCACGGCCGTCGCCCGCAAGAAGCTCGGCATGCGCTACCGCATGGCGGTCGTACCCCTGGACCCGTCACCTATTCGCGGCAGCCACGGCCGCCTTCCGCAGAGCGACGAAGAAGGTCCGCTCATCCTGTGCTCCACCCCCCACGCGTTCACCGGCCCCGTCCGGGCCACCGAAGTGAAGTCCTTGCTCCTCGAGCTTGCCGGACTGCACTGACAACGTCCCGCCCCCAGAAGGAGTTCCCCCATGAGCCGCCGCACCCCCGTCGACGCAGAACTCGCCCACAAGCTCAGCCGGCGCTCCATGCTCGGCGTGGCCGCCGGAGCCACCGCAGCAGCCCTCCTCGGCGCCGCGGCCCCCGCCGCCACCGCCCAGGGCAGGCCCCAGGGCGACCCGCTGCTGCCGCCCGGCCGTCTCGGAATCCAGCTCTACACCCTCCGCGACAAGGTCTCGACCCTCGGCTTCGACAAGGTCTTCGCCGAACTGGAGGCGTACGGCTACGACGAGGTCGAGTACGCCGGCTACACCCAGGGTTCGGCCGGTGCCATCACCCTCGCCCAGCTCAAGCAGCTGACCCGCGACCACGGGCTCAAAGGCATCGGCAGTCATGTCGGCTACTACGACGACAACAACCCGAATGCCTACACCTTCGCGCAGAACCTCACCAAGGTCCTCGACGACGCCCAGGCCCTCGGCCTGAAGCATGTCGGTACCGCCTCGGGACCGTTCCGCTACGGATCGACGGTCGACGCCTGGAAGCGCGCCGCCGCGGACTTCAACACCTACGGCGCCGCGGCCAGGGCACGCGGCATGAAGTTCTACCAGCACAACCACGCCGAGGAGTTCTCCTTCGCCACCGACCGGCCCGATATCCGCCTCTACGACGTACTGCTCGCCGAGACCGACCCCGATCTGGTCTTCCTGGAGATGGACATCTACTGGGCCTACGTCGGCCAGTTCCGGTTCGGCAAGCGGGCCGACGGCACCCCCGACACCTTCGACCCGTTGCACTACGTACTGAAGCAGCCCGACCGCTACCCGCTCTTCCACGTCAAGGACGGCGAGCACGACATCGCGGCCCGCGACGGATACCGCATGGTGGACGTCGGGGACGGCGACATCGACTACAAGAAGTTCCTCGGTGCCGTCACCAGGACCCACGGCGGACGCCGTGACCACCACTGGCAGGTGGAGCACGACCAGCCGATCGTCGACTCCTTCACCACGGCCCGCCGCTCGGCCGCCTACCTGCACACGCTGCGCCGCAAGGGCTGCTAGGGCCTTTCGTTTGGATCGGGCCGGATCCAAACGAAAGACCCCAGCCCACCGCACGCACGATGACCCTCCTCGCAAAGGGCGGGGAGGGCCGTCGTCGTTGGTATCCGAGGAGAAGGGCTCAGACGACTTCCCGGCCGACCGGTACCGGATCCGGGGCCGTGCCGCGCACCCGTGGATGTCCCGGCTGCTTCAGCAGCAGCGTGATACCGGCCGCCGCCATGCCATGACTGCCGCGCCGCCTGCACTATGTGTGCGAGCGTGACTACGGGCCGTGTCCGGGGTGGGTGAAGCGGTACGGAATCGCGCCGGGCGTATCCGCTGCACCGCACTGACCACGGGAAACGCGGGTGAGGGCCACCCTGAACCCCTGGTATTGTTTTCCATGTCGCTGCGGGAAACCGGGGCCGACCACCTGGTCCGGGTGGCGGAATGGCAGACGCGCTAGCTTGAGGTGCTAGTGCCCTTTATCGGGCGTGGGGGTTCAAGTCCCCCCTCGGACACCAGTTTTACCAGTTGAGACCCCAGTTCACCTGGGGTCTTCTGCGTTTCCGGGCGGCGGTGCGATCGAGCACGTGACCAACGGCCATGCGGAACGAGGCCGCCGAACCCGAGGCGAGGCCGCCGAACCCGAGGCCATTGGGCCAGGGGAGACGTTTGGCCGGTTGCTGCAGCGCTCCCGACCCGGACGTGGTGCGGCACAGCATCGCCGAGCTGGCCGCGGTCCTCATCGGCCCCCGGGGTACGGGCCTCGCGCCCGAGGCGTACATTCCACTGCCGGGCGAGCCGGATCGGGCGGTCATCGGCGTTGTGGCACCTGAGCGGTGGGGCTGATCCTGCCCCCCCCGGGGCGGTGCGGTCGCTGTCGCCTCCGTGGCTGCTGTCCGGATCCCGAACGTGACGCGGTGTCCCCACTCGTGTGCCTGGAGCGCGCCTCACCTCCGTTCCATCCCACTCGTTACGATCCGGTCTCGGACAGTGGCCGGGGTCTTGTTTCCGGCCATGTAATCGTTTCCAATCATTCGTGTAATCGATTCCACGGCTGTGATCCGCTGGTTTCGAGGCGTACGGAAACCACAAGGAGGTGGTCCGGACATGACGAGCATCAAGGACGTCGCGGCCCAGGCGGGAGTCTCTGTCGCCACGGTCTCCCGTGTTCTCAACAGCCATCCGTCCGTCAGCCCGGACGCGCGGACCCGCGTACTCGCCGCCGTCGACGCCCTCGGCTACCGGCCCAACGCCGTCGCCCGCTCGCTGCGCACCGATCAGACCCGCACCCTCGGCCTGGTCATCAGCGATGTGCTGAACCCGTACTTCACCGAACTGGCCCGCTTCGTCGAGGAGGAGGCCCGAGCCCTCGGCTACAGCGTCATCATCGGCAACGCCGACGAGCGGCCGGAGCTGCAGGACCACCACGTCCGTACGCTCCTCGACCGAAGGATCGACGGGCTTCTCGTCTCTCCCGCGGACGGCGACTCCCCGTTGATGGCGGAGGTGGCACGCGACGGCACCCCGATGGTCTTCGTGGACCGCTGGATGCCCGGTGTCGACGTCCCCGTCGTACGCGCCGACGGCCGCCGCGCGATCCGGGACCTGGTCGCCCATCTGCACGCGCTGGGCCGCCGCAGACTCGCCATCATCGCCGGCCCCGCGGCCACCACCACGGGCAACGAGCGCGTCGAGGCCTTCCGCGAGGCGCTGTGCGCCTACGAACTCACCCTGCCAGACGTCTACATCGGCCAGGGCGACTTCCAGGCGGACAGCGGCCGACGCGTCACCGAGCGCTTCCTGGCGCTCCCCGAACCGCCCGAGGTCGTGTTCGCCGCCGACAACCTGATGGCGCTCGGCGCGCTGGACGCCATCCGCGCGGCCGGACTGCGCGTCCCGCAGGACATCGGACTCGCCGCCTTCGACGACATCCCGTGGTTCGTCCACACCGACCCGCCGATCACGGCGATTGCCCAGCCGACCGGCGACCTCGGCCGTGCCGCCGTTCGCGCACTGGTCGACATCGTCGAAGGCCGGTCCCCGCAGTCCGTCACCCTTCCCGCCCGCCTCGTCGTACGCCGTTCCTGCGGCGAGCCCGCTTCGGACCAGAGGAGCAACTTGTGAGCAGTCCGGACGAGTTGCTGCGCATCGAAGGCGTACGCAAGACCTTCCCCGGTGTGGTCGCGCTGGACAGCGTGGACTTCGACCTGCGCAGCGGCGAAGTACATGTCCTGCTCGGCGAGAACGGAGCCGGCAAGAGCACACTCATCAAAATGCTCTCCGGTGCCTACCGCCCGGACAGCGGCCGGATCCTCGCCCAGGGGCGAGAGGTCCGTATCCACGGCGCGCAGGACGCCGAACGGCTCGGAATCGCCACGATCTACCAGGAGTTCAACCTGGTACCCGATCTCACCGTCGCCGAGAACATCTTCCTCGGCCGGCAGCCGCGCCGCTTCGGGATGATCGACCGGCGTCGCATGGAGGCGGATGCCGAGGTGCTCCTGCGCCGCGTCGGCCTGCATGTCTCACCGAAGGCCAAGATCCGCGAACTGGGCATCGCCCGGCTGCAGATGGTGGAGATCGCCAAGGCACTCAGCCTGGACGCCCGCGCCCTGATCATGGACGAGCCGACCGCGGTCCTCACCTCGGAGGAGGTCGACAAGCTCTTCCGGATCGTGCGGCAGCTGCGTGCGGACGGGGTCGGGGTCGTCTTCATCACCCACCACCTGGAGGAGATCGCGGCACTCGGTGACCGGGTCACGGTGCTGCGCGACGGTCGGAGCATCGACCAGGTGCCCGCATCGACCCCCGAGGCGGAACTCGTCCAGCTGATGGTGGGACGCAGCATCGACCAGCAGTACCCTCGTGAACGCCCCGAAACCGGCAGCCCGTTGCTGTCCGTGCGCGGCCTGACCCGCAACGGCGTGTTCCACGACATCAGCTTCGAGGTGCGGGCCGGAGAGGTGGTCGGTCTCGCCGGCCTCGTCGGCGCCGGGCGCACCGAGGTCGCACGCGCCGTCTTCGGCGCCGACCCCTACGACGGCGGCACCGTCGACGTGCTCGGCGAGCGGCTGGCCAGGCACGACGTCACCGCGGCGATGGGCGCCGGAATCGGCCTCGTACCCGAGGACCGCAAGGGCCAGGGCCTGGTGCTCGACGCCTCGGTACAGGAGAACCTCGGCCTGGTCACCCTGCGCTCGGCCAGCCGCTCCGGACTCGTGGACCTCAAGGGGCAGCGCGTGGCCGCTGCCCGGATCGCCGAACAACTCGGCGTACGGATGGCGGGTCTCGGCCAGCATGTCCGCACGCTCTCCGGCGGCAACCAGCAGAAGGTCGTCATCGGCAAGTGGCTGCTCGCCGACACCAGAGTGCTGATCCTCGACGAACCGACCCGCGGTATCGACGTCGGTGCCAAGGTCGAGATCTACCAGCTCATCAACGAACTCACGGCATCGGGACACGCGGTTCTGATGATCTCCAGCGACCTGCCCGAAGTTCTCGGCATGAGCGACCGGGTGCTGGTCATGTCCCAGGGCCGGATCGCGGGGGAGCTCCCCGCGCACGAAGCGACCCAGGACGCCGTGATGGCCCTCGCCGTCAGCGCACCCCCCACAACACCCCCCACGACAACTGCGGCAGCAGATCCGACTGCGAACGAAGAGGAGAGCCCTCGTGGCCACTGACACGCTCAAGAGCAATACGGGCGCCAGTGGCGCCGCAGGGCACACGGTCCGCCGGCTCCTGCTCGACAACGGCGCGCTCAGCGCCCTGGTCGTACTGCTGGTGGCGATGTCGCTGCTCTCCAGCGACTTCCTGACCACACAGAACCTGCTGAACATCGGTGTGCAGGCCGCCGTCACAGCGATCCTCGCGTTCGGCGTCACCTTCGTGATCGTCTCGGCGGGCATCGACCTGTCCGTGGGCTCGGTCGCCGCGCTCTCGGCGACCGTCCTCGCCTGGACGGCGACCTCGGAGGGGGTGCCGGTCTGGCTGGCCCTCATCCTCGCCGCGGCCACCGGCATCGCGTGCGGCTTCGTCAACGGGGCGCTCGTCTCGTACGGCAAACTGCCGCCGTTCATCGCGACGCTGGCGATGCTGTCGATCGCGCGCGGTCTGTCCCTGGTCATCTCGCAGGGCAAGCCGATCGACTTCCCCGGCTCGGTCTCCGTGCTCGGCGACACGCTCGGTGGCTGGCTGCCCGTTCCGGTGCTCGTGATGATCGTGATGGGCCTGATCGCGGCGCTGATCCTGGCCCGTACCTACATCGGCCGTTCGATGTACGCGATCGGCGGCAACGAGGAGGCGGCCCGGCTCTCCGGACTGCGCGTCAAGCGGCAGAAGCTGGCCATCTACGCCCTGTCCGGCCTCTTCGCCGCGGTCGCGGGCATCGTCCTCGCCTCCCGGCTGACCTCCGCGCAGCCGCAGGCCGCGCAGGGTTACGAACTCGACGCGATTGCCGCAGTGGTCATCGGCGGCGCCAGCCTCGCCGGCGGTGTCGGCAAGGCGTCCGGAACTCTGATCGGCGCTCTCATCCTCGCCGTCCTGCGCAACGGGCTGAACCTCCTCTCCGTCTCCGCGTTCTGGCAGCAGGTCGTCATCGGTGTCGTCATCGCGCTCGCGGTGCTGCTGGACACACTCCGCCGCAAGGCCGGTTCCGGAGCCGCCGCACCGGGTGGTTCGTCCGGCGCGCCGGGCTCGCCGGGATCCGGGCGCAAGGGAGCGGGAGCGGTCAAGTTCGCTGTCGCCGCCCTGTGCGTGGCCGTCGTCGTGGGCGGGGTGTCCTACTTCAACTCCGGCTCCTCCGGCGGCAACACCAAGGTGGGCATGTCACTCTCCACACTCAACAACCCCTTCTTCGTGCAGATGAAGTCGGGCGCGCAGGCGGAGGCGAAGGCGGCCGGGGTCGACCTCACCGTCACCGATGCGCAGAACGACGCCTCGCAGCAGGCCAACCAGCTCCAGAACTTCACGAGTTCGGGCATGAAGTCGATCATCGTCAATCCGGTGGACTCGGATGCGGCGGGCCCCGCCGTCCAGGGCGCCAACAAGGCGGACATCCCGGTGATCGCCGCCGACCGAGGCGTCAACAAGGCACGGACCGCGACGCTCGTGGCATCCGACAACGTCGCGGGCGGCAGGCTCGCCGCCAAGGCACTGGCCGACAAGCTCGGGGGCAAGGGCAGCATCGCCATCCTGCAGGGGACGGCCGGTACCTCGGCCAGTCGCGAGCGCGGCGCTGGCTTCGCCGAAGGCCTCAAGGCGTATCCGGGCATCAAGGTCGTGGCCGAGCAGCCGGCGGACTTCGACCGCACGAAGGGCCTGGACGTCATGACCAACCTGCTCCAGTCCCACCCCGGTATCACCGGTGTCTTCGCCGAGAACGACGAGATGGCGCTCGGTGCGGTCAAGGCACTCGGCAGCAAGGCGGGAAAGTCGGTGTCCGTCGTCGGATTCGACGGAACTCCGGACGGCCTGAAGGCGGTTGCCGCAGGCAAGCTGTACGCGTCCGTGGCACAGCAGCCGAAGGAGCTGGGCAGGATCGCCGTACAGAACGCGGTGAAGGCGGCGGAGGGCAAGAAGGTCGACAGCACGGTGAAGGTGCCGGTCAAGGTCGTCACCAAGAGCAACGTTGCCGACTTCTCCTGAGCGCGACCGAACGGGACCCGGTGCGCCTGAACGGGACCGGGCCCGACCCGAGCAACGCCTGACCACGGAAAGCAGGAACCATGCACGAGAGCGACCATGACCACGACCGCTACGACCTGCTGGTCGTGGGCTCCGCCAACGCCGACCTGGTCATCGGTGTCGAACGCCGCCCCGCACCCGGCGAGACCGTGCTCGGCTCCGATCTCGCCGTCCACCCGGGCGGCAAGGGCGGAAACCAGGCAGTCGCCGCCGCTCGCCTCGGAGCCCGTACGGCCCTGCTGGCCCGGGTCGGTGACGACGCGCATGGCCGCCTGCTGCTGGATTCACAACGGGCGGCGGGCGTCGACACCGCCGGCGTCCTCGTGGGCGGGGCGCCCAGCGGCGTGGCGCTGATCACCGTGGACCCCTCGGGTGACAACAGCATCGTGGTGTCTCCGGGGGCCAATGCCCGCCTCACCCCGGAGGACATCCGGGCGGCCGGCCCGCTGTTCGGTGCGGCCCGGGTCGTCTCCGTACAGTTGGAGATCCCGTTGGAGACCGTTGCGGAGGTGGCCGGTGCCATGTCACCCGGTACCCGACTGGTGCTGAACCCGTCACCGCCCGCGCCCCTGCCCGACCATGTGCTGGCAGCCTGCGACCCGCTGGTGGTCAACGAGCACGAAGCGCGCTACATGCTGGGCGAGTCCGCAGGGAACACGCCCCAGGAGTGGGCGCGGGCACTGCTCGCGTTCGGCCCGCGTTCGGTGGTGATCACGCTGGGGGCGGCGGGGGCGCTCGTCGCGGACCGCCGCACGGGCGATGCCGTACCCGTACCGGGCATCGAGGTCGAAGCCGTGGACACGACCGGGGCCGGCGACGCGTTCACGGCCGCCCTGGCCTGGCGGCTCGGCCTGGGCGAAGAACTCGCCGAAGCCGCTGCGTTCGCCGTGCGGGTGGGCGCGGCCGCAGTCACCAGGCAGGGCGCACAGGCTTCCTTCCCGACGGCAGAGGAACTCCCGACGGCAGAGGAAGTCCCGACCGAAGGGGAAGTCCCACCCGCAGAGGAAGTTCCGGCCCCGTGAAGAAGGCAGGAATTCTCAACCGTCACCTCGCCGGAGCACTGGCCGAACTGGGCCACGGCGACGGAGTGCTGATCTGCGACGCGGGCATGCCCATCCCGGCCGGCCCCCGGGTCGTCGACCTGGCCTTCCGGGCCGGCGTTCCCTCGTTCGCCGCGGTGCTCGACGGGCTGCTGGACGAACTGGTGGTGGAGGGCGCGACAGCGGCGCACGAGGTGCGGGAGGCCAACCCGGAGGCCGCACGCCTCCTGGAGGAGTGCCTCCCGGAACTCGCCCACGTACCCCACGAGGAGCTGAAGGCACTCGCGGCGGGTGCCCGGCTGGTGGTGCGGACGGGGGAGGCGCGGCCGTACGCGAATGTTCTGCTGCGGTGCGGGGTCTTCTTCTGACAAGGACGGCAGGCACCGGGCGCGCGAATCACGGACGCCGGGTCTGCGCGGCCGTCCCGGGCCTCGGGTGAGGCAACGCACCATCAGTAACCCCCGGCTGCGGTTGCTTTGGGGCTGACGTGACGTAGCGTTGCCCTTTTGGTGGTGTTCGAAAGAGCACCGCGAGGCACCGTTCTGCCCTCATCAGGCATGGGGCACCGAGGGGTATTGGGATGAAGCTCTGCTTCCTCGTCGAAGAGCTGTACCGGCATGACGGCATGCCGCTTGACGTGGTCCGGCGACTGTCGTCGTGGGGACACCAGGTGGACGTGGTGCGCCCCGGCGGCTCTCTCCTGCGGATCTCGGAGGAGGTGAGGGCGGGGACCCATGACGCCTGGGTACTCAAGACCGTGTCCGGCGGCCCCGGGCTCACCTTGTTGGAGGCCGCGGCGGCGGTGGGCCTGACCACGGTGAACGACGCGCGGTCGATCCGCGCGGTGCGTGACAAGGTCTTCACATCGGTCATCGCTCGACAGCACGGGCTACCCGTTCCGGTGACCTATTCGGCACCGAGGGCCACGCTGTTCGCGGATGTTCCCGACGAGCTCTTCCCCCTGGTGGTCAAGCCCGCCGACGGCAGCTCGGGGCGCGGGGTGCGCCTCGTGGCGGACCCCGGGCGGCTGGCGGAGGCGGAGCAGGCAGGGGAGGGCCAACTCATCGCACAGCCCTATGTGTCCAATCCGGGCTCCGATCTGAAGGTCTACTGTCTCGCGGGTGAGTTTCACGCGACCTTGCGCCGCTCCCCGCTCCACCCGGACGGGTCGGTCGACGAGGGAGCCGTCCCCCTGCCCGCCGAGGTGGCCGCAGTGGCGGCGAAGGTGGGAGCGGTCTTCGGCCTCGATCTGTACGGCATCGACGTGGTGCTCGGTCCCGACGGCCCCGTGATCGTCGACATCAACGATTTCCCGAGTTTCCGTCAGGTCCCCGACGCCGTCTCCAGGTTGGCCGGAGCCGTCCTCGACCTGGCCAGGGCGGGCGGCGCCGATCGGAGGGGCGTGCTCGCCCCCGCCCCGCGCATTCCCGCGCAGCCGCAGATCCCCCATGGACGGCTTCAACCGCACCCCGTCCCCGGCCCCGAGGCGGACGTGCTGGCAGCCGTGCCGGAGGCCGCACAGATATGAGGGTGTGTCTGCTGACCGACAAGCCGGATCATCCACTGCTCGCCGCAGTCTCTTCCGCGCTGACCGAGGCGAAGCACCGGGTGACGTTCCTGAACCCGGACACCGGAACCGGGTCCCCGTCGCAACTGGTGACCCCGGACGATCTCGCCGACGTCTACCTCCTCAAGGCCCATACCCCCCGGGCCCTGGCGCTGGCCCGATTCCTCGAAGCACGCGGCGCCCGGGTGCTGAACTCCGCCGCCTCGACGGAGCTGTGCCAGGACAGGAGCCGGATCGCCGCCGTGGCGGAAGGCGCCGGCCTGCCGATGCCCCGGACAAGCACCCTGGACGCGCTGTCCGAAGCCGTCCACGGAGCGGAGCCGGCGGAGAGCGGCTTCCCGCTCATGGTCAAGAGCCGCCACAGCCGACGCACGGACCTGGTCGCCCGCGTGGACGGTCCGGCCGAGCTCCGGGACCTCGCGGCAGAGTGGCCCAACGAGCCTGTCGTCCTCCAGGAGTTCGTCGCGAACAGCGGCTGGGACCACAAGCTGTGGGTGATCGCGGGCGAGGTGTTCGCGGGGGTGCGCCCCGCACCGGTGGGCGTACCGCCGGACGGTACGCCTTCCGCGCCACTGGTCCGTGATCTGCCGCAGACCTGGACCGAACTCGCCCTCCACACGGGGGAGGTCTTCGGCCTGGACGTCTACGGTGTCGACCTGCTGGACCGCGAGGGGGCGCCCGTCGCGGTCGACATCAACGCCTTCCCGGGCATCCGCGGACCGAAGGGCGCCCCTGCGGCGCTGGCGGCCTTGGTACTGCGACGTTCCCGGCCTCGAGCCGATGCTCCGCCTTGTCGCAGTTCTTGTTGAACCGTGCGCCGACATCCGTAGCCCGTCTTCCGGACCCGGCGGATTCCCCCACGGAGAGCTGCACCTCATCTTTCGTGGAGCCGGCAGGCGGTGGGCTTGCGCGGGCCCGCTCCGGATGCCTCCGGGGTCGCCGCACGCGGTGGTGAGCTCTTCGCCGGTACGGGTCCTCGGCGCCGCCGTCAGCTCCGGTTCGCGTACACGATGAGGTTGTCCACCGGGTGGCCCTGGGCGTCGAAGGCGCCGTCGCAGGTGATCAGACGCAGGGTGCGTGTCCTGGTGGCGCCGTAGACCTTCTGGGTCGGGAAGGTCTTCTTGCTGACCGTCTCGGTGCCGGTGACCCTGAAGTGGAGTTCCGTGCCGCGGTCGTTCTTGACGGCGATGTCAGCTCCCTTGCCGATCTTCTTGAGATCGTGGAAGACGGCCTTCCCGAAGCGGGTGTTGTTGTGTCCGATGATGACCGCGGCGCCGGGCTCACCGGGCGTGGCGCCACCGGTGTACCAGCCGGCGGTCATGCCCTTGTCGGCGGGCGGGACCTCGACGGTGCCGTCCCCGTTGAGGCCGAGGCGCATCAGCTCGCTGTCGATGCCGAGCGAAGAGATGCTGACGCGGACGGGGGCCGCTGCCGAGGAGCGGGAACCCCCGGCCTTCCCGGCTCCCTTCGAACCGGTCTGCTCCGGAGCGTCGAGAGCGACGCTCGCGCTGCTGCCGGGCCCCGCGGCGGACGAGTCGCCCGTCGTATCGGAGGAGCAACCGGCGAGGAAGAGGCAGGCGAGCAGCGGCAGCGCGGCGCGTCGGAGCGAAGGCGATGTGCGGAACATGGGGGCTCCGTAAGTTGTCGGGCGGCCCGGGAGGGCCGGATGTGGCTTATGGGGGCTTGCCAGTGGTGGCTCACCTGGGGTGGCCGTCCGGCTCTCCGGGGTGCCCTGGCTGCTGATTGAGATGTGCGCGCCCTGTGCGGTCGCTGATTACGGAGATGACGGCGGGGTGTTCCTCGGGCCGACGGCAGTTGGAACGGGACGAGGAGGGGCAAGTGAGTGAGCGGCAGGGCCGGTTCCGGGCTGGCCGGGCCGGTGCCCGTCCCGCGCGACTCCGGACGGCGGACCGGCAACCTGCACCGGCCCAAGCGCTACAGCCGCCGCCTGCGCAGGGTGTTCTACATGTCCGCGCAGACCAGCATGATCCGCGAGGGACCGAACCGGGACTTCTACCTCAAGAAGCGTGGCGAGGGCTGCAAACACGTCCAGGCCGTCATCGCCCTGGCCCGTCGGCGGGCCGGCGTCCTGTGCGCACTTCTGCGCGACAACCGGGTCTTCACCCCCGTCTCGCCGGTCACGCAGGCGGCTTGACTTCGTCATTGAGACTCCAGGTCTGGGCGGAGATCGGCAGTGGCGCCGCCCGGGAACGGACGGCGCCACGAAGGACGGGCGACTGCGGTGAGCGTCGCGACTGCCTCGGCAGCCGGTCGGCTCCCGGGGATCGGCCGTGAGGTCCGGCTGGTCAGCCGTTGCGCTGGGCGGCCGAGCGGCGGCGCAGCACGATGGTTCCCGCTCCGGCGAGCAGCAGTGCGGCAGCGGCCGAACCGGCGATCGCGGTGGTGCTGTCGCCCGAGGTTCCGGCTGTCCGCTCACCCGCGGCGACGCCACCGCGCGGAGCGGGGGTGGCCGAAGCCTTGCCGTCGGCCTTCCTGCCCTCGACCACGGCCGGAGCGGGGCTGTCGCCGGCGGCCACACCCCCGCGGGGTGTCACGGCCGGCTGCGAGCCCCGTACGGGAGTGCTGGTGGGCTTCTTGGCGGGGGCTGCCGCGGCGGACCGCTCGACGGACGGAGCCGAGGGCGAGGGCGCGGAGTCGGCGAAGGCCGCGGCGGACGGTACGAGCACCGCGCCCGCCGCGACGGCGGCGAGGACAGCGGTGCGCAGGAGACGGTTGGGCATGGGGATGACTCCATTCCAGGTCGGCCCCGGTGGTGCCCGGTGTCTGGTTCGCACCGGGCGCGGGGCATGCCGACAGGCTGGCGTGAAGTTATGAAGAAGCTGTCAGAACGTTGTGGTCATCGCATCAGGCCTGGTCCGCGCCCTTCGGCGCCCTGTCGTCCGCCTCCTCCGGTCGGAGTTCCGCCGGGCCGGTGGGACCTGCCGGGCCGACCGGCCCCATCGGACCCGCCGGGCCTCCCGGACCCGCCGGGCCTTTTGGATCCGCCGGCAGCCGGAGCGTGAACACCGAGCCCTGCCCCTCGACGCTGACCGCGCTCACCGATCCCCCGTGCGCCTCCACGAGTTTCCGTACGATCGCCAGCCCCAGCCCGCTGCCCCCGGTACGGCGGCTGCGCGACTTCTCGGCGCGCCAGAAGCGGTCGAAGACATGCGGCAGGTTCTCCGCCGAGATGCCGCTGCCCGTATCGGCGACCTCGACCACGACCTCTTCGCTCTCCTCGCCGGCCGTCGCCGCGTCCGTCGATGCCCCCGCGCCGTACGCGCGCACCGTCACGCGTCCGCCCGACGGGGTATGACGTACGGCGTTGGAGACCAGGTTGCCGATGGCCTGGCGCAGCCGGACCGGGTCGACCCACAACACGGGGGAGGGGCTGTCGGCCACTGCCGGCAGCGCCGAGAGCGCGATGCCCGCGGTCTCGGCCCGTCCCTGGTGCGCTGCGGCGACCTGTGCGAGGACGTCCTCGATACGGACCGGCTCGGGGTGCAGACGCAACGCGCCCGCGTCCGCCGCGGCGAGATCCTGGAGGTCGTCGATGATGTGCTGCAACTGCACGGCCTCCGTGTGCAGCGAGGCGATGAACGCCGGGTCGGGCTCCGCCAGGCCGTCCTGCGCCGCCTCCAGCCAGCCCCGGATGTTGCTCAGCGGGGTCCGCAGCTCGTGGGCGACGTCGCTGACCATGTCCTTGCGCTGCGCCTCCAGACGCGCGCGGTGGTCGGCCATGTCGTTGAAGGCCGCGGCGAGTCGGCCGATCTCGTTGTCGTCGGCGACCAGCACGGGCGCGGAGTCCTCCCCGTCCCGCATCCGTTGTGCCGCGCCCGTCAGGGCGTGCAGCGGCCGTACGAGCCGGGACCCGGCAAGCACCGTGGCTCCGACGGTGAGCGCCAGGACGAGCGCCGCCGCGCCCGCGATCTTCGCGGTGTTCGCGGGGGAGAGGTCGAAGCCGGGAACGGTCGTGCCGCCCTCGTCGCCGATGAACAGCAGCGCGGGCGAGGAGACGTAGGAGCTGAGCTGTTCCCGGCGCGCCGTGTCCACGCAGGAGGCGGCGGCCCGGTCGTCCTCGCCGGTCCGGACGCTCGGTACGGGGGTGGGAACCCGGACGGCGGGAACGGGGGCGTCCGCCGGCCCGGTGCCGTCGCCCCAGGACAGGTCCAGATTGAGTTGGATGCCCGCCGAGCGGTCCTGACGTTTCAGGCAGGCGTTGGCGAGTCCGTTGAGCGCGTCCAGCGCCTTTCGCTCGGTCGCCGTCGGGGAGTCCAGGTCGTCGGACGCGCACCGCGTGTCCTGAGCCCGGTCCGGATCATTGCCCACGACCTGCACGCGCGGCCGTCCACTCGGACCGCGGACCACGTCCGCCGCGACTCCGACGCGGCTGAGGCACGCCGCGCGCCGATCGGCGGCGCGCTGCAAGGCGGTACGTTCGGCGGTGGGCAACCGGAACGGACCGACCGCGCGCGGGTCGACACGATCGGCCGCGGCACCCGCCCGATCGGCCGTCCGGGACAGGGCGGTGTCCACGGACAGCGGGTCGACGATCGCCGAAGCCTGGGGCGGCAGCGCGGGCGGTGACGAGAGGGAAGCGGAGTCGGCGAGGGGCCGGCGCTGCTCGGTGGTCAGCGTGATCCGTCGGCCGGACTGCCTCGCCAGGTCGCGCACGGTGCCGTCGACGCCCTCCCAGGTGGGGTGGCCCGCCGCATATCCGAGCAAGGTGTTGTAGATCCGGGCGTCAGCGGTGAGATTCTGGCCCTGCTCCTGCTTGATGGCGCCGGAGGTGGTCTGCACGGCGAGCCAGGCGGTGGCGACCACCGAACAGGCGGCGACCAGGGCGGACGCCGCCAGCAGACGGCCGAACAGACTCTTGCGGAGCGGGAGCCTGGTCCGCCGCTGTTCACGACGCACGCGAAGCATTCCGCGCCGGGTCCGTCAGCTTGTAGCCGACACCGAAGACGGTGAGCAGCCGGGCCGGCCGACGGGGTGCGGGTTCGATCTTCTTGCGCAGGTTCATGATGTGCACGTCGACCGTGCGGAAGCTGATGTACCGGTCGAAACCGTGCAGCTCCTCGAGGAGCTGCTGCCGGGTGAAGACCCGGTCGGGCCCGGTCGCCATGGCGGCGAGAATCCGGAACTCACCGGGTGTGCAATCCACGGACCGGCCCTCGACGGACACCTCGTGCCGGTCCGGATCGACGATGAGCGCACCGACCCGCAACGCCTGATCCGCGGCAGGACCGGTGTCCTGACCGCCCCGCCGGCTGCGCCGCAGCAGCGTCCGTACCCGGGCCATCAACTCACGCGGGCTGTACGGCTTGGTCATGTAGTCGTCGGCGCCGAGATCCAGCCCCAGCAGCAGATCGTCCTCGGTGCTGCGGGCCGTCAGCATCAGCACCGGCAGCTCCCGGTGCTCGGCGCGCAGCACACGTACCACGTCCAGACCGTCGGCCCGCGGCATCATCACATCGAGCACCAGCAGATCGGGCTCCCGGTGCCGGACCTCGGCAAGAGCCGCGAGGCCGTCACCGACGACCGTGACCGCGTGCCCCTCGTGCTCCAGGTAGCGGCGTACGAGTTCGGCCTGCATTTCGTCGTCTTCGGCGACTATGACATTTGCGCACACCCGGTGATCGTAGATGACCGGACGGAGCCCACTCATGACACCGGACGAGCGCAGTACGGATGCCCGGTGCGGGCGTCGGCCGCGGTCGGTCCGGCGTCGGCGAGCATCGACGCGTACTCGGAGGAGTGCGAATCGAAGGAGTCTCCGCCGCCGAGGCCTGCGGAGCGTTGGTGGCCGGCGTCGCGGCGGCGAGCGCGGCGGCCAGTGTTGCGCCGGAGATGCGACGGATCACGGGATTCGGCACAGGTTCTCCTGGTACGGGAGGGGGTGGAAAGTGGTGCCGCCCATCAAAGCAGGGGGAGTTACCCGTGGGTAGACATCGGATGTCGCCAGTCTGGCCGAAGCTGAGACGAATGGGCGCCGGCTCTTGCCGCAGGCCCCGCCGACTGGTCTTGTGTACCGCGGGCGGCCTGTTCACATCAGGCAGGCGGGCAACAGCCGGGCAGGCAACAGGCAGGCAAGCAGACGAGCAGGCTCGGCCGAGGCGGGGAGAAACATGGAATCGGTGACCGGTCGCGATGCACTCGACGCGCTGCCCGAAGGGCTCGGCGACGCCGTACGGACCACCGCCGAGGAGATCGCAGCGCTGTTGCGCGGAGTTGCCGACACAAGCGTTCCGGTACCCGGCTCGGAGTGGACGGTGGGGGAGGCCGCAGCACATCTGGCGCAGGCCAACGAGCTGATGGCCGACCTCGCGGCCGGGCAGGAACGCCGCTACGGGGACGGTACGCCGCAGAGTCTGGCCGCGGCCAATGAGCGTGCGCTCGCCGGGTTCGAGGAGCGGGCCGCCGAGCCGCTCGCCGGGATGATCGTGGCGCACGCGGACGCCTACCTCGCGGCCATGGACAGCACCGCGGCCGGGAGCGTGGTCACCCCGCTGGGGCCGATGAGCCGGGTGGTGCTGGGCTCGTACCTGCTGACGCACATGCTCGGGCACGGCTACGACCTCGCCCGTGCGCTGGGGCGCCGTCACATGATCGACCGCGAACGCGTCGCACTCTCCCTGCCGTTCCTGATGACGGCCATGCCCAGGGTCACCGATGCCGCGGCCACCGCACGGCTCACCGCCGGGTACACGATCCGCCTGCGGGGCGGCGCCCGATTCGGTGTCACATTCACCGACGGCGCCGCAACCGTCACTCCTCGACCGCCGGCCCGCGCGGACTGCACCATCCTCATCGAGCCGGTCACCTTCTTCCTGATGGCGCTCGGCCGCACCGACCCCTACGGCGCCATCGCCCGGGGCAAGGTGTTCGCCCGGGGTCGCAAACCCTGGCTCGCCCTCCGATTCCCGGGGCTGTTCAAGGCCCCCTGATCCCTAAGCCGGGGTCCCGTGGGACTCCATGAGCTCCTGGTGGGCCGCCCTCACGTCCGGGGCGAGCACGGTGACGATCTCCTCCCTGGTGGGCGTCGTCCCGCCCGCGTGTTCGGCGTACAGCCGCAGATCCCGTTGCGCGGCGGCCTTCTGGCAGAGCTCCCGGGCGAAGCGGGCATTGCCCAGCGTGTCGGCCATGCCTTCGGCCACGGCCGCGGCGAAGAAGTCGCCGAGTGCGGCTGCGGCTTCCTCGTCGGGTTCGTCGCCCTGACCGGACAGGACGGAACGGGCGATCAGGAGCAGCTCCTGCGCGGAGTACGAGGGGAAGTCGACGCGGGTGTTGAACCGGGACACCAGACCCGGGTTGGCGGCGAGCAGACCGGTCATCTCCTCGCGATATCCGGCGAGGACGACCACGAGCCGGTCCCGGTCGTCCTCGGCCCGCTTCAGGAGCACCTGGAGCGCCTCGTCGCCGAACGCGTCGACACCGCTGTACCCGCTGTTGGACAGGGCGTACGCCTCGTCGATGAACAGCACACCGTTCAGGGCGGAGTCGATGACCTTGCTGGTCTTGATGGCGGTGGAACCGAGGTGCTGCCCGACGAGGTCGACGCGCTGGGCCTCGATGACATGGCCGGAACTCAGCAGCCCCAGACCGGCGAAGACCTTGCCGATGATGCGGGCGACGGTGGTCTTCCCGGTGCCGGGCGGTCCCGCGAAGACGAAGTGCCGGGGCCGGGCGCCGCTGGGCAGCCCCTGTTCCTCCCGGAGCGCCGCCATGCGCAGCTGAGCGATCAGGGTGAGGACCTGCCGCTTCACCGGCTCCAGACCGATCATGCCGTCCAGCGCTTCCTGGGCCTCCGCGAGCAGGCGCGCCATCTCCTCCCGCGACAGCCCGTCCCCGTCGCCCTCCTGAGGACCGGAAGCGGCCTCGGGGGCCGTGGGTGCGGAGGCGGGCGCGGCCGTGCGGACCTCCGGGGTCCCCGCAGGGGACGGGGCGGAAGGGGCGGGGGAGGGCGTGGAAGGCGTCCCGGCCACGGACGAAGCCGTCGGAGCCGTGGAACGCGCCTGAGCCCGTACATCCACGTCGAAGAGGCCCGGCGCACACCGGAACGCGTACTGGTACCGCTTCAGCGCCTCCTCCGAACGGCCCAGCGACTCCAGGGAGCGACCCATGAAGTATTTGACCTCGGCGTCGAAACGGTTTCCGGACTCCAGCTTCTTCGGCAGTTCCGCCAGCACGTTCAGCGCCTCGTGACACACACCCTGCGCGAACAGCGCCGCACCCACGTACAACTGCGCCTCGTCGTGCAGGAACGCGTCACGGATCCCCGGGGCGAAACGCAGGACCAGGGACCAGTCCTCCTTGAGGAAGGCGTACTGCGTACAGACGAACCGGGTCTCGTCGCAGTCCAGTTGTGCCGTGGACAGACCCGCCCAGGCCTCTTCGAGCTTCCCGGCGTCCAGCAGTGAGGTCATGGCCGCCACCCAGAGGTCACGGGTGCTTTCGAGCCGGAAGGTGACGTAGTGGCCGAGCTGGAACCGGGAGCGGAGCGGCATTCCGAACTTCGAACGCAAGGCGCCGAACGATCCGGCGGAGCGGACCATGCCGTCCAGCGCCTCCTTCTGACGCTGCCCGGTCGCGTGCAGCCCCAGCCAGGCGTCGGCGGCCAGCGGATCGTGTGCGGTGGCGAGCGAGAACCGTTCGGCGGCAGCCGCTTCGTCGCCCTGCTGCAACAGGGCCATCGCCTGCTGCCAAGCCTGCTCGGCCTTCTTGGCCGAACCCCGGCGTGCGGCTGCTCCCTGCACAGTCTCTCCCCTCGACGGGCCCTGGGCCCTGTCGTCGGACTGCCGTCGTCGCGCGGCGTCTGGCACGCACGCTCGCGGCGTTGCCGAAATGGCCTAGTAGCTCCGCTACGAGACCATTCCGGCGCCTTGCGATCGCACGCACCAGACGCCGCGCGGCCGCCCTCCGGGCGACGACGGCAGTCCGACGACAGGGCCTAGGCCCGCGCGCCGACGGCCGACGGGGCTCGCCGTGATGACCTGGAACAACCGCCAGGATATCCAACACCACGTGGCGGCCGGTGAACACTCTCGACGCCCGTTCGTCGGCCTCGGCGACATGACAGCGGCGCCGACGCGCCGAATCCGCCCGGACATTGATGAATGGTCTATTTCAGGACAGGTGAACGGCCGGTCCGGGCCGGCCCGGTTGATCACCATCGTGATGTCCGGAGGACATCGACCCGTCTGACGCTAACGTTGATCCGCACGGTGGCAGCGACGGTGCCGGGGAGGGCGCACCGCGCGGAACACCGGGAACGAGGAGTGCGCGACATGCTGGATCCCACTTCGGTGGCGGCGATTTCGGCTGTACTCGGTGCGGTCGGCTCGGGGATGGCCAACGAGGCCGGCAAATGGGCCTGGGAGTCCACCGGCGGTGTCGTACGGAGAATCGTCGGCCGTGAGGTCCCCGCCCCCGTGGCTCCGGACGAACGGGACGACGTGGCCCGCATGCTCCACGACCGGATCCGTGCCGATCCACAACTCGCCGCACACTGGGCCGTGTTCGCGGCGCGGATGCGCCGCACCCCTGCCCCGGCCACAGCCGCGCGGTCCGACCTCCCCGCCTCCATTCGGTTCTTCACGGATCGCAAGGAGGCGATGAAGCGACTCCAGCGAGAGGCGTCCCGCCGCCCGGACGGACGGCCCCGGCTCGCACTGGTGCACGGTCCGGACGGGATGGGTTCCAGCACGCTCGCCGTGCACTTCGGAGCACAGCCGACCCGCCTCTTCCCGGACGGGCAGATCTACGCCGACCTCGGCGGCGCAGGCGCCGGTGGCGCGCGCGACGCCGGAACCGTACTGCGTGCGCTGCTGCGTCAACTGCGGGTGCCGGACGAGGAGATGCCGACCGGGACCGATGAGCTCGGCGAATTTTTCCGGGACCGGGTGGCGGACCGCAGACTCCTGGTCGTGCTCGACCACGCGTACTCCGCCCCGCAGGTGCGGCCGTTCCTCACCCCGGCGCCCGGGGTGTTCACCATCCTGGTCGCCCGTGCCCCCTTCCCCGGCATCGACGCGGTGCGTGTGCCCGTGGGTCCGCTGTCGGACCGGGACGCGGTGCGGCTGCTCACCGATATCACCGACAAGTCCACGGTCGCCGCCGCCCGTGCCACGCTGCCCTCGCTGCTCCAGCGCTGCGGCGGGTCACCGTACGCCCTGCGCGCCGCGGCGTACCAGCTCTCCGCCCCCACGCTTCCGCCGCGCCGTGCCGAGGCGGACGGCGACCCGGTACGCGGGGCCGCCGAGGACAACTACCGGCTCCTGGCGCCGGAATCCGCCAGGCTGTACCGGCTGATGGCGCTGCGCGCCTGGCCCGCCTTCGACGCCGCCGCTGCCGCACGGACCACCGGCCAGGCCCCTGAGGCCGTGGCGGAGTCCCTGGAGGACCTCGCCGACCGGATGCTCCTGGAGCGCGGCGGCGGGAGCGGCAACGGACGCTACCGCTACCGCCACGGGGTCCGCGCACACGCCGAGGCGGCCGCGACCCGGGAGGACGGGATCGCGGCGTGCTCGGCGGCTCTCGCCCGCACCCTGAGCGCCTACGCCGATCTGGCGGCATCGGCCGCCCACCAGGCGCTCCCGGAGAGCTGGCGCGTCCCCGCGCCCGCCGAGGAACGCGTCGGGCGAAGGTACGAGGACCGGGGCGCCGCCCTCGACGCGCTGCTCGCGGAGTCGGGCAACCTGGTCGAGGCGGTGCGCTGTGCCGAGGAGTCCGGCGACCCGGACACCGCCGTACGCCTGTGCCGCGCCCTGTGGCCGCTGCAGCTCAAGGCGGGTCACCACGAGATGCTGCTGCCGGCGCTCCGCATCGGTGCGCGTCTCGCCGACACCCATCGCCCCACGAGCCCCGACGCCGGAGCGCTGCACGCGCAACTCGCCCATACCCTCACCGAGCTGAAGCGCTGGGACGAGGCGGAGACGGAGGCGAGGGCAGCGGCACGGGCCGAGGAGGCGGCCGGCCACAAGCGGGGCCATGCCTCGGCCGTCGAGTTCCTCGGGCTGCTGAGACTGCGCCAGTGGCGGTACCCGGAGGCGTACGAGTGCTTCGACGAGGCGGGCGGCATCCTGGACACCATGGGCGATCAGGACGAGGGGACCGCCGACCTGCCGCGTGCGCGGGCCCTGCTGGAGCGCCATCGCGGACGGGCGCTGCGCGGTTCGGGGCCGCGGGAGGAGGCCCGGGAGAAGCTGGAGACCGCCCTGCGGTACTTCCGGTCGAGCGGCGATACGTACAACACGGCGCGGACGCTCACGGACCTCGCCGAGAGTCGGCTGGACGAGGAGAACGCGGAAGCGGCGCTGCCGCTGATCGAGGCAGCGATCACGACACTCGACGGACAGAGCGCGGAGTACCAACTGCGGTATCTCCGGCGTATGCGGGAGGCCTGCGTCACCGGGTGAACCGCCGTTCCCGGCCCACTCACCCCTTTGTTTCCGGAGGTGTCAGAGGGACGACCCGTACGTGGTGGAGCCGGGCACCCGTCCGCACGGTGAGTCCGTCGGCCACCGTCCGGGCGAGCCGCCGGCCGGCCGCGGCCGGATCGTGACCGCCGGTGGTCAGCCAGGCGTGCAAGGCAGAGGCGTACGCGGCGGGGTCCGCGGCGGAAACGTCTTCCGCGGCGGACACGTCCTCCGCAGTGGACGGGGCTTCCGCATCGGTGACGGGCACCGCCACCAGGCGGAGCGGCGCCTCGCCACGCACCCGGACCACGCACGCGGACGGGCCGGTCACATAGGCCGCCAGGGAACACCCCCGGTGGCGGCGGAGCACCTCGGCGGTCCAGACCGAAGGAGAGCCGAAGCGCGGATCGTCGGGTGCGCCCTCCCGGAAGATGACATCGGCCAGATCCAACTGGTCCACGTCACGGGTGTCCTCGTGCACGGCGATGTGCAGTTCGCCGCCGGGATCCGATCCGGCCTCCGGCCGCGACCCCGCCCAGCGGCTGATCGCGACCTCTCCCGGCCCGACCCGCGACAGGACCCGCAACGGGACAGTGGCCGCCGCGGCCTCGTGACCGGGCAGCGGGAGCGGCTCCAGCGATGCGGGCCGGCCGGGCTCCGGCGCACCCATCATCGAGTAGAAGAGCTTCCGGAGCCGGACCGCGGACTCGCCCGGCACAGAGGTGGTGAACTCGGCGGGCCCCGGCAACGGCCGGTGACGGCCGACGAGTTCCTCGATCTGTGCCGCCAGGGACGCGTCGGGGTCGAGCCGCGGTGCCTCCCGCATGAACGCGGAGATCGGCGCGTCGGGGTCAAGGGCGTCGAGCGGCACGGCTCCCAGGAGCACGGGGGTGCCGAGGGCGGCGGCGTAGAAGGTGACGGATCCGTGGTCCCCGATCACGGCATCGGCGGCCAGCAGGGCCTGCCGCCATCCCCTCAGCGGATCGATCAGCGCCATCCCGCCGCGCCGTGCGCGATCGAGCCAGGCACGGATCTGACCGGGGCCGTGCCCATGCCAGATGTTGGGATGCAGTACGGCCGCGAACCGGTATTCGTCCACGGGGAACTCGTCGGCGACCCGGCCCAGCAGGGCGGCGACGACATCGCCGCCGTCCGGGGCCTTCCCGCCGTCACCGAAGAGCGACTCGGGGCTCCAGGTCGAGTTGAGCAGGACGAGCCGCTGTCCCGGCCGGACTCCCAGCGCACGGCGGAAGCGTTCGCGGTAGGGCCGTGCCGCGAGGATCCGGTCGTAGCAGGGGTCCCCAGCGAGCACCGCGGTCGGCGCCGCCTCGGGGCAGGCGACGCGCAACCGTTCGTACTGCTCGGGATGGGACAGCACGAGCGCGTCCGCGACGGGAGTGCCCTGGGGCGAGAGCAGCCACGCAGGCGCGAGCCCGAACACGGGCGCAGGCACCGCACCTGCCCCCGCCCCGATCCGGTGTCCGGTGTCCAGTGTCCGGTGTCCGGTGTCCGGTGTCCGGTGTCGCCAGCCTCTTAGTATATCCAACACCATGCGAGAGGACGGCCAACTGTCCGGAAAATGCGTCCAGTTGACCGCCGAAACTGCCGGAGATCACCAGGTCCACCCGCGTCTCGGCCGCCTGCTCCCACGGCAGCACCGGGATCCCCGTGTCGGCCAGCAGTTCGGCGGTGCCGGCCGCGAACGCCGAGGAGCCCGTACAGGTCACCAGCAGCTGGACCCGCAGATCGTCGTCGAACAGTGGGAGCACATCGAGCAGCCGGGTCGCGGCGGTCACGTTGTGCACGACGACCAGCACGCGCAGGCACGTGCCCCGGGTCGCCCACCGCGCCGCGTCGTCCCCCACCGGCACCCGCACCCACCCGGCCCGCCCGTACCTCATCCGCACGCCCCTCGTCCGCCCCGGCCCGCCCGCGGGCTCCGTGCCGCCCCACGCGACCGGCCACGACAGTCAACCAGTACGCCTGCCGCACGGCCATCAAGGGGGCGTCACACGGCCATCGCCACCGTGGACTTGTTCAGCGTGTCCTCGTGCGCGGCGACCCGGGTCCGGCCGCCGAAGACGACGACCCGCAGCAATGCGAACCGTCCGACCCCCGCGAGGGCGGACGCCGACAGATAGACCGTCTGCGCGACCAGGGGCGAGGGATCGGACCGCACGGCGAACAGGCAGAGCAGCGCCCCCGTGGTGAACGCGTAGCTCACGGCGACCGTCACCCCGGACTGCAGATGCACCCCCCACCCCCTGCGCTCGCTCCGGAAGGAGATCCGCCGGTGCAACTCGGTGGCGAGGACCGTGGAGACGACGGTGACCAGTGCGTTCGCGATGGCCATCGGTATCCGCTCGCCGAGCAGCACGACCGCCGCGCTCGATGCCAGCCCGACTCCGCCACCGCACACGACGAACCGCACGAAGGTCGTGAGGAGAGGGGGAAAGGCGCGCGTCCGTCGACGCGTTGGGGCGGTCACCGGCGAGCCTCCGCAAGGTGGGTTGGGGAACGATGTTTCGATTCCACCTCAGAACCTACGGAGTCGGCGTCGTCCGAGCGACCCGATAAACCCCGACTCGAGTGGGGGACAACCCGGAAACAACCCTGGGCCGACCGGGCGAGACATGCTCTGTGACGTATGCGGCCATAACTCTCGTGACGCCCAGGTAGGTTAGGGCCATAGCTTGATCACTTTCGCGTTCGGAGGTCTCCATGAGCGAGCAGCAGTCGTCCGCCACCCCGTCCGCCGAGCGGGTATCGGCCCGGATCGACACCACGAGGCCTCATTCCGCCCGCTTCTGGAACTACTTCGTGGGCGGCAAGGACAACTACGAGGTCGACCGTGAGATCGGTGACCAGATCAAGACGTTCTTCCCGGGGCTCGTCGACGTGGCGGTGGCGGGGCGGCAGTTCCTGCGGCGTTCGGTGGGCCACCTGGTGGAGGACCACGGCGTCCGGCAGTTCCTGGACATCGGGACCGGTCTGCCCACCGCGGACAACACCCATCAGGTGGCCCAGGACCTCGCGCCCGAGTCGCGCATCGTGTACGTGGACAACGATCCGCTCGTGCTGACGCATGCGCGTGCGCTGCTGACCAGTTCCTCCGAGGGAGTCACCGACTACATCGACGCCGACCTCTACGAGCCGGACGCCATCCTTGCCGAGGCGGCGAAGACGCTCGACTTCGAACGGCCCGTGGCCCTGATGCTGCTCGGCATACTCGGTCACGCAGGCGACTTCTCGAAGGCCCGTGAGGTGGTGGGCCGGCTGATGGCGGGGCTGCCCTCCGGCAGCTACCTCGTGGTGTACGACGGCACGCGTACCAGCGAGGGCATGATCGCCGCGGAGAAGGCATACATCGAGAGTGGCGCCGTGCCGTACTACGTGCGCGAGCCCGACGAGATCGTCACGCTCTTCGACGGGCTGCGGATCCTGGACCCCGGCTTCGTCCGGCTCAGCGAGTGGCGGCCCGACGCCGACAGCGCGACCGTGTCCGCGGATGTCGACGCCTTCGGGGGCATCGGCGTCAAGGAGTGACGCGGGCCCGGATCCTGATGCCCGGAGCCTGATGTCCGTCGCCGGCTGCCGGACTGCGGCTGCCGGTCTGCGGATGTCGGTCTGCGCATGCCCGCGCGGCCGGACGGGCGATTGTTGCAAGATGCTGAGGCAGGAAGCTGATCAGTACCAGGGGGAGTGCCATATGACAGGGTACGGATCCGGCGCGGACCGCATCGACACCACGAGGCCGCATCCCGCGCGGGTGTACGACTGGTTCCTCGGCGGGAAGGACAACTATCCCGTCGACGAGGAGCTCGGCAAACAGATCGCCGGGCTCTCTCCGGACACGAAGCGCATCGCGCGCCACAACCGGTGGTTCATGCACCGTGCGATGCGCTGGCTCGCCGGCGAGGCGGGGATACGCCAGTTCCTCGACATCGGCTCCGGTATTCCCACCGAGCCCAACCTGCACCAGATCGTCCAGAGCGCGGCTCCCGACGCACGGGTCGTGTACGTGGACAACGACCCCATCGTCCTGGCCCACGCCGAAGCGCTGTTGAGCGGGAGCGTTGAAGGGGTGACGGCGTATCTGGACGCCGATGTGCGGGAGCCGGAGAGGATCCTCGAACTCGCCGCGGAGGTGATCGACTTCGACCGGCCCGTCGCGCTCTCCCTCATCGCCCTGCTGCACTTCGTCGGCGACGGCGACGGCGACGGAGAGGGGGCGGGGAGGAGCGAAGGGGCGTACGCCCTGGTGGAAAGGCTGGTGGAGCGGCTTCCCGCCGGGAGTTTCCTCGTGCTGTCGCAGCTCACCGGCGACTTCGACCCCGAGAGTGTGGAGAAGGGCGTGGCCTCGTACGCGGCGGGCGGTGTGACGCTCGTACCGAGGTCGCGCCGCGGCGTCAGTCGGTTCTTCGACGGGCTGGAAGTGGTGGAGCCGGGCCTCGTCCAGGTCGTCGACTGGCATCCGGAACTCAGCCTCGGCGATCTTCCGGTGGAGACGCAGCCGGTGCCGATCTACGGTGCGGTCGCCCGCAAGCCGTAGCGTGCCGGGCGCACGGACCGGGGGTCGTCCGGAGACGGCCCCCGGCCATGTGCCGTTGCGCATGCGTGGGCTGCGGTCGCTGCCTACTTCCGCAGCTCGACGGTGAAGCCGCGCCCGGTGGAGACGGCCGGCGTCTTGATCTCCGTGACCCCGGTCGCCGGGTCGGTGAACCAGCCGGAGCCGGCCGCGGCGAGCTCCGCCGCCGAGTTCAGCCGGTGCAGACGGCTCTGGTCCATGACGACCTGCGACGGGGCGCTCCCGCCGTGCACGGTGAGGTCGTACGAGCGGGCGGACACCTTGCCCTCGTAACGTCCCACGCTCGCACCGATCCTGACGGTGGTGCTGCCCTTCGTGCCGTGGGCGGGTGCCTGAACCTTTACGTGCTGGGTGGCCGAGGCTCCCTCCGTGAACTTCCTCGTCACGCCGTCGTCCTCGTAGAGCGTGTAGTCCGTGGTGCCCTGCGGGTGGATGTCGTAGCCGAGCCGGGTCCTGTCCCGGGACTCCCAGGACAGGGTGCCCTTGGGCCACATCGGCACGATCGACCCGCCCTTGACGAAGAGCGGCAGGGTGTCGAGCGGCGCCTTGTACCCGTTGACCGTGGTCGGGCCCTGGTAGGTCCTGCCCGTCCAGTAGTCGGTCCAGGTGCCCTTCGGCAGGTAGATGCCGTTGCGGACGTCCGTGTCGCTGTACACGGGCGCGACCAGGAAGTCGGGTCCGGCCAGGAACTCGTACTTCGCGTCCGGGCCGAGTGCCGCCGGGTCGTCGGGGTACTCCAGCGAGAGCGGCCGGACCGCGCCGACGCCGGTCCTCGTGGCCTCCTTCGACAACGTGTACATGTACGGCAGCAGCCGCTCCTTCAGCTGCAGGTACTTGCGGTTGATGGCGGTGTACGGCTCGCCGTCCAACCACGGCTGCTGGTCGTGCGGCTGCTTGGTGGTGATGTCACTGGCCCAGCCGTCCATGGTCATGATGGCCGGGAGGAAAGCCTTCCACTGCAGGTCACGGGTGTACATCTTGGGGTCGTGACGGTAGATGCTGCCGACGTCACCCGTGTTGTACGCGATGCCGGACATCGTCGCGCCGGCATACGTCGGGATCTGCCAGCGGATGAAGTCCCAGGACAGGCTCTGGTCACCGCTCCACAGCACACCGCAGCGCTGCGCACCGGCCCAGGAGACGGGCAGCCAGACGAAGCCGCGGGCGTCGCTGTTGTTCTCGATGCCGGCCTTGGCCTGGTCGCAGGCGTCCAGCGCGAAGCCGTATCCGCCGCCGACCCAGGCGACGTCCAGCTTGCGGACGCGTACACCGGCCTTGGACTCCTCGGCCTCGTCGGGCAGGCCGTCCTGTGTCCAGAGGCCGAGCTGGGCATGGTTCTTGTTGAGGCCCGTACCCGTCCGGGGAAGGTTCTCGTATCCGCAGCCGTATCCGTCGTTGACGAGCATCCAGCCGAGCGGCATCCCGTTGTCGACGTAGCTGTCGGAGACCTTCAGCGCGTCGAGGGTGTGGCGCTCGCCCCGGTTGGCGTTGTGGAGGTAGCAGTCGGCGGAGCCGGGCTCCAGCCCGTACACCGGTGGCATGAACGGCTTGCCCACCAGGGAGGTGTACTTGCCGATGACCGACTTGGTGTCACCGGTGAAGTAGTAGGCGTCCAGGCGTCGTTCCTGCTGACCGGTCCGTACCGGCGAGTCGAAGTCGTAGATGCCGGGCGTCATGGTGTTGCGGAAGACGCCGTAGCCGGCCGTGGAGATGTAGAACGGCTGGGAGTTGTTGTAACCGCCCTCGTTCCAGTTGGTGTTGTTGCCGACGTTCATCACCTGGTCGCGGTGCGAGAAGCTGCCGTTCTGCTCGCCCCCGCCGAAGAACTGTTCGTCGGTGCCGCGCTTCAGGCTCTGCCGCATGCCGCCGCCGGTCCAGCGCAGCGGATCGGCCTCCTGCCAGATGGCCGTGCGGTTGTCGGCCTTGTAGAGGCCGAAGCGCAGCGGCTTCTTGTAGATGCGCATCACCACGCCCTTGGAGCGGATGCCGTAATAGGTGCCTGCGTCGAAGGACTTGGTGTGCGGCTGGGCGGTGGGCTGCCGCCGGATCATGTGGCTGTCCTTCGGGTCGGCGAGTACGCCGTCCGGGGATGCCTGCAGCCGCAGGGTGTCGTCGGTGAAGAACTCGGCGCGGGCCTTGAGCGCACCGGCCTCGATCTCGTACCTGCCGTGCGAGCCGCTGAAACCGGTGAGGTTCCCGGCATCGGTGGCCTCGGGGAGATAAGCCTTCCCGCTGAAGGAGTTGTCGTGCACGTCGTAGGGGACGACGACCACGTGGTAGGTCCCGGAGGCCTTCGGGATGACCGTGGACTCGGGGTCGGCGGTGCCCGCGCTGGAAGCCACCTGTTTATTGGCCGAGTCGTAGATGTACATGTCGAAGTCGTCCGTGGGCGTCTCCCATTGGATGGAGACGGGGACGCCGCCCTCGGGGTTGTCGTCCCACTGACCCGCGGGCGGGTCGACGGTCAGGTCGAACCGGGCGCAGACCGCGTTGTCGGGGTCCTCGGCGGCCGTGCCGCACTTGGCGGGAGAGTCGACGGTCCCCTTGGCGTAGACCGGGCTCTGCCATGTCACGTTCTTCGTGGTGCTGTCCAGGGTGCCCGAGGGCGTGGCCGCGGCGTGCGCCTGCGGTGCGGGGGCGGTCAGGGCGGTGAGTGCGAGGACGATCACCGACAGCGTGCCGACCGCCGTCCGGCTGGGACTGTTCTGAAGGATCCGCAAGGAGTGTTCTCCGTTCGTACCGAACAGTGAAATGGGCGATGTCTGCGCAGACATGCTTGGAACGCGGGAGATTCGCGCATCAGAATTCACCGTGCGACCGGTGCATGTCAACGCTCCGATGGCTGCTCCATGCCTGCCCGCGCCGATGTGTCGCACGCCCGCGCCATGGCGGTCGTGGGCGACCGGGGCGTGGCACATCCCCGCCCTTTTGATCAGCCATGCTCAGAAAACGGGCTCTTCAGATCGGAAGAGTGGCGAGATTGGTCGTGAATAGTGCCGAAAGGCTCACTGAATTTCCTTATAGTGAAGCCGCGTTGATCATCCGACCACCGCAACGAGCGAAGCCTTCGTCACAGGAGATTCCGTACGATGACGACGCCCGCATCCGCGGTGCCCGAGCGCCAGTCCATGTCCCCGCCGCCCGCCGCCGGAGGCTGCCCGGCAGGTGGCGGTACGTCCGCCGTGCCGCTCAGCGGGCCCGGGTTCCACACCGAACCCCACGTCGTCTACCGCGCCATGCGGAGCGAACACGGACCTGTCGTACCCGTCGAACTGCCCGGCGGAGTTCCGGCCTGGCTCGTCATCGGCTATCGCGAACTCCACCAGGTCACCAGCGACGGCGAGTTGTTCCCCAGGGACGTCGGGCTGTGGAACCAGTGGGGGATCATCCCCGAGGACTGGCCGCTGCTGCCGATGGTCGGCCGCCCGATGCCCTCCATCTACTTCACCGCCGGGGCCGAGCACCGGCGTCACGCCGCGATGGTCGGGCACGCGCTGGAGGAGGTCGAGCACTTCGAACTCCGCATGGCCTGTGAGGAGTTGGCCGACCGGCTCGTCGACGGGTTCTGCGACCGCGGTACGGCGGACCTGATCGCCGATTTCGCCGTGCCGCTGCCGGTGCTCGTCCTCGCCCGTCTGGTCGGATTCCCCGATGCGGACGGGCCGCGGATCGCGGAGGTGCTCAGGGATCTGGCCGACGGCGGACCGGGCGCGCAGGAGGCCCATCTGCGGTTCGGTGAACACATGCAGCGGCTGCTGGCGGCACGGCGGGCCGCGCCCGGGAGCGACGTGACCTCGCGAATGCTGGCGTACGCCGGTGAGTTCACCGACGAGGAGTACGTACTCGACCTGATGGCCATCACGGCCGCCGGACACCTCACCACGGCCGACTGGATCGGCAACTCGCTCCGGCTGATGCTCACCGACGACCAGTTCGCCGTCGCGCTCTCCGGCGGTCGGCACAGCGTCGCCGAAGCCATGAACGAGGTGCTCTGGGAGGAGGGCCCGACGCAGATCCTCGCCGGTCGCTGGGCGGCCCGCGACACCCGGCTGGGAGGCCGGAACATCCGTGCCGGGGACATGTTGCTGCTGGGTCTGGGCGCCGCCAACGCCGATCCGCACATCCGGCAGCATCTCTCCGCCTCGGGAGGGTCGTCGGGTCAGCGCGGCAACAGCGCGCACCTGGCGTTCAGCCACGGCGAATACCGCTGCCCCTTCCCCGCGCAGGAGATCGCCGAAATCATCGCCCGCACCGGGATCGAGGTGCTGCTCGACCGGCTTCCCGACCTGGAACTGTCCGTTCCCGCGCCGGAGTTGGTCCGGCGCCAGTCCGCCTTCCTGCGGGGGATGACCGCGTTGCCCGTCCGGTTCGCCCCCGTACGCCCGACAGGAGACTTGTCTTGAACTGCCCGCACGCCGCTGCCCGGGAGGCCGCTTCGAGCGGCGGGCCCGTCGTCATCGACCCGCTGGTCCAGGACCTGGACGGTGAGACGGCACGACTGCGTGACGCCGGTCCGCTCGCCAGGATCGAGCTCCTCGGCGTTCCGGCCCTGACCGTCACCCGGCATGCCCTGGCCCGTCAACTGCTCGTCGATCCCCGCCTGGTGAAGGACCTCGACGCCTGGGGGCTCTGGCAGCGCGGGGAGGTCACGCACGAGTGGCCGCTGATCGGCATGATCGACGCCGGGCGTTCCATGTTCACGGTGGACGGTGCCGAGCACCGGCGGCTGCGTACCAAGACCTCCCAGGCACTCACGCCGCGCCGGCTGGAGGAGATACGCCCGGACATCGAGAAGTTCACCGAGGAACTACTCGATGCCCTCGCCGAGCAGGGCGAGAAGAGCGAGAACGGTGTGGTCGACCTCAAGTCCGTGTTCGCCCAGCCGCTGCCGATGCGGGTCGTCGGCATGCTGATGGGCGTGGACGAGGCCGAGCACCCCATGCTGATGCGGCGGTACAAGGCGTTCTTCTCCATGCTCACCCCGCAGGAGGAACGCCTGGCGCTGCTGGCCGAGTTGGACGTCTTCTACGCCGCTCTCGTACGCGAGAGGACCGCGCGTCCGGCCGACGACCTCACCAGCGCGCTCATCCTTGCCGAGGAGGGCGGCGAACCGCTCACCGAGGAAGAGGTGGTGGGCACTCTCAAGGCGATGGTGGCCGCCGGTCACGAGACCACCATCGGGCTGATCCTGAACGCCGTACGCGCCCTGCTCACCCACCCCGACCAACTGCGCAGGGTGCTCGACGGCGAGATCCCGTGGGAGACGGTGATCGAGGAGACCCTGCGCTGGGACACCCCCACCACCCATCTGCTGATGCGGTTCGCCACGGAGGACATCCGGATCGGCGACGACGTGATCGCGAAGGGCGAAGGAGTGGTGATCTCCTACCGCGCCATCGGCCGCGACATCGAGCACCACGGGGCGGACGCCGACGACTTCGACATCACCCGGCCGGCCCCGATCCGCCACATGACCTTCGGTCACGGCCCCCACATCTGCCCCGGGGCGGCGCTCTCCCGGGTCGAGGCCGGGATCGCCCTGCCCGCACTGTTCGCGCGCTTCCCCGGGCTGCGGGCGGCCGTCACGGACGAACAGGTCCGCAAGCTGCCGGTGATGACGCAGAACGACATGGAGGCCTTCCCGGTCCTGCTGCACGGCTGAGAACTGACCACCCGTCGGGCACCGTCGCTCGTGGGATACAGTTCTCGCAGGTCATGAGTTCCAGTGCACAGCCCCGGCTAACTGGACGGCACCCCGCTCCGCTGCGGGTGCTCCGGGTGACGACCGGCCTCATGCGCAGCGTATGGGGAACAGCGGACCATCGGGGCAGAGCACCTGGGGTTCATGATCTCGGGAAGGCGGAGAACCATGCTCCCCCACCTCATCCGGAACGACGGCTGCTCCAGCCACGGCCCCGGTCACCACGTCCACTGGATCCATGCCAAGAAGTGCCACCAGGAGCCCGGCCAGGCCGTGGAACTCCTGCTCACCTCCGGTGACGTCGGCGCCGACGGCTGGGTCGGGCTGCGCCCCGCCTTCGACCACGCCGAGGACCTGCCGAAGGTGTGGACGCATGCTCCGGCAGCCCTCACGGAACTGCTCACGGAGCACCGCGGACGGGTGTTCTGGCTGCCGCGGTGGCACGCCCTGAAACTGGTGGACTCCGCCGGCCGTGCCACCGCCCTGGTCAACGCCGGTCTCGACGGCGGCCCGCTGTGCGCGACGACGGCCCCCGACCCGCGGCGGACCGTCGGCGGCACGTCCTACGGCCTGTAGGGCCGCCCGGTCAGCAGGGCCCGCTCGTCAGCCCAGCGCGTCCGCCAGCGCGCTGTCAGCCGCGGCGCGCGATTCCTGCCACAGGGTGGTCACCGGCACCCACACGTGGACTCCCTCGGGCATGCCCACGGTGGCCGCGCGGAAGGCGACGCCCAGATGGGAGGGGTCCGCCGCCACGGACAGGCTGCCGACGACGTGGCCTTCGGCGGCCGCCGGGTCCGCGGTGCGCACGGCGGCGTACGCCCGCTCGCCGCCGGCCAGTGCGTAGGGTCCGCTCCCGGCGGGCGGGACGGCCTCGGCGGAGCCGTCGAGGCCCCTGAAGGTGATCGTGGGGATCCGGTCCACCACACAGGCCCGGTGGCTGTTGTTGGTGACGCTGATACGGGCGACGTTCCGCTGTCCGCCGGGTGCGGCGTGCACGTCGAGGTCCTGCTCCTGGCAGGTTCCGAGGCGGCTCGCGGTGTCGGTGGACGCGGTGCCGGTCGTTGCCGACGCCGCGGTGCCGGTCAGTGTCAGGGCGGCCGTGACGGAGAGCGCGGAGGCGAGAGCGGAGCGGAGACGCATGGTGTTTCTCCCGTTGGATCGACAGCCTGCGGAAACGGCCGGGCGGCCCGTCGGTCGGTGGGACCGACATGGACAGTGTGAACCGCCTGACCCGATCTCCGCGACAGATCGGACATGTCGGTTCGGCGTATCTGGTGTCGGGACGGGCCATGTGTCCGGTGCCGGGACGGGTTGCGCGTCCGGACCCGGGAAAGTCACCCGGTTCCGGAAGCACCGTCCCGCCTCACGCGACCGCGGGCCCGACCCAGGGGGACCGGCGCCCCCACCGCGCGGCACCCCGCCCGGGTGCCTCACCGTGTCCGGATCGTCGCCATCACTTCCCGGTCCGGCTGCAGCGTCAGCGACGGCACCGGACCGATGACGCCCGGGTCCAGGTCCAGCTCGAAACGGCGCGCCAGCACGGCCAGGATCAGGACCGCCTCCACCATGGCGAACCGGGTGCCCAGGCAGACCCGGGGGCCGCCGCCGAACGGGAACCAGGCGTACTCCGCGATGTCGTCGCCCGTCTCCGGATCCCAGCGCTCGGGGCGGAACTCCTCCGGCTCGGGAAACCACCGCGCGTCGCGTTGTGTCACCCACTGGCTGGTCCACACCCGGGTGCCCTCCGGCATCGGCACACCGCCGATCCGCGCACCCTCCTTCGCGACACCGGTGACCAGCCAGATCGTCGGGTAGAGGCGCAGGGTCTCCTTGACCACGGACTGGGTGTACGTCAGCCGCGCGTAGTCGTCGAACTCCGGCTCCCGGCCACCGAGCACCCGGTCCAGCTCATCGGTGAGCGCGGCACGCACCCGCGGATTGCGGGACAGCAGATACCAGGCCCACACCAGCGTGGAACTGGTCGTCTCGTGCCCGCCGATGTACAGCGTGACCGTCTCGTCGCGTATCTCCTGGTCGGTGAGGTGCGCGCCCGTCTCGTCGACCGCGGTCAACAGCCGGCTCAGCAGGTCGGGGCGCTCGTCCCCGCCGTCGCGATGACGGGCGACGACCCGGCCCACCTCGGCGTCGATGACCGCCGCGGCCTTCTTGATCCTGGCCCGGCCGGGAGTCGGCACCCAGTCCGGCAACAGCGCGCCGATACCGGCGAACTCCTTGCCGATCTCCTGCTGCGCCACATCCATCGCCCGGCCCATCGCCTCCGCGTCGGCCGCCGTGTCGACGCCGAAGATGGTGCGCACGGCGATCCGCTGCGTCAGCGCCGCCATCTCCCTCTTGACGTCGATGCGTTCACCGCCCGACCAGGTTTCCGCCAGCTCCACCGTGCTGCTCGCCATCGTCGCCGCGTACGACCGCACCTGCTTGGGCCGTACGGAGGGCTGCACCAGTGACCGTTTCCGTCGCCAGTCCGTGCCGCGGGCGACGACCACGCCGTTGCCCATCACGGTCCGGAAAGCGATACCCAGGGCCGGCTGGTCGAAGGAGCGTTCCGTCTCGGTGAGCAGCTCGCCTATGCAGTCCGGATCGGCTATGTACACACAGGAGTTGGGGCCGAATCGCCAGCCCACCATGTCCCCGTGGGAGCGCAGCCGCTCGAAGAAGGCGAGAGGGTTCTTCCCGAACTGCGGCAGGCTCCCGAGAAACGGCAGCCCCTTCGGTCCCGGCACGATCCTGTGGCTCCGCGGCTCGGCATCGACGGCCTGGCCGGTCTCCGTGGACATGAAAGTCTCCGCTCCCTTGTGGCGCACCCGATTCGGTGCGCGGCGACCTGACTTCAGCGGTACCGCCCGCCGTGGAACATGTCATCGGCCTTCTGCGGTACGTGAGTTGTCGAGGGTAGTCGCGCGATGCCGTCCGGGGGGGCCGGGGCGGGCGGCAGGGTGGCGGAGAAGGCACTGTCCGCCGTCTCCGGACGGGCCCGGAACCCGGGCCCGTCCGGAGGTGCGGTCCTGCGGTGTGCCGGGCCCCTGATCGGAGCCCGTCCCGCGAGGTGCGTGGTCAGACGCCCGGCGGGACCCGGGACGGGCGGCCGCCACCGCGGGTGAGGGAGTAGCCGAAGAGCGCTGCGAGCGACCCCAGCACCCCGCCGCCGACCGTCCACAGCCAGCGGTCGGTCCACCAGCCCGAGGCCCAGCCGTCCTCGGGCTCACTGCCGAGCGAGACCTTCGGTGTCGTGTCGTCGCCCGCGTCCGTCGAGCCGTCCGAGGCCTGCTCGACGGAGGACACGCCGGGGACCAACGGCTTGGCGAGCGTGCCGTCCACATCGCCGGCACCGCCCTGGTCGGCCGCCGTGATCTCGACCTCGGTCTGCACCGGGAGGCCGAGGTCCGCCGACGGCAGATCGACGACCGTGAGGCGTACGTAGTAGCTGCCCGGCAGCGGGTCGTCGGCCCACGGCTCGGACCAGGCACGGACGGTCCGCAGCACGCAGGTCAGCTCGACCGTCGACGCGTCGGACCCGGCCTTGCCGGTCTGGCGGCCGTACATGCAGGCCTGCCGGCGCCGCAGCCCGTCGTACACATCGACCTGCCAGGTCGACGCGCCGTGCCGGGTGGCGCTCTCCGGCAGGGTGATCTTCGCCTTGACGGTGGCCCGTTGGCCCGCGTCGGCAGGGAACACCCAGTACAGGTAGTCACCCGTGGACGCCCCGGCGGTGGCGCGCTGGTTCTGCTGGACGGCCGTCGCCGTACGGAAGGTGGTGCCGGCCTCGGTGGGGCCGGACCCGTCCCCGGAGGCGCTCGGGCTCGGGCTCGCCGACGGGTCGTCGGCCGCCGCGGCGCCCGCCGACGTCAGCAGGGCGAGCCCGGCGAGCAGCGCGCCCGCGAGTGCACGTGTCGTACGCATCATCAGTTGGTCCTCCAGACGGCGACGCGCCAGCGCGAGATCCAGCCGAAGAGCAGTCCCGCGACCAGTCCGGTGAGGACCAGCACGCCCAGCAGCCACCAGCCGCGGCCGAGACCGAACGCGGCGGCATCGGCGGCAGCGTCCGGGCTGTCCACCAGGTCCACGGTCAGCTCGACCGGCATGCCGGGCGAGGTCTTCACCGAGGCGGGGGCCGAGAAGGAGTTGGCGACCTGGAGGCACACGGTCTCGGCGGCCGGCTTGTCGTCGCTGTCCGAGTCGTCCACCTCGGCCTTCGGGTAGCGCAGGCCGGAGGAGATCGCATCCGTACGGCCGGTGCCCGACTCCGAGCCCCGCACGATTTCCCGGCCGTGCACGGTCAGCGCCCGCAGCAGCACGCCGTAGTCGTTGTTCACGGCACGGTCGGCGAAGACGCTGACCGAGGCGCGCAGTTCCTGACCGGGCGGTACATCGACGCGGTACCAGCGGTGCTCGCCGAACTTCTCGCGGTCGGTGTACAGGCCGGCCTTGAGCTGCGGTGCGGCGGAGCAGCTGTCCGCCCCCTCGGTCGCCACGGGGGTGACGACGGGCTCGGCGGCCCGGTCGACCAACTGCTTGACGCGGCCGGAGAGTTCATCGGTGTGCTGGACCGCGGTGTAGGTGCCGCCGGTGGCCTCGGCGATACAGGTCAGCTGTTCACGGATCTTCGCGTTGGGCACCAGGCCCAGGGTGTCGATGACGAGGTGGATGCCGCGGGCCGCGATGTCACGTGCCACCTCGCACGGGTCGAGCGGGCCGCAGGTGTCCTCGCCGTCACTGATCAGTACGATCCGGCGGGTGGAGTCGCCGCCCTTGAGGTCGTCGGCGGCGCCCAGCAGGGCCGGGCCGATCGGGGTCCAGCCGGTGGGGGCCAGGGTGGCGACCGCGGTCTTCGCCTCGGTGCGGTCCAGCGGGCCGACCGGGTAGAGCTGCTTGGTGTCCTTGCAGCCGACCTTGCGGTCGTTGCCCGGGTAGTCGGCGCCGAGCGTCCGGATGCCGAGCTCCACCTGCTCGGGCACCGCGTCCAGGACCTCGTTGAACGCCTGCTTGGCGGCCGTCATCCGGGACTGGCCGTCGATGTCACGGGTCCGCATGGAGCCGCTGACGTCGAGCACCAGCTCGACCTTGGGGGAGGCTTTGGCGGGGGCTTCGTCGGCGGCGGCGGGGAGCGCCGAACCGAGCCCGGCGGTCAGGGTGGCGAGCAGGATGCCCACCCCGACCGTCAGCCTTTTTCTTATGATCATCGCCGGATAGTAGTGAAGATCGCTTCGCTTCCCCAAACCGGTCCGGGGATGGCCGTGGAACCGTCAGAAACCGCCGAGCAGTGGGCCGGAGGCTCGCTCCAGCACCGAACCGACCCGTTCCCAGGTGGCCGAGTCCCGCTGGGCGGGCGGCAGTTGGGCGCCCTCGCCAGTGCCCCAGTCCGCGGCGATCGCGACCGGGTCGGCGCCGGTGGCCGCAGCCGCGGCCAGCGCGGCGGCGCCCAGAGCCACCGGCTCGCCGCTGCCGGGCACGATCACGGGGCGGCCGGAGAGCCGTCGTACCGTCTGCACCCAGGTCCGCCCCTGCGCACCGCCGCCGATCAGGCGCAGCGGCCGGGCGGCCACCTCGGGGGCGGCCGGGTCGAGGCCACAGGCCCGCAGCAGTTCGTCGAGGGCGCGCAGTACGGTGACGACGGCGCCCTCGTAGGCGGCGCCGAGGAGTTGCCGGGGCGTGGTGTCGTGCCGGAGACCGGTGAGGAGTCCGGAGGCGGTGGGCAGATCGGGGGTGCGTTCGCCGTCGAGGTAGGGGAGGAGCACCGTCTCGCCGCCGGGCGACGTGTCGTCGCGGTCCAGGCCGAGCAGTGCGGCGACCTTGTCCACGGCGAGCGTGCAGTTGAGGGTGCACGCCAGCGGGAGATACGTACCGTCCGCCGCGGCGAAACCGGAGAGCGCCGGTGACGCGGGCCGGGTCCGGGAGGCTGCGAAGACCGTGCCCGAGGTGCCGAGGCTGAGGACGGGGTGGTCGAGGAGTCCGGCGCCACCCAGGCCGAGGCCGACGGCGGCGCTCATGTTGTCCCCGGTGCCCGCGGCCACGGCGATCGTGGCGGGCAGCCCGAGCGCGTCGGCCGCCTCGGCGGTCAGCGAGCCGACACGGGTCGCGCCGGTCCCGGCCACCTCGGGCAGCAACGCGGCATCCAGGCCGAGGAGTTCGAGGAGTACGGGGTCGTAGGCGCCGGTCGCGGTGGAGTACCAGCCGGTGCCCGAGGCGTCGCCGGGGTCGGTGGCGGCGGTGCCCGCGAGCCGTTCGGTCAGGAAGTCGTGCGGGAGGCGCACGGCCGCGGTCGCGGCGGCGTTGTCCGGCTCGTTCTCCCGCAGCCAGCGCCATTTCGACGCGGTGACGGCGGCCACCGGCACCGATCCGGTCCGCGCGGTCCAGGCGTCCGGGCCGCCGAGCGCCTCGGTGAGCGCGGCGGCCTGCGGGGCGGAGCGGGTGTCGTTCCACAGCATCGCGGGGCGCAGCGGGCGGCCCGACCGGTCGAGGACGACCAGTCCGTGCTGCTGCCCGGCGATCGCGATGCCGGTCACGGCCGAGGCAGCGGCTCCGGACTCCTTAAGCCCGGCGGTGACGGCGGCGCGCAGCGCCTGCCACCACACCTCCGGGTCGCTCTCGCGGGCCCCCGCCGCACCGCTGACGACATGCGGTGCGCGGCCGACGGCGAGCAGCCGGCCGCTCGCGGCGTCGACGAAGGCCGCCTTGGTGGACTGGGTGGAACTGTCCACGCCGATGACGACGGTACGCGGCTGCATGGCGCCCTCATTCCTGTGCTGCGTGCGGTGCGGGATTTGATCGTGCACAGAACAAATTACGTCACCGGGTGCCCGCCCGACAGTGGCTCGTGGTGAGGGGTTACGTGCCGGACGCGGTCCGTGCATCATTGGTCATGTCACTGAACAAATAAGGCTCGGGTGCCTCGATCGGTCCTGGGCCCGACGCATCGAAGGCGGCCAGACGATGACGGAACGCTTCACGCCCACCCCCGACGACCGGTTCACCTTCGGGCTCTGGACGGTGGGCTGGCAGGGGCGCGACCCGTTCGGCGATGCGACCCGCGCGCCGATCGACCCGGCCGACTCCGTGCGGCGGCTCGCGGAGCTGGGCGCGTACGGTGTGACCTTCCACGACGACGATCTGATTCCGTTCGGCTCGACGGACACCGAGCGCGAAGGGATCGTGAAGCGGTTCCGGCAGGCGCTGGACGCGGCCGGTCTTGTCGTCCCCATGGCGACGACGAACCTGTTCACCCACCCGGTGTTCAAGGACGGCGCGTTCACCGCCAACGACCGTGACGTACGCCGCTACGCGCTGCGCAAGACCCTCCGCAACATCGACCTCGCCGTCGAGCTGGGCGCCACCACCTACGTCGCCTGGGGCGGCCGCGAGGGCTCCGAGTCCGGCGCCGCCAAGGACATCCAGGTCGCCCTCGACCGCATGAAGGAAGCCTTCGACCTGCTGGGCGACTACGTCACCGAGCAGGGCTACGACCTGAGGTTCGCCATCGAACCCAAGCCGAACGAGCCGCGCGGCGACATCCTGCTGCCGACCATCGGCCACGCCCTCGCCTTCATCGAGCGACTGGAACGGCCGGAACTGGTCGGTGTCAACCCGGAGACCGGGCACGAGCAGATGGCCGGGCTGAACTTCCCGCACGGCATCGCGCAGGCGCTGTGGGCGGGCAAGCTCTTCCACATCGATCTGAACGGTCAGTCGGGCATCAAGTACGACCAGGACCTGCGCTTCGGTGCGGGCGATCTGCGCCAGGCGTTCTGGCTCGTCGACCTGTTGGAGACGGCCGGCTACGCGGGCCCGCGGCACTTCGACTTCAAGCCGCCGCGGACCGAGGATCACGATGGTGTCTGGGCGTCGGCCGCGGGCTGCATGCGCAACTATCTGATCCTCAAGGAGCGCGCCGCCGCGTTCCGCGCCGACCCCGCCGTGCGGGAGGCGCTGCGCGCGTCCCGGCTCGACGAGCTGGCCCGCCCCACCGCCGAGGACGGAGTGGCGGGGCTGCTGGCCGACCGGTCGGCGTTCGAGGAGTTCGACGTGGACGCGGCGGCGGAACGGGGGATGGCGTTCGAAGCCCTGGACCAGTTGGCGATGGACCACCTGCTCGGGGTCCGCTGAGCCAGGGGCACAAGCCCGCGGGGCCACGGCGCCACAGGGGTGTGCGACGGGGCGGCCGGATGTCCGGCCGCCCCGTACCCGTTCACCCGGCCGAACCGGTCAGCCGGCCCGCGTACGCCACCGGGTCGGCCAGCACCCGGGTCAGCACCAGCGCCGCGGCGCCCCGTGCCGCGTCACCCGCGACGGACGAGGCGCGCAGCCGCCCGCTCCCCGGGGACCAGAGCCCCGACACCACACGCCCGGTCAGCTCCTCGTCGGCGGACGGCGAGAGCCACGGCATCAGGTTCCGGTAGATCCCGCCGAGCACCACGGCATCCGGGTCGAGCAGATTCACCGCTCCGGACAGCACCCGTCCCAGCATCCGGCCCGCCTCCGCGACGGCGGCCACCGCCCGTTCGTCCCCCGCACGGGCGCGCCGTTCCAGCTCGGCCACGCCGGCTCCGCCGCCCGACTCCTCGATCCCGGCGGCCCGCAGGAGCGCCGCCTGTCCCGCGTACCGCTCCAGACAACCGCGCGAGCCGCACCGGCACTCCGGCCCCTCGGCGTCCACCACCACGTGCCCGATCTCGCCGGCGAAGCCATGCGCCCCGCGCAGCAGTTCACCGTCGATGACCAGGGCTCCGCCGACACCGATCTCGCCCGTGAGGTACAGGAAGCTGCGGACCGCGTCGAGCCCGCCGAACCACAGCTCGGCCAGCGCCGCCAGATTGGCCTCGTTCTCCGCACGTACCGGCAGCGCCGCACCGCCGGGACGCTCGGCGGCGAGCGCGGCGGCGAAGAGCTCATCGGCCGGAACCCGGTTCCAGCCCAGGTTGGGCGCCTGGCGCACCGCACCGCCGGAAACCAGGCCGGGCAGCGCGAGTGCCACCCCGACCGGGAACAACTCCTGCTCGCGCGCCGACTCCAGGGTGCGCGCGGCGATTCCGGCCGCCCGCGCCAGGACCTCCGCGGGCGGTGCGCCGCGATTGTCGAGGTGCTCGGTGAGCCGCACCCGTCCGGTGCCCGCCAGGTCGACGACGCACACCGACACGTAGTCGATGTTGATCTCCACGCCGAGCCCGGCGGGCCCGGTGCGGGCCACCTTGAGCGCGGTCCCGGGGCGGCCCGCCTGTCCGCTGAAGGTCTTGCCGGACTCGGTGAGGAATCCGGTGCCGAGCAACTGCTCGACGAGCGAGGACACCGCGGCCCGGGTCAGTCCCACCCGCGCGGCCACCGCCGCCCTGGTCGCCCCGCCCTCGGCCTCGTCGCGGACGGCCCGCAGCACCAGGCTGAGGTTGCTCCGGCGCACGGTGTCCTTGTCGGCCTTGGGCCCCAGCGGTGTGACGTTGTTGCTCTTCATGTCGGAACCGAGCCTATGCGATCCCCTGTTCGGCTCCCGGCGCGATCCTTTCCGCGGTGTCCCCGGCCCGCCCGCAGCGCGCAGCGGAATGCGCCATGGCCCGTTGTGCTGTCCGGGGTGTTGGAGGTGCGGGCCGCGACCCGGTAGCGGGTGCGGTAGGAGCTGTGGCACAGGTAGGAACCGCCGCGCAGTACCCGGTTCTCGCCGGCCGGCGGTCCGACGGGATGGACGCGGGTCGGCGTGCGGTCGGCGACGTGCCAGTCGGCGCTGAACCGGTCGGCGCACCACTCCCACACATTGCCCGAGGCCGACCGGGCGGCGACCGGTGCGCAGCGGATCACGCTGGACTTCCGGCTGCCGGACGGGACCGCGCTGGTCCCCGAGGAGGTGGGGGTCGCCGTGTCATGACCGGGGCCGGCCCGTTCGCGGCGGCGGAATCCGCGGCGAACGGGCCGGCCGCGCGTGCGCACCGGCGTGCGCGGGGTGCCGGCGCGTCCGGCGCTCAGCCCGTCGCGCCGCGCTCCTTCAGCATGTCCGCCATGAGCGCGATCTCCGACTGCTGGCCCCGGACCATGCCCGCCGCCAGGTTCCTGATCGCGTCCGTGTCCGCGGAGCCGGCCGCGGCCTGAGCCATCTCCGCGCCGGCCCGGTGGTGCGAGGTCATCAGCTTCAGGAACAGCACCTCTGCGTCCTTGCCCTTCGCCGCCCGCAGCGCGTCGAGCTCGGTGTCGGTCGCCATGCCGGGCATCAGCGAACCGTCGCCCCTGGGGGTGAAGGTGTGGCCCATCCACTCCATCGGAGGGGCACTGGACGACTTCGCCCGGCCCCACATCTCCAGCCAGCCGAGCATCATGCCCCGCTGATTGGCCTGCGTGTTGATGATGTCGTACGCGAGCCGGCGCACCGCCTCGTCGGACGTGCGGTCCCGGACGATGAACGACATCTCGACCGCCTGCTGATGGTGGATCGACATGTCGCGGGCGAACCCGACATCGACCGATGTGTCCGAGGGAGCGGCCGCGGCGGAGGCGGAACCCGCAGTGGAGGCGGAGCCCGCGGACGAGGACGGTCGTACGAGCATGAGCACGACCAGGCCCAGCGCCAGCAGCAGCACCGCACCGCCGGCCAGCATCATCGGACGCGAGGAGCGGACCGCGGACGTCACTGGGCGACCCCACCCGTGCAGGCCGCGCCCGGCTCCGGGGTCTGCGGGCCCTGCACGTACTTGGTGAAGAACTGCCCGACGCGCGTGTCGGCGGCGCCGGTCACCGTCACCTGCTTGCCCCAGGCGCTGAGCATGAGCGGGGCGGCCTGGTCCTCGACCGGGCTCATCAGCGAGTAGGGCGTCGACTCGACCCGTTCACGGAGCTTCTTCAGGTCGGCCGGCTTCGCCTTGCTCGTGTACGTGACCCAGACCGCGCCGTGCTCCAGGGAGTGGACGGCGTTCTCCTTCGGTATCGCCTTGGCGTAGACGTCGGCGTTGCAGTTCATCCAGATCGGGTTGTGATCGCCGCCGACCGGCGGGTTCATCGGGTAGTCGACCTTCTTGTCGACGTGGTTCTGGGTGAGCTTGTCCCAGGTCCGCTCGACCTTCACCGGCGAGGACTTGGCCTCGACCTCGGCCTTTTCCTTGTCGTCGGCGGCGGACATCAGATAGCCGCCGCCCGCGACGAGCGCGGCGACCACGGCGACGGACGCGGTGATGGTGATGATGCGGCTGCGCCGCTCGCGGGCCCGCTCCTTGCGGCGGGCCTCCTCCAGCTTGGCGCGACGTGCGGAGGCAGAGGTGTTCTGCTGCTTGGCGGATGCCATGGAGAGTCCTTCGGTTCAACAAGACTGATGGAGCTGAGGGCATGCGGAGTCCGTTCCTCGGGTGTCCCGGGGAACGGGGCGTGCCTCTAGATCCGTTGAACCTGCAGCCGGAGATGGTCGACTTCCCGCACGGCGTCGTTGGAAGGGCCGCGGATCGCGGCCGCGCCGGTGAGCGGGGCGACCGGAGCGGTGGTGGCCGTACCGGGAAGGGCCGCGGGTGCGCTCTGTGCCGGCAGCACGACCGGGGTCGCGTGCTCGGAGGTGCTGTGGCAGGAACTGCCCATGCCCCGGTCCTCGGGGGCGTCGGCCACCACGATCCGCGCGAGCACCTGGGGCGTGGGTGTCATGGCCCGGACAGCGGTCGCCGGGTGGGCGCCGGAGCCGTGCGCGGCCGGGGCCGTGATCGAGCAGCACGAGACCATGGCGAGCAGCACGAACAGCCAGCCGAGCACGGCCGACGCGCAGGTGCCCTGCGTCCGTCGGCGCGTCCGTTCGCTCAGCCCGTTCATCCCGTCATCGTACGCGGTGTGTGAAGTTTCAATGAGAGGTGGATGGGGTGGATGTCATGCGGGTGCCCCCTCGCACGGCCTTCCGCGCAAGGGGGCATCCGGCGTGCGAGCAGTCGGTGGCTACGGGGCGGACCCGGCTCCGGCCGGCTCCGTCTCCGCCCTCTCCTCCTTCGGACCGAGCATGGGTTCCCTCCAGCGGATCGCCGACGCGCTCGACACCAGCGCGGTCCAGCTGCTGTCCACGGCCGAGGTGCCCCGGCCCGTCGACGTGGTGCGCCGCACCTCCGCCGCCGTACGGGAGACCGGGGCCGAGGGCGAGGGCCGGATGCGCCCGCTGGTCCGGGGCCATCAACGGCTGCACGCCCTGGAGTTCACCGGTGCGCACGACTGGGGTCGGGAGTTCCGGCACCGCAACGACGAGATCCTGTACGTGGCCGACGGCTCGGCGGAGGTCGAGGCGGACGGCAACTTCTACCGTCTCGAAAAGGGCGACACGCTCTACTGCGCGGGCGGCCTCGTCCACCGGTGGCGGCCCATCGAACCGGACACCAGGGTCCTCGTGGTCGGCATCGCCGACCACGTCCAGGCGACCGACGAGCAGGTGGGCTGACGGACCGGCCGACGGACGGCGTGTGCGACCGGTGTGAAAGGCGGCCCCGGGGGATGATGTGCCCATGCCGTACTTGGTGCCGCCCCACCTTCCTCCGGGTAGCCTCGCGGACTCCGCCCAACCGGCTCTCGCCGTCGCCGACGACCTGCTGCTGCGGCCGTGGCGGCAGGAGGACGCACCGACCGTCGTCGCCGCCTTCTCCGATCCGGCGATCCAGCACTGGCATCTGCGCCGGGCCGACACCGAGGACGAGGCGCGCGACTGGATCGAGCAGTGGCGGGACGCCTGGTACAGCGAGACCGCGGCCCATTGGGCCGTCGTACGCCCCGAGGGGGCCGACGACGGGATCGGGGAAGTGCTCGGCCGGGTCTCGCTCCGCTCCTTGGTGCCGGAGATCGGTCTGGCGGAATGCGCCTACTGGGTGCTGCCGGCCGCCCGCGGACGGGGCGTGGCTCCCCGGGCCGTCTCGGCGCTCGCACACTGGGCCTTCGGCGAGATCGGATTCGAGCGGCTCGAACTCGCGCACTCCGTACTGAACGAGGCGTCCTGCCGGGTGGCGGCCAAGACGGGCTTCGCCCTGGAGGGCACCCGGCGCCACTCCCATCCGCACGCCGACGGCTGGCACGACATGCATCTCCACGCCAGGCTCCGCGGGGACGACGCGAACGGCTGACCGCCACGGCGGCGGCGTCGGCCGTCCGGCAGGCGCCGCCGCTCAGTCCCGTTCGACGTCCACCTCGGTGAGCCGCGCATACCGCCCGGGGTCGGAGCGACGGATGCGCAGCGCCACCACGACCCCGGCCACGAGCACCACCGGCAGCGGCACCAGCAGCGCCACATTGACCGCCCCCGTGCGCCCGGTGAGCAGATCGAGGTGGAGCGTCGCGAGCACCGACAGGACGGCGAGACCCACGAAGGCGATCAGCGGTGCGACCGCGACCCGCCAGACCGACATGCCGCACCGGTCACGGCGGAAGAAGAAGCAGACGGCGAGCGCGGCCAGCGCCTGCATGATCATGATGCCGAGCACGCCGGCGCTGTTGGTCCACAGGAAGATCTCGGAATACGGATCGGCGCCGAGCAGCGCACCACCCCCCACGATCACCAGGCCGAAGGCGGTCTGCACCACGACCGCCGTCACCGGTGAGCCCTGCCGGGGCGAGACCCGGCCCAGACGGCGCGGCAGCAGACCCTCGCGGCCCAGGGCGTAGAGGTAGCGGGCCGCGGCATTGTGGAAGGCGAGGGTGGCGGCGAACGCGCTGACCACGATCAGCACCTGCATGGAGTCGGCGAGCCACGGGCCGACGAACCGGTCGGCCGCGTGGAACGTCAGCTGCGGGCCGTCCGACGACCGGGCCATCGCGACCGACTCGTCCGTGCCGAAGCTCCCCATCAGGATCCACACCCCGACGGCGTAGAACAGCGCCAGAAATCCGATCGCGACAAAGGTGGCGCGGGGCACCGTACGGTCCGGGTCGCGTGCCTCCTCGGCGTAGATCGCGGTCGCCTCGAAGCCCGTGAACGCGCCGATGACCAGGACGAACATCCCCGCCATACCGCCGGAGGAGGCCAGCACGGACGGGTCGAAGGACGTGATGTCCAAGGCGTCGGTACCCCGGTCCGCCAGCACCCCGACGTCCATCACCAGCAGCACCAGGACCTCCAGGACCAGTGCCACCCCCAGCACCTTCGCGCTCAGTGCGACCCGCAGCCAGCCCAGTACGCCGGTGCCCAGCACGCAGAGGGTCGACAGCGGCCACCAGGGCAGCTCCGCACCGGTGAGATCGCTCACGGTCGTCGAGGCGAAGTAGCCGAACCCGGCGGCGACGCCAGGGGCGACGAGGTTGTACGAGAGCGTCGCCAGATAGGCCGTGGCGACGCCGAGCGTGCGGCCGAGGCCCCGGGCGACGTACGCGTAGAAGGCCCCGGCATTGCGTACGTAGCGACTCATCGCGGTGAACCCGGCGGCGAACAGCACCAGCAGCGCGCCGGAGACCAGATAGCCGAGCGGGGTGCCCGGACCGCCGATGCCGATGGCGAACGGCGCGACACCGGCCAGCACGGTCAGCGGTGCGGCCGCCGCCACGACGAAGAAGACCAGATCGAAGGTGCCGATCTGCCCTTTGGCGAGGCTCCCCGCCGGACCGCCGGACGGCGGGGCGGCATCCGGCAGGCCGGCGGAGGAGGGAGAGGGAGAGGCGGGCTGCGGGACGGCCGTCGAGGGTTGTGTCATCGGTGGTTCCTCAGGTGCGAACGGGCGGCTGGACGCCGAAGCCGATGCCTGCTCCAGGCATGGATCAGCGGAAAAGACCAGTTCAGGGCGCATCGATTGGGCGCGGCGCTCAAGCTATCTGGTATACCGAATACCAAGCAAGGGTCTACGGAAGCTTTCCGGAATCTGCGATGATCGCGGCACGGGAGCCGGAAGAGACCGGCTCCGACGGGCAGGAAGCGAGTCCATGAGCAGCAGCCGAACCGCCGGCCTCACCGCCACCGGCACGATCGGTGCGGCACATCAGTCGCTGCGCGACCAGGTCTATGCGGAACTGCGCGAGAGGATCATCGACGGCCGCTACCCCTCCGGGCACCGCGTCGTCGAACGGGAACTCGCGGACGAGCTGGGGGTGTCCCGCATCCCCGTACGGGAGGCCATCCAGCGACTGGAGACCGAGGGATTCATCGCCGCTCAGGCACGAAAGGGCGCGTTCGTCGCCCCGCTCGGCCCGGCCGAGGCCGCGGACTTCTTCGACATCCGGGAACACCTGGAGGCGCTGGCGGCCTCGCTGGCCGCCCGGCGCGCGGACCGGGACGGCCTGCGCACCCTGGAGCGGCTCCTGGACCGCGCCCGCCGCGCCGCGGACTCCCCCCGCCGGACCCGCGAACTGGGCTCGGTCCATGCCGACTTCCATCAGCAGATCGTCGTCATGTCCGGCAATCCGCTGCTCCAGGGTCTGATGGCGCCGCTGGACGGCCGGCTGCGCCGGCTCTTCGGTCTCACCTCCGAGCCGGGCGACGGTCCCGTGATGTGCGGCGAGCACGAACTGCTCTACGAGGCGATCAGGAGCGGCGACGCGGAGGCGGCGGAACGGATCGCCCGCCGTCATGTGGCCGGAACGCGCGAGACCGCTATGCAGATGCTCGCCGCAGCCACCACCACCGCTGACACCGCCGCACCGGCGGATCCCGGTCCCCGGCTCCGGCCCTGACCGGCACGCCCCACCCCGCGCACGACGTCGCGCACCACCGAAGGAGACTCCGCCCCATGGCGACGCCCGCCCCCGCCCGCCCCCATGTCCTGTTCACTGCCGTCCTTTCCCCCGACGGACGCACCCGTGACCTGCTGGTCTCCGACGGCCGGATCGCCGCGTACGACCCGGCGGAGCTGCCCGACGGCTGCGTGACCGTGGACGCTGCGGGAGCCCTCGCCCTGCCCTCGCCCGTCGACGCGCACGTCCACCCCGACAAGTCGACCTGGGGCGGGCCCTGGCTGAGCCGCGAACCGGCCGGGTCGCTCCGTGACCTGATCGAGGGCGATGTACGGGCCAGGACCGCCTTCACGACCCCGGTGGAGGAGCGGGCCGGGGCGCTCATGGACCGGGCCGTCGCCCGTGGCACCCGCGCCATGCGGGCCCATGTGGATGTCGCCCCCGTCCACGGCCTCGCCGGGGTGCACGGGGTGCGGGCGGCGGCCGATGCCCGCAAGGACCTCCTCGACGTCCAGATCGTCGCCTTCCCCCAGCTCGGCCTGTTGAGCGAGCCCGGCACCGCGGAACTCATGGAGCAGGCCCTGTCCGAGGGCGCCGACGTCGTCGGCGGTCTGGACCCGATCGGCATCGACGACGACATGGCGGGCCAGCTGGACTTCGTGTTCGGGCTGGCCGCCCGCAGGGGCGTACCGGTCGACATCCATCTGCACGACGGCGGGCCCGTCGGGCTGCGCCAGGTCACCGAGATCGCCCGGCGTACCGTCGCCGCCGGAATGCAGGGACGCGTCGCCATCGGCCACGCCTTCGCCGTGGCCGAGCTCGGGGGCGACGAACGCGACGCCGTCGCGGCGCGGTTGGCCGACGCCGGTGTCTCCCTGGTCACCTGTGCCCTGGGCGGCGACCCGGTCCTGGACCCCGCACGGCTCACCCCGCACGGCGTGCGGGTCGCCGTCGGCTCGGACGGCGTGCGCGATGCCTGGACGCCGTTCGGTGACGGCGACATGCTCGGCCGGTCCCATCTGCTGGCCTACCGCACGGATGCCCGCACCGATGCCGAACTCGCCGCCTGCTACGAGGCGGTGGCCCGGGGCGGCGCCTCCTTGCTCGGACTGCCCGCCTCCCGGCTGGAGACCGGGGACCCGGCCGACTTCGTCCTGGTGGCCGCCGGTTCGCTGCCCGAGGCCGTCGTGGACCGCCCGATCCCGTCCCTGGTCGTACGCGCCGGCCGGGTCATCGCCCGCGAGGGCCGGCTGGTCTGAGGCGCACCGGACCCGTCAGCCGCGGTCGAGCGCGCGATCGGTGAGGGAGCCCGCGCATCCGGTGTACCGGGCGGGGTCGGTCAGTTCGCCCAGGTCGAGACCGGCGAGTTCGGGTTCCTCGTCGAGCACATCGGTGAGGACGTCGGCCAGGTCCGTGGTCTCCGCACGGGCCCGGTGGGCGGCGCTCACCAGCACCTCCCTGGCGCGCTTGCGGCCGATTCGTTCGGCGAACACGGCGGCCAGCCGCTCCGAGACGATCAGCCCGTCGGTGAGCTGGAGGTTCTCCCGCATGGCGTAGGGGACGACGCGCAGTGTGCCGGTGAGCTCGGCGGCGCGGTGCGCGGCCCCGCCGACGAGCCGCAGCAGTTCGCGCAGCGGCTCCCACTCGGCGTGCCAGGCCCCGGCCGGACGCTCGTCCTCGGCGGCGAGCGAGCCGTACAGTGTCGCCGCCAGACCGGGGGCGCGACGGGCGGCCGCCGCGATCAGTGTGGCGTGCACCGGATCGGCCTCGTGCGTCATGACGGACGATTCATCGCCCCGCCCCTCGGTGACCTCGCCGATCTCGGTGCGGGACAGGTTGATCACATCGGCCGCCATCTTGCCGATCGCCCCGGCCGTGAAGGCAAGCGCGCCCGCCAGGTCGGCGATCGGGGTACGCAGGGTGTGCCACGGCAACAGCGGCTCGGCGAGACCGAGTTCGCTCGCGAACGCCTGGATCAGGGGCAGCCCCGGATCGATCCCGTCGGCGTCCTCGGTGGGCGCGTACGCCTCGAAGGCGGCCAACGTGCCTGCCGCGCCGCCGAGTTGTGCGGGCAGCGACTCCCGTACGGCCGAGAGCCGGTCCCGGGCGTCCAGGATCAGCGCCCGCCACCCTGCCGCCTTCAGTCCGAAAGTGGTCGGTACGGCGTGCTGGGTCAGCGTCCGGCCGGCCATCGGGGTGTTGCGATGCGCGGTGGCGAGCCGTGCCACCGCTTCCGCGGTCCGCGCCAGATCGTCGAGCAGCGGAGCCAGGGTCCGCGCGGCGACGAGCATGGCGGCGGTGTCGAGGATGTCCTGACTGGTCGCGCCCCGGTGCACATACGGCCGGACGTCCTGCTCCACCGCGGCGAGGAGGTCCATGGCCAGCGGGACGACCGGATCGCCGTCCGCGCGTGCGCGCAGCGCCAGGTCCCGTACGTCGAACCGGCCCGCGTCGGCCGCCGAGGTCACCGCCCGCCCGGCCTCCGCGGGGGCGAGCCCGCAGCCGGACTGGGCACGGGTGAGCGCCGCCTCGGCGTCGAGCATCGCCTGCAGAAAGGCGCTGTCGCCCGTGGTCGTCTCGGCGGGGGAGCCGGCCCACCCGGGGGCGAGCAGTCCGGCGTCGCTCTCGTACATCGGCTGAACTCCAGGGGACCCTGGGGCCTTTCGTCCGGACCGGGCCCGATCCGGACGGAAGACCCTAACCTTCGTTGCCTGCCCGGTGGATGCCGAACACCGCACCCTGCGGGTCCCGTACGACCGCGATCCGCGGCCCGTCCGGAATGTCGGTCGGCGGCATCAGCAGTTCGCCACCGGCTCCCTGCGCCGTCGCGGCCGTCGCGTCGACATCCGTCACGGCGAAGTACGGCAGCCAGTTCGGTGGCGCCTCCGGCGGGAACCTGTCGTCCATGATCAGCATCCCGCCGAAGTCCTCACCGGCCACGCCCCACTGCGTGTAGTGCTCCGGCGCGGCGTTCACCGTCCATCCGAAGACCGCGGGATAGAAAGCGAGCGCCGGGTCGGCCTCACGGGTGACGAGTTCGACCCAGCCGAGCGCACCGGGGTCGTTCAGCCGCTCGGCACCGGCGAAGGCGCGCGCCTGCCACAACGAGAACACCGCGCCGGACGGATCGGCGACGACCGCGAACCTGCCCTGGTCGAACACGTCCATCGGGCCCACCAGGAGCGAGCCGCCCGCCGACTTCACCTGCTCGACCGTGGCGTCCGTGTCCTCGGTGGCGAACGAGACCGTCCAGGCCGTCGGCTGACCCGGCTGGTAGATCGGGCTGAGCGCCGCCACTCGCGCGTCGCCGAGGTGCGCCATCGTGTAGCCGCCCGCCTCCTCGCGCGGATCGGTCTCGGAGCGCCAGCCGAAGAGTGCTGCGTAGAACGACTTGGCGGCCGGGATGTCGGGGGTGCTCAACTCGATCCAGCAGGGGCCGCTGGGCACGGGTTCGGTGAGCTTCATTCGGATTCCTCCGTGGGGTGCGTGGGGCGCGTGGACGCGTACCTGTGCCTGCGCCTGTCCGTCCTTGCGCACTCGAACGCTATGACCTCGTGCGGGAGGCGGCCATCGGGGGAAAATATTTCACAGGTGTAATACCTGCTAAAGTATTTGGGTGAGCGATACAACTATCCGGTCCCGGCAGCCCTCCGTCCGCAGACTCCCGCTGGCAGCTCCGCTGCGTCTCGCCCGGCCCTCGGACATGTGGTTCAAACCGGCGCTGAGCGTGGTCGTCGCCACCGCCGTACCGGATCTGGTGCTGCTCGCCGTCGACCGGCTCGACCTCGTGATGTACACGATGGCCGGTTCGCTCTGTGCGCTGTACGGCCACAACCTGCCGTACGCCCGTCGCGCGCGGACCGTCGCCGGAGTCGTCGTCGCCATGATCATCGGCCTGGCTGCATCGCTGGTCGCGGCCTCTCTCACCGGCTCGACCGCCGTGCTGATCGCGGTGGGGGCGCTGCTCGCGGCGGGGCAGAAGACGCTCTGCGACGCCACCCGCATCGGTCCGCCCGGACCGGTGATCTTCACCTTCGTCACCTCCGCCGCGCTCTTCGCCCCGCAGCGTCTCGGCCAGGTGCCGGGTCATCTCGCGCTGACCCTGGGCGCGGGCGTGATCGCCTGGCTGGTCACGGCCGGCCCCGCGCTCCTCCGCCGGGAGGGCCCGGAGCGCCGGGCGACGGCCCGCGCCCTCGACGCGGCTGCGGCGTACCTCGCCGATCCCGGCCACCGCACCCGGCACGCCGCTGCCGCCGCCGTGCACGCGGCCTGGCAGACCCTGCTCGCCGCCGGACGCCCCACACCCGTACGCCGGGCGCTCGAACACCTCGTCGTCCACGCCGAATCCGCCCTCGCCGGAGGCACCCCCGACGCCTCCCCGGCCGTCCCCGTTCCCGACCCCGACCGGCTCCGCGCCTGGGCCCGGCAGACCCGCGCCCGCGGCCCCGTTCCCACTCCGCCGCCCGCCCCGGGCACGTCCGAGGAACTGTTCGGCATCGAGGCCGAACGGGCCGCCCGGCGCGGTGGCAGCCGCCGCGACGCCCGCCGCGCGCTGCTGCGCCGCCTCGCCCCGGGCTCCCCGCTGTTGCCCATCGGCGCCCGCGCGCTCATCGGCTGCGCCCTGGCCGGCTACGTCTCCCAGGCGGCCGGCGTCGGCCGTCCCTACTGGGCGATCGTCACCGCCGCCTCGCTGTACCAGGCAAATGTGACCTTGTCCTGGAACCGGGCCCTCCAGCGCACCCTCGGCAATCTGCTCGGCGTCCTCGTCTTCGCCGCCGTCCTCCCGGTCAGCCGCACCGGACCGCTGGCGCTCATCGGCTTCTGCCTGTTCTTCGGTTTCGCGGCGGAGGCCCTGATCACCCGCAACTACTGGCTCGGCTCCGTCGCCGTCACCCCGATGGCGCTGCTGGTCCTGGAATTCGGCGGCACCCACCCGACGGCCGGTGAACTCATCGGCGACCGGGTCCTGGACACCGTCATCGGCGCCGGGGCGGGCCTGCTCGCCGCCATGCTGGTGACCAACCGCCGGGCCGCCGGACGCCTGGAGAAGGCACTGGCCGCCACCGATCTGGCCCGCGCCCGCGCCGTGCACGCGCTGGCCGCCCCGCAGCCCGCGCCCGCCGCGCTCGACGCCGCCCGCCGCGAACTGACCGGATCGCTCGTCGAGCTGCGCGAGGCGGACGACACCGCGGCGGGCGAATGGTGGCAGCGCGCCCTGCCCCAGGAGCAGGTCCTCGCCGCCGAGCAGGCCGGACACCGTACGCTCGCCGCGACAGCAACACGGCGGGGGCCGATCGCCCGCGCCCCGGAGAACGGAGCGGTGTGACCGACGACATCGTCGCCTCGGTGGTACGGCAGTGGCAGGCCGTCAACCCGGAGCTGGACACCGGACCGATGGAACTCATCGGCCGCATCAACCGCTGCGCGGCCCTGCTCCAGCAGGCCGAGGACGCCCCGCTGCGCGCCGCCGGTCTGACCCGCGCCGAGTTCGACCTGCTCGGTGCCGTACGCCGTACCGACCGCGAACTCACCCCCGGCGAACTGGCCAGGGAGACCTTCTCGTCCGGCGCCGCGGTCACCAAGCGCCTGCGGGTCCTCCAGGAGCGCGGTCTGGTCGACCGACGCGGCGACGACCGCGACCGCCGCGTCAACCACGTCCGTCTCACCGAGCAGGGCCGCGAGCTGGTGGACATGCTGTTGCCCCGGCAGCTCGCGTACGAACGCACGGTGCTGTCCGGCCTCGACGAGCAGTCCCGTACCCGGCTCAGCGCCCAGCTCAGCGAGCTGCTGGTGCAGCTGGAGGGGCGCATCGGCGGCGCCCGGCGCTGAACCGAAGGCAGGTCCGCGGGGAGGTGCGAGGTCCGTGCCGACCGCGCCGGAAAATACCGCGCGGATGCCGGTACACCGCTGCTAACGTCCGCCGCATGAAGCGCGCTGCCATGACGACGACGCCGGAGAGTGTCCCGGCGCGCTGACAGCTGTGCAGTGAGAAGCCCCGGGGCGAGTGCCCCGGGGCTTCGCCCTGCGGTCACCCGCCCGACGACCGCGAGGAGACCGCCATGCACGACCACCGCAAGCTCGGCCGCGAGCTGGGCCTGTTCGACACCGACCCGCTGATCGGCGCGGGACTGCCCTACTGGCTGCCCGACGGCGCCGCGGTGCGCCACACCCTGGAGGAGTACATCCGCACCGCCGAACGGCGGGCCGGCTACCGGCACGTGTACTCGCCGGTGCTCGGCAAGCGGGAGCTGTACGAGATCTCCGGGCACTGGTCGCACTACAGCGACGACATGTTCCCGCCGATGGACCTGGGCGGGGAACAGGTGGTGCTGCGGCCGAGCCTGTGTCCGCACCACGCGGTCATCTACCGTTCCCGCTCGCACAGCTACCGCGAACTGCCGCTGCGCATGGCCGAGCTGGGCGGCATGTACCGATCCGAGCTCTCCGGAGTGCTCGGCGGACTGACCCGTGTGCGGTCCATCCAGCTGAACGACGCGCACATCTTCTGCACCCCGGACCAGGTGGCCGAGGAGGCGCGGGCCGCTCTGGAGCTGATCGGCGCGGCGTACCGGGCGCTGGGCATCAGTGCGGCCCGCTACCGCCTCTCCCTCCCGGGCGCGGGAGGCAAGTACGTCGACGACCCGGCGATGTGGCAGCGGTCCACCGCTCTGCTGACCGAGGTCCTCGATCGCTCGGGAGTGCCCTACGAGGCGGCCGAGGGAGAGGCCGCGTTCTACGGCCCCAAGATCGATGTTCAGGTCGCCGACGGCGCGGGCCGCGAGTCGACCCTGTCCACCGTGCAGATCGACTTCCATCAGCCGGTCCGGTTCGACCTGCACTACATCGGTGCCGACGGCGCGAAACACCGGCCGGTCATGGTTCACCGCAGCATCATCGGCAGTGTGGAGCGGGCCGTCGCCCATCTGATCGAGGCGCATGGCGGGGCCCTCCCCGCCTGGCTCGCCCCCACCCAGGTGGCGATCCTCCCGATCTCCGGCGCCGAACTGCCGGCCGCCGAGGCGCTCGCCCGGCAATGCGCCGATCTGGGACTGCGGGCCGAGATCGCCGGACCGGAGCGCGGCACCCTGGGCGCCCGCATCCGGGAAGCGCGCCTGGCGCCCTGCCAGGCGGTCATCGGGGCCAGGGAAGCGGCCGAAGGACACGTGGCCCTGCGCCTGCGCGACGGAACCCGGCTGGAGCCGCAGCCCGCGGACGAGGTTCTCGCCCGGATCGCCGCCCTGGTGGACGCGCACAGCATCGAACTCCGGGCGTAGGGACCCCGGCCGGCCCGGAAGCCGGAGCAGGCCGCCGGAGCGGACCATCGTGCTCGGGTGGTCCGCTCCGGCGCGCGCTCCTCCCCGGCTGCACGGCAGGGATCACTCAGGCCGTGCCCAACAGCGCGGCGGACACGTGGAGTTCCTCGGCGCGACGGGCGAGCGCCGCGTCGTCGCCGCGGTCGGCGGGTGCCGACGCCATCAGGGCGAGCCGGTCGCGCCAGCTCGATCCCGCCAGCGGTACGGCCACGGTGTTCATGCCCCGGACCGACTCCCCGCGGCTGAGCGCGTATCCGCGGGAGCGGATCTCCTCCAGTTCGGCGAGCAGCGCGGAGCGCGAGGAGACGGTGCTCGGCGTGGCCGCGGGCAGCTCCTCCCGCGGGTAGAGGGCGCAGACCTGTTCCGTCGTCATCCGGGAGAGCAGCATCTTCCCGCCCGACGTGGCGTGGGCGGGGTGCGTACCGCCGACCTCCGGCATCACCCGCACCGGATGCGGGGACTCGCGGCCGTCGGTGACGACGATCCGGTCGCCGATCAGCGCCGCACTCTGCACCGTCTCGCCGGTCCGTCGCAGCGCGTCCTCCAGTACCGCTCCCAGCCGTTCGCGGACGGCCGTGCCGAATCCCGCCGGGCGGCCGAGCCGGACCAGCTCCGGACCGGCCGAGTAACCGCGGCCGGAGAAGTCCCGGATCGCGAAGCCGCGTCCCTCCAGGGTGCTGAGCACCCGGTGCGCGGTGGACCGGCCCACGGAGAGCAGCCCGGCGGCCTCGGAGACGGTGAGCGTGTCATGGGTGAGGAAGAGCTGCATCAGCCGGAGCCCGGTGTCCAGCGACTCGATGGTGTAGCCCCGATCGGGCCCCATGGTGTGTCCGTGCCCCTTCGGTACCGGTGTCAGTTCGGTGACCCGGCCGTCCACCCGCCCGTGAGTCATGAATGTGCTCCTTTCGATCCGGTTCGATCACATGTACGTCTGTCCCGTGCTGCGGGACAGGACGGAGTGGCAGGCCGGGGTGAGTCGCTCAACTGCCGCCGCCACCGTACGTGCTCGGCAGGGTGGCCTGGCCGTACACCCTCGGTCGGCTCGGACACTGTCCCGTTCTCCGGTACGAACGACTCCCTTCCTCGCCGGATCGCGCCGGGTGTCACTCCTTGTGTGCGCGTGACGGCGGTGCGTGCAAAATCTCGTGAGTGTATTACCGCTGAAGCGCTCGCGCAGGGGGTTGGGTGAATATGCCGAAGCACTGATTCGATCTGACTAAGCTCACGCGCAGTGAAGTCGAGTTGATATGAATTCGAGCGCTTGTTCACGACTGTCCTGTAAGCGTGCATACGTCCAGAATCAACCGCCAGAGGTCTTAGATGGTTCGTGTTGAATCACCGCCGATCGACCGAGAAATCCCAGTCGCTCGTGCCGTGTTGCTGCCCGTGCTCCTGATGGGCGGCGCCACCGCCGCCGCGGTGGCACTGGTTTCCGAGGCCGCGCGGATACCAGTCATGTGGTGCGGCACCGTCGCCACTGTCGTGGCCGTCGCGTTGAGCGTCCAACTCGCCCGCCGGGCGCGCGATCTGCGTGCTCAGCGCGCGGTGTACGAACGGCGTTTCGCCGATCTGGAGCGGCGCATCGCCACCCACGACGACGAGACCGTGCGGATCAGCAAGGAACTCCTGCCCGCCGCCATCCACCGGCTGCGCGTGGGCAATTCGCCCGAGGAGGTGCTCCGCGACGTCGTCGACGCGGACGAGTTGTACCGCGACCTGCCGGACGCCCAACGCACCCTCGTCTACACGGTGCTGAACATCATCGACAACGAAGAGGCGATGCGCGACTCCGCGCAGCGCGCCTTCGTCAACGTCGCCCGGCGCGTCCAGGCGATCGTCCACCGCCAGGCGAGCGAACTGCGCGAGATGGAGGAGCACCACGGGCGCAACCCCGACGTCTTCGACGACCTGCTCCGCATCGACCACGGCACCGCGCTGATCGGCCGCCTCGCCGACTCCATCGCGGTACTCGGCGGCGCCCGGCCCAGCCGCCAGTGGCCCAAGCCCGTACCGCTGTTCAGCGTGTTGCGCGGCGCCATGTCGCGGATCCTGGAATACCCCCGCGTCGATCTGCACTCGATCGCCAAGGTCGCCATCATCGGCACCGCCGTCGAGCCGCTCATCCACGCCTGCGCCGAACTCCTGGACAACGCCACCCGCTACTCGCCCCCGCAGACCCGGGTGCACGTCACCGCCGTCGAGGTGCAGACCGGCATCGCCATCGAGATCGAGGACGGCGGTGTCTCGCTCAGTGAGGAGGCCCGCTCGCGGGCCGAGAACATGCTCGCCAGGGCCCAGGCCGGCTCCAACATGAACGACCTCGGCGAGTCCCCGCGGCTCGGCATGGCCGTCGTCGGCCGGCTCTCGCGGATGTACGACCTCCAGGTCTCGCTGCGGCAGTCCGCGTACGGCGGTGTCCGCGCCGTGCTCATCGTGCCCCGCGCGATGATCACCACCGGACCCGCTCCCGGTATCGCCCACGGCATCGGCGCCACGTCGAGGCCCACCAGCGACATCGACCAGGAGGCGATGAAGCACGTCGTGCCGGCCCGCCGCAAGCCCCGTACCCCCGTGGCCCAGCGACCCGCCACCGGGCCGGTCGCGCCGGTCACCCGGCCGGTCGTTCCCGCGGCCGCCATGGAGGACGACGTCCCCGTGGTGACCGAGTGGACCGCGGGCGGGCTCCCGCAACGCCGCAGTCGCGGCCGGGCACCCCTGGGCTCGCACAACCTCCCGGCCCAGCCCGTCGACCCCACCGCAGGCCAGCGCAACGGCTACACCAACGGCCACACGAACGGCCACGGCCACGGACCCGGCGGCTCCGGCGGCAAGGAGCAGCCCCCCGGGCTCTGGCTGGAGGCCTTCACCAACGCGGTCAACGGCGTGCCGCAGGACCCGAAGACCGACGAAGACTCTGACGATGCGTGGGACAAGGGAGACCTGAAGTGATCCAGCAGCGGGGAAACATGGACTGGATGCTCAAGGAACTGGCCGACGACGTACCGGACATCCACCAGATCGTGGTGCTCTCCGCCGACGGTCTGCGTATCGCCCGGCACGGCGGCGACCCCGACGTCGCCGACCGCCTCGCGGCGGCCTGTGCCGGACTGCAGAGCCTGGCCGCCGCCGTCGCCTCCGAAATCCCGTACAGCGACGGTCTCATGCGACTGGTCGTCATCGAAGTGACCGGTGGCTTCTTCTACCTGATGGCCGCCGGAACGGGCGCGTACCTCGCCGTCCTGGCCGGTGAGACGGTCGATGCGGGACTCGTCGGATCGCGGATGCGCGACATGGTCGTCAGGATCGGTGCCCACCTGACGAGTCCGCCGCGCCACGACGGGCAGGCCGGATGAACTCTCCCCGAAGAGAACGCCGAACGGCCGATCCGGCACTGAGCGACCCGGAACGGCTGTACGTGATCACCGGCGATCCCGACGGCAGCGAGCGGGCACAGCTAGATCTGGTCACGATGATCGTCGCGCAGGCACAGCCGACGCCGACGGTCCAGCCCGAGCAGGCCGTGATCCTGCGGCTCTGCCAGGCACCGTTATCCGTCGCCGAGATCTCGGCGTACCTGGGTCTGCCCTTCAGCGTGGTGACCTCGCTCCTCACCGAACTCCTCGCTGCCGGACTCATCGAATCGCGCGCACCCATCGTCCGCGCCACCCTCCCGGACAGGTCCCTTCTCGAAGCGGTGATGCATGGACTTCAGAAGCTCTGACACGATCACCGGCCCCCGGCGCGAGGACGTCCTTCCCACCACGGCGACAGCCGCGGTGAAGGTCGTGATCGTCGGCGGGTTCGGGGTCGGCAAGACGACCATGGTCGGTTCCGTCAGCGAGATCCGGCCGCTGACCACCGAGGAGACCATGACCCAGGCCGGTGTCGGCGTGGACGACAACTTCGGGGTGGAGAGCAAGACCGCCACCACCGTCGCCATGGACTTCGGCCGGATCTCCATCAGTGAGGAGCTGATCCTCTATCTGTTCGGCACCCCGGGCCAGGAACGGTTCTGGTTCCTGTGGAACGGCCTGTTCGAAGGTGCCCTCGGCGCGGTGGTCCTCATCGACACCCGGCGGCTCGAAGTCAGCTTCGACGTCATCGGGAGGCTGGAGGAGCGCGGCGTGCCGTTCGTCGTCGCCATCAACACCTTCCCCGACGCCCCGAAACATCCCGTGGAGGCGCTGCGGAGCGCCCTGGACCTTCCCGAAGAGGTCCCGATGATCGACTGCGACGCCCGACTGCGCGGTTCCAGCCGCGACGTGCTGATGACCCTGATGCGTTATCTGCACACTCTGGCCCTCCCGCTCGCCTGACCGCAGTACCAACCCCCCCGCGCGCATCCCCCATCGTCCGGTACTTGGAAGCCTGATCCCTGGAGCGATCGTGACAACCCCATTCCACTACGAGCCCGGAGCGGCCCAGGGGCCGGTTCCGCCCCCCGAGTGCCCGGCCCACGGTCTCGGCGTCGGCCCCGGCGGACTGCGCCGGTTCTACGGCCCGGAGGCCGAGCGGGACCCCCACGGGCTCTACGACAAACTGCGCGCCGAACACGGCACCGTGGCTCCCGTGCTGCTGCACGGAGACGTACCCGCCTGGCTGGTCCTCGGGCACAGCGAGAACCTGCACATGACGCGTACGCCCTCGCAGTTCTCCCGCGACTCCCGGCGGTGGCGGGCCCTGCAGGACGGCAGCGTCGCCCCGGACCACCCGCTGGCCCCGATCTTCACCTGGCAGCCCGTGTGCGTGTTCGCCGACGGCGCCACCCATGAACGCCTGCGCGGCGCGGTCACCGACAGCATGGGCCGGATCGACACCCGCGGCGTCCGCCGTCACGTCAACCGCTACAGCAACCGGCTCGTCAACGACTTCTGCCAGCAGGGCCGTGTCGACCTGGTCAGCCAGTTCGCCGAGCGGCTGCCGATGATGGTGATGTGCGCGATCATCGGCATGCCCGAGGAGTACAACGACCGGATGGTCCAGGCCGCCCGCGACATGACCCGGGGCACGGCGACCGCCGTCGCGAGCAACGCCTATGTTCTCGACGCGCTGACCCGGCTCGTCCAGCGCCGCCGGCGCGCGCCCGCGGACGACTTCGCCACCTGGCTCGTCGAGCACCCCGCAGGGCTGAACGACCAGGAGGTCAGCGAGCATCTCCGGCTGGTCCTCATCGCCTCCTACGAGGCGACCGCCAACCTGATCGCCAACGTCCTGCGCATGGTGCTCACCGACCCGCGATTCCGGGCCAGGCTCAGCGGTGGTCACATGACGGTGCCCGAGGCGGTCGAGCAGACGCTGTGGGACGAGCCGCCGTTCACCGCGGTCTTCGGCCGCTGGGCGGTCGGTGACACCGAGCTCGGCGGCAAGCAGATCAAGGCGGGCGACGCATTGATCGTCGGTATCGCGCCGGCCAACACCGACCCGGTGGTCCGGCCCGATCTGGGCGCCGACATGGCGGGCAACCGCGCCCATCTCGCGTTCAGCGGCGGCCCGCATGAATGCCCCGGGCAGGACATCGGACGAGCCGTCGCGGACGTCGGTGTCGACGCCCTGCTGATGCGGCTGCCCGACCTCGAACTCGCCGTCGAGGAGAGCGAGCTGAGCTGGATCGGGAACATCATGGGCCGGCACCTGGTCGAGCTTCCGGCGGACTTCGCCGCGCGCCCGCCGCAGGACGACAAGGAACCGCCGTCCATGGGGAGGCCCAACCCGCAGAGCCAGGACTGGGAGGTGCAGTCGACGGTCCGGCACACCGCCCCCACACCCGGTCGCGCCCCGGCCGCCGCGCCCACGGGTGCGACGGTCACGGCCACTGCCACGGCCGCGGTCACGGCCGTCGACGAATCGGGGAACACGGCCTCCGAACCGTCCGCCGTCGGCCGGATCCCGCAGCAGCGCGGCGAATCCGCACCGGTGAGGCTGTGGCGCTCCGTTTCGCGCTGGTGGAGCGGCAGCTGACCCGACATGCCCCTCGGGGCGAAGGCATGACCGGCACCCGGCCCGGCGGCCGAGGACCCTAGGGTCCTCGGCCGCCGGGCCGGGCGCCGTCCTCGGGCCCCCGTCCTCGGGTGACCGACCCGGTGGCGTCCTCGACCGCCAGGTGAGAGCTGCCGTACGGAGTCGCTCGACCCCGGTCCGGTCCGGCCCCCGTACCATGCGGAAGCGTGAAGCTGACAATTCTGGGCGGCGGCGGATTCCGGGTTCCTCTCGTGTACGGGGCGCTGCTCGCCGACCACGCCGAAGGCCGCGTATCGGCGGTCACCCTCCACGACACCGACGCGGACCGGCTCACCGCCGTGGCCCGGGTGCTCGGAGAACAGGCCGCCGGTGTCCCGGACGCGCCCACCGTCACCGCCACCACCGAACTCGACGAAGCACTGCGCGGCGCCGACTTCGTCTTCTCGGCGATCCGTGTCGGCGGCCTCGAAGGCCGGGCGGCCGACGAACGGGTGGCCCTCGACGAAGGCGTACTCGGCCAGGAGACGGTCGGCGCGGGCGGCATCGCGTACGGCCTGCGCACCGTGCCGGTGGCCGTGGACCTCGCACGGCGCATCGCGCGGCTCGCGCCCGAGGCATGGGTCATCAACTTCACCAACCCGGCCGGCCTGGTCACCGAGGCCATGTCCCGGCATCTGGGCGACCGGGTCATCGGCATCTGCGACTCCCCGGTGGGCCTCGGCCGCCGCATCGCCCGGGTACTCGGCGCCGACCCCGACCGGGCCCGGATCGACTACGTCGGGCTCAACCATCTTGGCTGGGTCCGCGGACTGCACGTCGACGGCCGGGACGAACTCCCGAGGCTGTTCGCGGACCCGGAGCTCCTCGGCTCCTTCGAGGAGGGCCGGCTCTTCGGCACCGACTGGCTGCGCTCGCTGGGCGCCGTCCCCAACGAATACCTGCACTACTACTACTTCAACCGGGAAGCGGTACGCGCCTACCAGGACGCCGAGCAGACCCGCGGCGCCTTCCTCCGCGAGCAGCAGGAAGGCTTCTACGCCCGGATGAAGGACCCGGCCACCCCCGCCCTGTCCGCCTGGGACCGTACTCGCGCCGAGCGCGAAGCCACCTACATGTCGGAGAACAGGGAGGTCGCCGGGGTCGGCGAGCGGGCCGAGAGCGATCTGGAGTCCGGCGGCTACGAGAAGGTGGCGCTCGCCCTCATGCGGGCCGTCGCCCGCAACGAACGGACCTCGCTCATCCTCAACGTCCGCAACCGCACCACGCTTTCGGTGCTCGACGCGGACGCCGTCATCGAGGCGCCGTGCCTGGTCGACGCCAACGGCGCCCATCCCGTCGCCGCCGACCCGCTTCCGTACCACGCCGTAGGGCTGGTCACCGCGGTCAAGGCCGTCGAGCGCGCGGTACTGGACGCTGCGGAGAGCGGCTCCCGCACCGCTGCCGTGAAGGCCTTCGCGCTGCACCCGCTGGTCGACTCGGTGACCGTGGCCCGGCGCCTCGTCGACGGGTACACCAAGGTCCACCCCGGCCTCGCCTACCTGAACCGGCCGTAGAGGGACCGGGGTCTTCAGCCCGTTCCGGAAGCCGTTCCGGAAGCCGTCCCGGAGGAGCGGAGTTCGCTGCTGACCAGGAGGTGGAGCTGGGCGTCCAGCCACGCCCCGGAACGGCTGGCGAGAGCCCCCTCGTTCGGCCCGGCCCCGTCGTCCAGTGTCGCGACGAAGGCGCGCAGCAGCGCCGCGGCACGCGTCAGGCCGGTGCGGGACAGCGCGGTCGCCGCTTCGTCGATCCGGGCGCGGGCGGGGACGTTCAGATGACGCAGCCCGCTGTGCGGCACCGCCGACATGGCGGATATCGCCTCGTCCAGCGCCGCTGTCAGCGGATCGGACGGCCGTCGCCCCACCGCTGCCAGCGCCGTGGAGCCGTCACCCGGGGCGAGATCGGGCACGACCGTCCCCGCCGGGGTGAGCACCCCGAGTGGATCGATCCGGACTCCGCCGCCGGACCGGTGCAGCGAACCGCTGATGTGTGTGGCGCCGCTCTCCAGCGCGTCGGCCAGGGCGTCCAGCGCACCCGGGCACTCCGGCCGGTACTCCGACGCCACCAGCGCCCGGGTCCCCGCGGCATCGCGCACAACGGCTTCCAGGCGTTGCTCGGCGGGGTCGTAACCGACGCTCTCCACCTCCGACAGCGCGACGACATGGACCGCCTCCGCCTCGACCCGCGGCCGGATCAGCCGGGGCGGCCTGCCGTCCCAGCCTGCCGTCAGGGCGGCCAGGTCCCGTACGAGCAGCGGTTCGGGAAGCTCCGTCCAGGCGCCGCCGACCGGGGTGATGGTCGTCGTACCGAGCCGGCCCCGGGCGATCGTCAGCGCGCGGCTCGGAGTGCGCCGGACGCTCTCGCTGACCAGGCTTCCACCGGCCAGCGAGCCCAGCGGGGTGGCGAGGACACGACGGGTGGACAGCTGATGGGCGGAGAGCTCCTTGCCCTCGGGGGCCGTCCAGGTCTTGCGCAGTACGAGGACGGTGCCCGCGCCGGGATGGGCGAAGTACACCTCGGAGACCAGGGACTGCGCGCTGCCGTGCACGCGGCAGCCGAGCGAGACGAGCCGGACCCGGCGCAGCGGGGTGTCCCCGGCCTCGCGGGTGCCGAGCACGCCGGGGTGCGCGGCGGCCCGCCGCCGGGCGTGCAATTCGGTGAGCAGGGCGGCGACCGACTCCGGGCGGTACTGGGCGTTGCGGTCGGCGTACGCCGTGAGCTGGTCCGTCAACTCGGCGAGCGCACCCGCGGGCCAGTGCATCGATGCGGCGGTCAGCGCGGCACCGGCACGCGCCAGGGCTCCGCCGTGCACGGCGCCGACATGGGCCACGCCCTCGGCCAGCAGTTCGTCCGCCGGCCCGACGGCCGCGTCCAGCACGGACAGGGCCGTGGCCGGTGCGGTGGCGCGGCCACCGACCTGCACGGGCACGGAACGCTCGTCGGTGCCCGCGGCGTCGGCGGCGCGGAACGCCCACACCGCGAGCGCCACCATCTCGCCGCGCAGTGCGGCGGTCGCGTCCGTCAACGCGTACGCGATCTCGTCGGGTACCGGGAAACGCACCGTGCAGGTGGGGAGCTCGACCCGGGGCTCGGGGTGATCGGGGGACGGGCGGTGCACGACGGCGGCATAGCCCCGCTCGAAGGTGCGTCGGGCCGCGGTGACCGGGCGGGTGCCGACGGCCTCGGTGAGAGCCGCGTCGTCGGCGCTGCCGGGGGACCAGGCGGCGAACGTGGCGGGGGCGCTGTCCGGATCGGCCTCGGCGGTGCGCTGATGGGCCAGCACCAGGGCGATGAGATGGCGGCACACGCCCGGTGCGGCGCAGCTGCAGCTGCCCTCGTCCAGACCGGTGCCGGGCGGCAGCGCCGTGGTGGTGCCGTCGTCGAACCGGGCGCGCACCGTGGTGTCCGGATCGGTCGTGAGAGCGGGCACCGTCCCCGCGTCCAGCTCCTTCGTGGCGCGTTTGACCAGGCCGCGGTTGGCCAGTGCCGCGAGTGTCTCCGGAGTGAGGGCGAGCAGATCGGGGCGCACGGCGGCGCCGGTTCCCGGTTCGGTCATCGGCCCAGCCTCTCGGCGACGAACTCGGCGAGACGGCCCGGTGTCATCGCCCCGACGTGCGCCCCGGCCGCGGCGAGCTTCCCGGCCGTCGGACGGTCGTAATCCGGATCGGCGTTCTCGTCGAGCGCGGCCAGTCCCAGCACGGTCGAGCCCTGCTCCGCCAGCCTCCGCACCGCCCGCACCAGCCGGTAGGGGTCACCGCCCTCGTAGAAGTCGGTGACCAGCGCGACGATCGCGCGCCGCGGGTTCTCCACGAGGCCCGCGCCGTACTCCACGGCCCGTGCGATGTCGGTGCCGCCGCCCAGCTGGACCCGCATCAGCAGCTCCACCGGATCGGTCACGTCGGAGGTCAGGTCCACCACCTGGGTGTCGAAGGCGACCAGGTGCGTCTTGAGGCCGGGCAGGCCCCACAGACACGCGGCGGTCACCGCGGAGTGGATGACCGATCCGGCCATCGAGCCCGACTGGTCGACCAGCAGGATCAGCTGCCACTGCGTCACATGGCGCCGGGTACGGGAGTGGAAGTGGGCGCGCTCGATGAGAAGGCGCCGCTCGGCCGGCTGGTAGTGGGCGAGATTGGCCTTCACCGTCTGCCGGAAGTCGAAGTCCCTCGCCAGAGCGACCCGGCTCGGCCTGCGGGAGCGGGTGCCGTGGAACGCCCGGCGGATCTCCGGCTGGAGCCTGGCCAGGAGCTGCTTCACCACCGACTCGACGATGCGCCGGGCCAGCCGCAGCACCTGCGGGTTCATCAGATGCTTGGTGCGCAGCACGGCACGCAGCAGGGTCTGGCTCGGCTCGACCCGCTCCAGCACCGCGGGGTCGGTGACGATCTCCTGGATCCCGTACTTCTCGACGGCGTCCCGCTCCAGGCGCTCGATGGTCTCCTTCGGGAAGAGCCGGTGGATGTCGTCGAGCCAGTCGATCGCGGTCACCGCGGACGGGCCGTCGCCGCCCTCCCGAGGGGCGGCACCGGAACGGCGCACCCCCCGTCGGGCGAGGTCCGGGTCGCGGCCGTAGAGCCAGTCGAGGGCGGCGTCCCGTCCGGCGTTGCCCGGCCCCAGCGGTCCGGTGTGCCGTTCGGCGGCGGAGCCGAGGACCAGCCGCCAGCGCTCCAGCCCCGCGTCGGGAGACATACCGGGACCTTCCTCGGGCACGGGTGCCCGGCCGGGTGCTTGTTCGGGCGTGGTCATGGGGTGGCTTCCAGTTCGTAGCGGGCGAGCAGTCGGGACACGGACTCCTCCAGAGCGCGGGCGCGGGCGATCAGCAGGGGGTCCGCGGTGGTCCGCAGCAGGGAACGCGACGAGCCGCGCACCCCGCGCCGTTCCAGCAGACGGCCGGCGATCCGGTCCCGTTCGCGCGGCGGGAAGAACGCGAAGGCCTGACGCAGCGCGGGCAGCCCGGACAGGAACTCGTCGTCGGGCAGCGCACGGACCAGTCCGTCCAGCACATCGATCAGCGACTCGGCCCCGCCGCCGGTCCCGTTGCCGCCGTCGTTCCCCACCGCGCCCGTCACCTCGTCGCGGGCGAGCGCGAACAGCCCGGCCAGCCAGTCGCCGAGCACATCCGTGCCGGCCCTCGCCACCGTACGCACCGCCTCGGCCGGATCCCCGGCCGTGCCCGGGACCTGCCCGAGGGCGCTGTGCAGCCCGAACGCGGCCCCGCGCAGATCGATCGGCGCCTCGGGATCGCCGGCGATCCGCCAGGCGATGGCGGCCGCGGTCTCCCGGGTGACGGAGAGCAACTCCGGTGCGTGCAGCACCGTGTCGCGCACCGCGACCACGGCCCGAAGCCGGGAGAAGTCCACGCCCGACGAGCCACGCGCACCCTCCAGGAGCCACAGCAGCCGCTCCGTCGCCCCGTCGATCACGGTGCTGAGCAGCGGACCGCGCGCCATGCCGAACACCCGGTCGTGCCGCCACAGCCCGAGAGCCGTGGCAAGTACGTCACCGAGCGGGCCGGGCATGCTCAACTCGCCCACACAGGAGGAGAGTTCGCGGAGCAACTGGTCCGAGAAGCCGTCCATCCCGCAGAGCACGGCGTCGAACAGTGCCCCCGCCAGACGATCGGCCTCCGCCGCGGCAGCCCGCGTCCGTTCGGTGAGCGCGACGGCCGCCGCCTCGGCCAGAGTCGCTCCGTACGCCCCCGCCTCCACCAGCGCGGCCTCCCGCCCCACGGCGGGCTGCGTCTCCCAGCGTTCGGTGAACACCGGGTCCACGCCGTGCGCGGGACCGGCGGTCCGTGCCCGGCCGGGAATCCCCAGCACCCGCAGCCGGTGGAGCACCCGGCTGCGTTCCAGGTCGGCGGCGTCCGTGAGATCGAGGCGGTACGTGGCCTCCGGGCCGCCGTCCAGCGCCAGCCCGGCCAACTGCGCCGCGACGTCGTGCACCAGGGGCGGCGCCGGAGTGCCGGGATGGAGCCGCCCGGTGCGGTCGCCACCACAGGCCGCGACCATCTCGACGACCGCGGGATGGGCACCCGCCGCCAGCGTGCCCCGGCCCGTCCACGGCAGCGGGCGGTCCAGGTCGTCCGTGATCAGGGCGCCCGCCAGGCCGTCCAGCACATCGATCCTGGCGGGGCGCGGATGGCCGCGCAGCGCCGTGAGCCCCTGGGCCAGACTCCGGGCGGCGATCAGATCGGCGGTGGACACCGGGAACTTCCGCGCCCGCAGCCGCTCGACGACCATCCGCAGCAAGCCGTCCGCCGCGGCCTCGGGGCCCGTCTCCCACACCTGCTGGTAGTAGCCGGGCGACGGCATCCCCGACTGGTACCCGGCGAACGCGTCCAACTGCCGGAAGGAGTACGGCACGAGGAAACTCCCGGCCAGGGCGCCGTCCGGCGGGGCGGGCACCAGAGGCCACCCGTCCGCGCCCCGCTCCCAGCCGTCGCCGTCCGCGCCGCCCCGCTCACCGGATCCGGTGAGCGCACGGAGCGCGGGCCGGTGGAAGCCACCGGTCACCACCAGAACCGGCCGGTCCCCGGCGGCGTCCACCGCCGCGCGTACCCACGCGGCCATGTACGACTCCCGCGCCCGGTCGCCCGCGTCGGCCTCCGCGTCACCGCGGACCAGCTCGAAGTAGGCATCGAGCCGCTCGGCGAGACCGTCGTCCGGCTCGACCTCGAACAGGCGGTCCCACAGGGCGTCGGAGGAGTCCACTGCGAAATGCCGGCACAGCCGCTCCGTCGCCTCCTCGTAGCGGGCCTCCGCGTCGGCATAGCGGTTGGCGCGCTCGGCGAACGCCGGATGCCAGGCCGGCAGATCGATGAAGCGGACTTCCGCCCCGGCCACCCGCCCCGCCCGCAGCGCGACCCACTCCGGTGAGTAGTCGCACAGGGGGGCCCAGGAGGTCGCGGCCCGCTGCCCGTCCCGGTAGTGGCTGAACACCGCGACCGGCAGCTCGTGCCCGAGCAGCAGTTCGTCCAGCCGTCCGTTCATCTCGGCAGGACCCTCGACCAGCACCTGGGCGGGCCGCAGCTCTTCGATGGTCCGCTCGACCAGCCGTGCGCAGGCGGGGGAGTGGTGACGCACCCCCAGGAACACCGCGGACATCAGTCGGCCAGCAGATGGCGTGCGTCGTGCAGGGCCTTCCAGTGCGGGCCGCGACGGCGCGGCACCTGCTGCTCCAGAAAGCGTCGCAACCGGGCCAGGTCCTCCGGGCTGTCCTTCGCCGCCGTACCCGCCAGACACGCCACCACATCGGCGGCACTGCCCGGCTCGCCGCGCAGGAACCAGCCGCGCACCCCCACCGCATGGGCGACGGACACGGCCTCCGCCGTACTCATCACCGCCGAGGGGCGGTCCGCTCCGGTGCCGGCCCCGCCCTTCTCACCGGCCCCCGCGCGCAGCTCCCGGAACGTACCGACCAGGACCTCCAGCACATCCCGGTCCGGCGGCGGCTCCACCCCGGAGCGCCGCAGCAGCGTCGTCACCTCGGCCTCCACCAGGGCCAGTTCGGTGTCCAGGTCGGGGATCGGGAAGACCGTCTCGAAGTTGAACCGCCGCTTGAGCGCCGCGCTCATCTCGTTGACGCCCCGGTCCCGGGTGTTGGCCGTGGCGATGACATTGAAGCCCTGCCGGGCGAAGACCATGCCGTCGGGCCCGGTCAGCTCGGGGATGGCCACCACCCGCTCGGAGAGCAGCGACAGCAGCGAGTCCTGCACCTCCAGCGGACAGCGGGTGATCTCCTCGAACCGGACGAGCCTGCCCTCCGCCATGCCGCGCAGCATCGGGGCCGGGACGAGCGACCGGGTGGAGGGCCCCTCGGCAACCAGCAGCGCGTAGTTCCAGCCGTACTTGATCTGGTCCTCGGTGGTGGCCGCACCACCCTGCACCGTGAGCGTCGAGTCCCCGCTGACCGCGGCCGCGATCAGTTCGGAGAGCAGCGACTTGGCGGTGCCCGGCTCTCCGACCAGCATCAGCCCACGGCTCGTCGCGAGCGTCACCAGAGCCCGGTCCACCAGTGAAGGGTTGCCGACGAACTTCCGGCCGATGCCCGTCTCCGCGTCACCGATGACGAACCGGCGCGCCGCACGCAGGCTCAGCTCCCAGCCGGGCGGACGCGGATCACGGTCCTCCGCCCGCAGTGCCGCCAGCTCCTCGGCGTACCGCACCTCGGCCGGGGGCCGCTGCACCGGTGCAGCGCCGTCGTCCGATGCCTCGGTACGGGTCTCGTCCCTCTTGGTCACGATGCGACGCCCTCGGTGAGTTCGGCCAGGTCGACGAGGAGCTCGGACACGGTCACCGCATCCATCCCGGCGAAGCGGAGCGAGTGGCTGCGACGCGTCCAGTGATCATCGGGCCGGTCGTCGAGCCAGACCGTTTCCAGGGTCTGCTCGGGGAACATGTCGACCACACCGACCGCGATGCCGGGGTCCAGTGCGATCACGAGATAGCAGTCGTCGCCAAGCCGCTTGGAGATCCAGCGCTCCACCCCGGCATCCTGCGGCGTCCCGCGCCGCCAGCCGCGCCGTTCCAGCCCGAGCACCTTCCCGATCGGCACCTTGAGGCCCTCGAACCGGGCCAGCCGGTATCCGGCGGACTCCTCCTCGGGCAGCGCGAGCACGGTGCGCCCGAGCTGCGGGAACGGCTGCAGGATCTCGTAGTCGGCGAACACCTCGGACCAGGCGGTCAGTTCGTCGTCGAGGTGCAGCGGGTGCGCGAGCCGCACGGTCGCGTCGTCCGGCAGGTCGAAGACATCGTCCTCGGCGTCGGCGAACGTACGGTCCTCCGCGACCCGGAACGCGGTGCGCGCCGCACCGTCCGTCTCGCTCAGCCAGACCAGCCGGCGCACCAGGTGCCAGAGCAGCGGATGACCGACGAACAGCTCCGTGAACTCCTGGGCGGTCCAGGACCGTCCGGTCACCATCGCGGCCTCCAGACGCCTCACCTGGTCCGAGGCGATCGTCCGGACGTCCTTCTTGAGCGCCATGAACCGCTTGCGTTCCGAGGGGGCGAGCTCCGCGTCGTCCCGGACGCCCGGCTTCGGGAGGTCCTTGAGGCGCTTGCCGTCACCGTCCAGCACGTACGGCCGCAGCTGCTCGTCGAAGCCGACCGTGAACGAACGGGTGCCGTAGTCGACGACGGTCGAGCCGTCCGTGTCCAGGCCGAAGTCCGGAACCAGACGGTCGGAGAGCTGCTCGCCGGTCAGCCCCAGCCCTGCGGCGACCTCGGAGATCTTCTCCTGGGCCCGCACCTTGAGCGCCTTGAACTTGACCCGCTGCGAGATGCCGTGCAGATGCAGGAGCGCCACATCGCTGCCGATGGACGCCAGCACGTCGAGTCCTTCCACGGCCCGGTGGTGTGCCCCCTCACCGGGCCAGGAACGGAGGACAGGCGTGATCCGGCGGACCGTCTCGTCGTCACCCAGCAGCGCCAGCGCGTGCAGGGCCCACGACTCCTTCGCGGGCATGTTCGCCAGCCGCCACTGCTCGAACAGGGCCCAGGCGAACTCGGCGAGCGAATCGGCAGTGGCCGTTTCGGTCAGCGAGGCGATTCCCGGATACACCTCACCGGGCTTCGACAGCGCCAGCATCATGAGGGTGTGGCGCGTCGCCGCCACCGGCAGCGCGCCGCCGGACCGGACCACGATCTGCGGCAGCACCGAGGGCTCCGCCCACCCCGGCAGTACCGGCATCTTGGCGGGCAGCGCCCGCTCCAGCGGGTCCGCGGCCAGCAACCCGTCCACCGAGGCCGCCGCCTCCGCGCCGTACGTCCGGGCGGCCTCGCGCACCACGTCGTCGCCGTGCACCGTGGCGATCAGCGTCAGCGCCTGCTCGGCGGAGCGCCGCGCGGCGCCCACCTTGCCCACGGAGTCCGGCACCAGGAGCGGCGCGGCCGCGACGCCGTGCCGGGCGAACCAGGAACGGGCGGTCGTCGCAGTGGACTTGAGCCGGACCGCCCAGTTCGCCATGGACCGGGCGACGTCCACATCGACGTACGGGAGCAGCAGTGGGGCGAGCGACCCCGGCTGCCGGGGCACGACGCGCAACAGCAACGGCAGCGCGGCCAGGCCGAAGCGTGCCGCGATCGGCTTGAGCGTGTCCTCGCCGTCCCACAGGTCGGTCGGGTCCCAGGAGGCGAGCAGCGGGGCGACCACTTCCTCGTCGCCGTGGACGAACACCCACGCAGGACGCAGCCCTTCCGAGGCCGCGCCGTGGCGCAGGACGTCGATGTGCTCGTTCAAGTCGCCGTTGTTCCGCTTGGTGGTGTACCAGGAGGAGGTGGCCGCCCAGGCCGCCTGTTCCTCGGGCAGCCACTCCAGGGAGGGCTCGGACACCGCGGTCAGCCCCGTCACGGCCTTGGCCTTGACGGTGGTGCGGGGCCGGGACCACGGCGGAGCCGTCAGCACGGCCGGCAGGGCGTCCGCCGGCGCGTCGGCGATCAGGTCCGCCGGATTGAGCAGCGGGTCGACGATCTCCACGACCTCGGGGCCGAGACCGTCGAGCACCGGCGTCAGCAGCTCACGGTGGGCACCGACATGACTCCGGAGCAGCTGCAACGACCGGGACGCCGCAGCCGAACGGCCGCCCGCCTCGGCGGCCAGCAGGCGCACCGCACGCACCGGATAGCGGCGCATCGCTTCCAGGAGCGAGGGGCGGACATGCTTGGAGTCCGCATGCGCCAGCAGGCCGAGAAAGGCCTCGTCGGTGGGCAGCTCGGCCAGGGCGTCGGCGGCGAGCTTCACGTTGTCCGAGTAGTAGTGGTTGCCGTCGAGCGTGTCGGCCAGCGACTGGGAGACGGCCGGTCCGATGCCCTCCGCCACCGTGGCGATGACCGCGACACCGAGGGTGAAATCGGGGCGGTAGGGAAGCAGCGCCAGCTGGTCGGCCGAGTACAACGAGCTGAACACCATGGCACGCAGGGTGCGGTCCTGCTCCGCGCTCACCGCGGGATCCGCGCAGAGCTCGTCCACCCAGTCGGTCTCGCTCGGCACCAGGTAGGAGACGATGATCTTGCGCAGGGTGTCGGTGCGGCACTCGGCCAGTGCCTCGACCGCGGCCCGGTAGGTCTCTTCGTCGGCCGCGGCGAGCAGCGCGCGGACCCGGTCGATCGGTGCCCGGTGATGCCAGGACCAGTACGCGTGGCGGGGGGCCGGGAGTGCCAACAGCCGGGGCGCGCCCCGCTTGAGGCCGCTCTGCTGCCAGTCGGCGTCGACCGAGAACACCTCGGTCGCGGTCCGTGCGGCGAACGGCAGGCCGTAGCGCTCGGACCAGAAGTCCGCCCACCCCGGAGCATCGACGATCGCGGTCAGCGCGGCCGCACCGACCGGTGAGGGGTCTGTGCCGAGGTGTGCGCGCAGCGACTGGGCCACCGCGGCGTCCGAACGCGGCGAGTCCGCGAACTCCTGGATCCAGGCGGCATTCTCCGCGAGCCTGGCCTCGATCGTGTCGAACGCCTCCCGCCGCACCTTGACCGGCCCGCGGCGCACTCCGCCGCGCCGAGGGTGGAGCACCCGCTTCCAGCTGGCGGGCAGGGTGAAGGTGTCCTCGTCGGGGAGAACGGGCGCGCCTTCGTCCGTAACCTCATCGGGGGCGGTCGCGGGCGCCGTCGCAGCGGGAGCAGCCGGGGCCGAAGCCGACGCGCCGACCTCTCGGTACCCCTTCTTCTCCTTCTCCGCGATCGTTCTGACGACCTGTGCAGTCGCGGCCTCGGCCGACGCGTACTCCTTGGTCTGCGTACGTCCGTCGCTTCCGCACCGCCCGTAGCGCACCGTCACCACGGCGCCCTCGGCCTCGGTCTCCCAGAACTTCGACGCAGTGCCCTCGACATATTCCCAGCGGCGCACAGCTCCGCCCCTTCCCGCCCGCAGCCCGCTCCGCCGCGGGCTTTTCGATCAGTTGTGCCACAGTAGAACGGGCCACTGACAACGCAGCGTGACCGGGGTGTCCGGCGGGTGAATCAGCAGGTCAGGGGGCGGATACGGCCCGCGCGCCGCCGGACGGCGCCCACGACGGCGTCACACCGGTGACCTGACACACCATCAGGAAGAGCGGGATCGGCGGGGTGTACGGCGTGCGGTTGTCCGGCTGGTGGATCAGCCGGGGCCGGACCGCGGGGACGAACGCCCCCTTCGCGTAGGCCGCCTGCGGGGGCCAGTCCAGATCGAGGTCGGAGCCCGAGGGCACGATCCACCACCAGCGGTCGGCGTCCGCGAAGACGCAGCCGGTGCGCGGCAGATGGGACATCAGCCGGAAGCCGTACCGGGCCGGTACCCCCACCGCGTCGCAGCCCAGGCTCGCCGACAGTGCGGGCGGCAGCGGCAACCGCACCGTGCCCGCCGTGCCGGCGGGCGGTCGGGGCTCACGGGTGCGTCGCGTGCCGAGCAGATGGGACATGGCGTTCTTCAGCATGGGTGCTCCGAGCCGTGCGGCAGTTCCGCCCAGACGATGCGGCCCGAGCCGTTGCCCGCGTCGCGGGAACCCCAGGAACTGCACATCGCGTCGACGAGCAGCAGGCCGCGTCCGTGCTCGTCGTCGGTGGTCCGCCGCAGTTGCGGCCCGCCGGGCTGGTGTCCTTGGTCCTGCACGGCTATGCGCAGCCGTCTGTCGAGGCGGCGCAGCTCGCACACGACGCGAGAGCTCATGGTGTGCACCACCGCGTTGGTGACCAGTTCCGAAACGATCAGGAGCGCCGAGTCATGGGCGTCCGCGTCGAGCTGCCACTTGTCGAGCCGGGCCCGGGTCAGTCTCCGCGCACCGGCCACGGACTCGGGGTGCGCGGGCAGGGCGAAGCAGTACCGGAGCGCCTCCGTCCCGGGACTGAGATCCATGAGCCGGGGGATGAGCGCACTGCCAGGTGCCACAACCGATTCCTCACAGTGGGGGCTGCGTCACGCTCCGCATTCCCACGTGAATGAGGGCGGGCGAGACTTCGTGAACTGGTTCACTCACCAACTCTCCCCCTGTCGTGAACACTTGGCAAGGGGCACTCTGAAATTTTCAGAGTGGCTGTGTTCTGGTCGGCCCACGCATGGCACACTGCTCGCAAACAGCGCATGGGGAGGTCTGAAGTGAGCGAACCGCGGTCCGCCCCGACCGTGGGTCAGGTCGTTCTCGGCAAGCGCCTGCAGGATCTGCGGGAGCGCGTCGGCCTGAGCCGTGACCAGGCTGCCAAGGTGCTGCGGGTCGCACCTGCGACGATACGCAGGATGGAGACCGCCGAGGTCGCTCTCAAGATCCCCTATGTGCAGATGCTGCTGAAGGCGTACGGGGTCGCCGACGACGAGACCGAAGCCTTCGTGGTGCTCGCCGAAGAGGCCAATAAACCCGGCTGGTGGCAGCGGTTCCACGACGTGCTGCCCGACTGGTTCAGCATGTACGTCAGCCTGGAGGGCGCCGCGAGCCTCCTGCGCATGTACGAGCCGCACTTCGTCCCCGGACTGCTGCAGACCGAGGACTACGCGCGCTCGGTGATGCGCACCGGAGCCGTCGGCCAGACCAGACCCGAGGACATCGAGCGCCATGTGGCGCTGCGGATGCAGCGCCAGTCCCTGCTCACCCGGCCGGACGCCCCGAAGCTGTGGGTGGTGATGGACGAGACGGTCCTGCGCCGCCCCGTCGGCAGCGTCGAAGCCATGCGGGAGCAGATCGACCAGCTGCTCGAAGCGACCGAGATGCCGCATGTGACGCTGCAGATCGCGGAATTCTCCACAGGACACCATCCGGGCACCTACGGCCCGTTCGTCCTCTTCCGTTTCGGTGTCCCCGAACTCCCCGACATGGTCTACAGCGAGTACCTGACCGGAGCCGTCTACTTCGACGCGCGCCCCGAGGTGGCCTCCTACCTCGAAGTCATGGACCGCATGGCGGCTCAGGCCGCAACTGCACAACGCACGAAGGAAATCCTCCGGGACTTCCGCAAGGAGCTGTGATGGATCCCATATACAACGGCATGCCGGCCGCCGAACTCGGCTCCGAGGGCTGGCACAAGCCGTGGAGCGGTGGGAACGGAGGCAATTGCGTCGAGGCGATGAAGCTGTCCGACGGCAGAATCGCCGTACGTCAGTCCGCCGATCCCGACGGCCCGGCCCTGATCTACACCCCCCGTGAGATCGCGGCATTCATCCAGGGGGCCAAGTCCGGTCAGGCGGACTTCCTGCTCACCTGATGTCGAGGCCCTCCCGCCGGGAGGGGCCTTCTTGCCCGAATCCGCAGCGCCGGAGCGGCCCCGGCCCCACACTCTTGTTGTTCGCCGACCTATGGACCCATGGAGCGCGCTATGACCGGGCACGAACCCCAAGGCATCGAGATCGACACCACCAAGCCCCATCCTGCCCGGATGTACGACTGGTTCCTCGGTGGCAAGGACAACTACCCGGTCGACGAAGAGATGGCCCGGCAGCTGCTCGCCCTCGACGCGCGCGGGCGGGACATGGCCCGGGTGAACCGTGCCTTCATGCACCGGGCCACCCGATGGCTGGCCGAGAACGGCATCAGTCAGTTCCTCGACATCGGCACCGGCATACCGACCGAGCCGAATCTCCACCAGATCGCCCAGCGGACCGCCCCGGACGCCCGCATCGTCTACTGCGACAACGACCCCATCGTCCTCGCACACGCCGCGGCCCTGCTGCGCTCCACCCCGCAGGGCGCCACCGAGTACATCCAGGCCGACGCCCGCAAGCCGGAAGCCATCCTCGAAGCGGCCGGCGAGATTCTCGACTTCGGCAAGCCGATCGCCCTGTCGCTGCTCGCCCTGCTGCACTTCCTGGACGACGAGGACGGCGCGGCCGAACTCGTCGACCGGCTCGTCGAGCGGCTCCCGTCCGGCAGCTACCTGGTGCTCTCGCACACCACCGGGGACTTCGACCCCGAGGGCGCGGCACAGGCCTCCGCCATGTACCGGGCCCGGGGGATGACGCTGCGCCTGCGTTCCCACGCCGAGGTCACCACGTTCTTCGACGGACTCGAACTCGTCGAGCCCGGGGTCTCGCTCGCCGCGAACTGGCACCCGGAGCTCGGCGAGGTCATCGAGGTCCCCGGCGACGAGCCGATCCCGGGCTACGCGGGCGTGGCCCGCAAGGTCTGACCGCGCCCCGCCGTCACCGGCCGGCCGGGTGATCGGCGGCAGCACCCCGGCGCCCCGGTCCGGCCGCACCGCGGGTCACAATGGACACATGTCACGACGCACCACACGACCGGGGCGGACCGCCACCGCCGGAGCACGGACCCCCGCGATCACCGCGGAATCGCCGTGCCCGTGCGGCCTGCCCGCCACCTACGCGCAGTGCTGCGGCCGCCTGCACGCCGGGACCGCCGCCGCGCCGACCTGCGAGTCGCTGATGCGCTCCCGGTACGCCGCCTTCGTCGTCCGGGACGAGGCGTACCTGCTGCGCAGCTGGCACCCCGACACCCGGCCGCCCGTCGTCGACTTCGACCCCGCGATGCGATGGGTGCGCCTGGAGGTGCTGGAGACGACGGACGGCAGCCCGTTCCACGCCACGGGCACGGTCACCTTCCGTGCGCACTACACGGACAGCGGGCGGCCTGGTTCGCTCCATGAGAAGAGCCGCTTCGTCCGTCATGAGGGCGCCTGGGTGTACTCGGCCGCGGTCTTCGTCGACTGACGCGCGGGCGCGGCGGTCGGCCTTCTTCAGCCCGCCGTGCCCACCAGGGCCTTGTCCGGCGCCAGCTCCTGCGCCAGGTCCTCCGCCAGCAGCCGTTTGGCGATCACGTCCACCGCCGCCCTCAGCTGCCGGTCGTCCGGTCGTGCTCCGTGCTCGTCCAGGCGCTCGTTGAGCCATCGCGCCCATGCGTCGGTGATCGCCGCGGCCTCCCGGCTCCCGGCGGCGGTGTGGGTGAACAGATGACCGTCGCCGGTGAGATAGCCCTCCTCGACCATCCGGTCGAAGACCGGCACCAGCACCTCGTGCGGCAGCCGGTGCCGGGTCGCGATCAGCCGCAGACCCGCATGGCCCACCATGCGCGTGAACAGCTCGACCTGCATCACCGCCCAGGCGCCCGCCATGTCCAGCCGGGTGTCCGAGCCCGCGATGATCCGCCGGGCCGTGTCCGGACCGACTCCGCGCAGGATCTTGGCCACCGCGAATTCGAGGAGCTTGGCCGAGTCGCCGGTGCCGGGCTGCGCGAAGCCCTCGCCCATGTCCGTGGAGCCGACCCGAGCCGTGTCCCGCAGCTTCACCTGTTTCAGGAAGAGCGCCACGAAGAACCCCAGGACCGCGACCGGCACCGTCCACAGGAACACGGTGTGCAGCGTGTCCGCGTACGCCTGGGCCAATGGCGCCGACTGCGCGGGAGGAAGTCCGTGCAGCCCCGCCGGGCTCTGCGCCGCCTTCGCCAGCGTCGCGGGGTCGCCGCCGGCCCGCGCCGCCGCGGCGACGCCGTCGGTCAGATTGGGCTTCAGGGCGTTGGCGTAGATCGTGCCGAAGACCGCCGTGCCGAAGGAGCTGCCGAGCGTACGGAAGAACGTCACACCCGACGTCGCCGTACCCAGGTCCGCGTAGTCGACCGTGTTCTGCACGGCGATCGTCAGCACCTGCATGGCCAGCCCGATACCGACCCCGAGCACCAGCATGTACAGCGACTCCAGCCACACCCCGGTGCCGGGACCCATCCGGGAGAGCAGATACAGCCCCACCGCCATGATCAGTGAGCCCACGATGGGGAACACCCGGTACTGGCCCGTCCTGGACACCACATTGCCGCTGAAGATCGAGGCGACGAGCAGCCCGAGGACCATCGGCAGCGTCCGTACGCCCGACAGGGTCGCCGAGTCCCCGTCCACGTACTGCAGATACGTCGGCAGGAAGATCATCGCGCCGAGCATCGCGAAGCCCACGATGAAGCTCAGGACCGAGCAGACGGCGAACACCGGGTTCCGGAAGAGCCGCATGGGCAGCATCGGCTCCGCCGCGCGGAACTCCACCAGGCAGAAGAGCGCCAGTGCGACGAGGCCGCCCGCGAAGAGACCGAGGATGACGGGCGAGCCCCACGCGTACTCGTTGCCGCCCCAGCTGGTCGCCAGGATCAGCGCGCTCGCGCCGATCGTGACCATCGCGATGCCCAGATAGTCGATGACGGGCCGGCCGGCGGCCTTGACGGACGGGATCGTCCGGGCCGCGGCGATGACCACCACGATGGCGATCGGCACATTGACGTAGAACGCCCACCGCCAGCTCAGATGGTCGGTGAAGAGCCCGCCGAGCAGCGGCCCGATCACCGTCGACACCCCGAAGACCGCGCCGATCGCGCCCTGGTACTTGCCGCGCTCGCGCAACGGGATCACATCGGCGATCAGCGCCATCGAGGTGACCATCAGTCCGCCGGCCCCGATGCCCTGCAACCCGCGCCAGACGATCAGCAGCGTCATGTTGGTCGCGAGACCGCAGAGGAACGATCCGGTGATGAAGATGATCGCGGACAGCTGGAAGATGATCTTCCGGCCGAACAGGTCGCCGAACTTGCCCACCAGGACCGTCGCCACCGTCTCCGCGAGCAGATACGCGGTGACCACCCAGGACATATGGGCGGCGCCGCCGAGATCCGAGACGATCGTCGGCAGCGCGGTGCCGACGATCGTCTGGTCAAGGGCGGCCAGCAGGATTCCCAGCACGATCGTCGCGAAGACGATGTTCCGGCGGCGCGGATCGAGTACGGGCGGCGCGGCGGTACTCTGCGCGGCGGGGGCGGTCTCGCTGGCAGTGGTCACGCTTGCACCATCACACCGGCTCGTGCTTCCCGCATGTGGGGGACGGCCGGACGTGTCGTCAGGCCAGCAGATCCCGCACGGAAGCCTTCATCCGGGTCACGAACGCCTCCCGTACGGGCTCCGCCACCCGGTCCAGCGAGAGATACGGATTGAGGTCCTCCAACTCGACGAGCAGCAGCTCGCCCTGCGCGGTCCGGCAGGCGTCGACCCGCTGGATGCCGTGATCGAGACTGTTCCACTCCACGAAGCCGCGGGCGAACGCCAGATCCGCCGCGTCCGGCGCGTACGGCTCCAGCACCCACCGCCGCTCCGGGTCCGGCGCGTACAGCGCGTACTGGAAGTCGTGGTCGACGAAGTAGAAGGACACCTCGTGGCGGAAGTCGATCCGGGGCTGGACGAGCATGGTGCCGTCCTCGCTCTCCGGCAGCTCGGCCTCCCGCACGAACCGCAGCCCGGCCGAGTCCGCCCCCAGCTTCGGCTTGACCACGTACTCCGCCGCGTCCGGCAGCGATCCCAGATCGGCCGCCCGGTCCACCGTGGGGATCACCGGATGGCCGGCCCGGCTCAGATCGACCAGGTACTGCTTGCCCGCCATGTCCCCGCGGCCGTGCAACGGGTTGTAGACGCGGGTGCCCAGCTCCCGCGCCCGTGCGCGGAACGCGTCGTACGCCTCCTGGTAATGCAGCACGGGACCGCTGTTGCGGATGACGACCGTGTCGAAGCCGTCCAGCAGCGCGGCGGCGTCCCGCGGGTGGCAGAGCGCGACGTCGAACTCCTCCCGCAGCCGCGAGGTCAGATGGATGTCCTCGTCGCAGTAGCGCCGTCCGCGCGCCTCGTAGGCGAGGTCGGTGACGAACAGGACGGACGGTCGCGGGCGGGCGGGCATGGCGTTCCTCCAAGGGGTGTGTCGGTGGGCAACTGGTCAATAACCTTGACGGCGTTGCCCGTTCACGACCCTGGAGCGTCATGACACCTGACCCGCACGAGCCGGTCGCATCGCAATCGCCGTCGCTGCCCGACATTCTCTCGCCCGCCTTCGCGGCCGATCCCTACGGGGCGTACCGGATCATGCGTGAGAGCGCACCGCTGATCCGGCACGAGGCCACGAACAGTTACATCATCTCCCGGTACGAGGACGTGGAGCGGGTGTTCAAGGACCGGGCGGGGGAGTTCACCACCGACAACTACGACTGGCAGATCGAACCCGTCCACGGCAGGACGATCCTCCAGCTCAGCGGAGGCGAGCACGCCGTCCGCCGGGCCCTGGTCGCACCCGCCTTCCGGGGCACGGATCTCCAGGAGAAGTTCCTGCCGTTCATCGAGCGCAACGCACGCGAGCTGATCGACGCCTTCCGGCACACCGGCGAGGCGGATCTCGTCGACGCCTTCGCGACCCGCTTCCCGGTCCTCGTCATCGCCGACATGCTCGGCCTGGACAGGGCGGACCACGAGCGCTTCCACGGCTGGTACACCACCGTCATCGCCTTTCTCGGCAATCTGACGGGCGACCCGGAGGTGGCGGCGGCCGGGGAGCGGACCCGCCGGGAGTTCGCCGAGTACATGATCCCGGTGATCCGGCGGCGCCGGAACGCGCCGGGCGACGATCTGCTCTCCACGCTCTGCGCCGCCGAGATCGACGGGGTGCGGATGAGTGACGAGGACATCAAGGCCTTCTGCAGTCTGCTGCTCGCCGCGGGCGGTGAGACCACCGACAAGGCCATCGCCTCCGTCTTCGCCAATCTGCTCACCCACCCCGAACAGCTCGCGGCGGTACGGGAGGACCGCACCCTCATCGACCGGGCCTTCGCCGAGACCCTGCGCCACACCCCGCCGGTCCACATGATCATGCGCCAGACGGCGCGCGAGGTGGAGCTGAGCGGCGGCACGGTCCCGGCCGGGGCCACCGTCACCTGCCTGATCGGCTCCGCCAACCGCGACGAATCGCGCTACGAGGCGCCCGACCGGTTCGACATCTTCCGCTCCGACCTGACCAGCACCACCGCCTTCTCGGCGGCCGCCGACCACCTGGCGTTCGCACTCGGTCGGCACTTCTGCGTGGGCGCGCTGCTGGCCAGGGCGGAGGTGGAGACGGGGGTGAACCAACTGCTCGACGCGATGCCCGATCTGCGGCTCGCGGACGGCTTCACCCCCACCGAGCACGGCGTCTTCACCCGGGGCCCACGCTCGCTGCCGGTGCGGTTCACCCCGGTTGCCGGCTGAGACCGGGGCACCCGCGGGGACGTCACCAGGAACTGCCGGGGCGGACCGCCAGCCGTGGGTGGTGGGCGGCGAGGATCTTGTTGGCACGGGCCAGTTCGGAGAGCACCTGCTCGCGGTCGGCCCGGTCCTCGTCGCAGAGCCGCGGACCGCGGAAGCTGCGCACCTCGCGCGCGGCGCACTCGGCGTCGAATTCCGCCTGCAGGATGTGCTGCGGGATGCAGGATCCGATCAGCGCGGCGACCCGGTCCGGGATCGGCACGGGGACGAGGAGGTGTGAGGCGGTCATGGGGGTTTCCCTCTCGCGATGGTCGGCCAGGAGGCGGTGGTCGGCTCGGCCGCCGGGTGCGGCGGCCGACATCTCCATATGTACGGGACGCAGTTCCGGGTTTCTCGTTGAGAGCGTCTCCGTGTGGCAACCGTTTGAGAGTGACCGTCTATTTCGCCTTACTCGTAAGTAAGTTGACTCACGGTGAGGGCCGTGATCCGGCTGAAAGCGGACTCAGAGTGGTGCTTCCTCGCCGCGGGCCCGCAACTGGAGCGCCCGCAGCACGGCCTCGGTGGAGAACCGGCTCTCGGGATCGGTCAGTTGCTCGCCGAAGATGGACTCCAGATTGCGCATCCGGTAGCGAACCGTTTGCGGATGGACATCGAGCAACTCGCCCATGTGGGCCGCGGTGCCACGGGTGTCCAGCCAGATCCGCAGGGTCTCGACCAGCCGCTCCCGGCGGGTGGCGCTGATTCCCGAGATCGGCGCCAGTTCGCGCTGGGCGAGCTGGTCGACCAGCACCGGGTCGGAGAGCAGCCACAGGGTGATGAGGTGGTCCTCGCAGAGGACGACGGGCGCGTCGTCGATGATGTTCGTGTCGACGAGTTCGAGCACGCGGCGGGCCCAGCGGATCGAGTCCGAGGCCAGGGCGGTGGGCACGGTCAGGCCGATCGCGGCGTGGGTGCCGAGGAGCGCCTCGTCCAGCATGTGTCTTCGGGCGTCGTCGAACGCTCCGGGGATCAATAAGTGGGGTTGGGGGTCGCTGAGATCGGCCAGGACATCGCGGTCCGCCACGGCCCGGTCCAGGGTGGCGGGGGAGCGGACGGCGACCAGGGTGACTTTCTCGGGGAGGGTCCATCCGGTCTGTTCGCAGAGCTCGGCGATGGCGGTACGGGGTGCGGGGCGCCCGGCGAGGATCAGGTGCAGCAGACGGCGGCGCATGGCCTCGGTCTGTTCGCCGGTCTGCGACTGCACCTCCAGGAAGCCTTCCCGGGACAGGGATTCGAGCTCGTCGATGTAGGTGAAGAGCGCGTCGGCGAAGCTGAGCATGAGGGTCGGTGAGAAATTGTAGCTCCGGCCGACCTTCTTGGCCCGTCGCAGCGCGACCCGGGCCCCGAGCCGGTAGGCGCCCTGGAGCGTCTCCATGGTGCGCCCCTCGTACGCCTCGAAGCGCCCGAACCGACGGCACATGTCGTCGCGGAGCGAGGTCGAGGCGGACGGTTCGGCGACCAGGTCCACGAACGAGGAGAGGCTCTGCTCGACACCGACGCGGATGGCCTGTCCGTTGGGGCCGCTGAGCAGCCGGGCGTACTCCGGATAGGCCCGGGTGACCTCGACGCCGATCTCCTTGATCAGGCTGGGTAGTTCGGGTCGCATGATGGCGGCGAATTCCTGGGGGAGCGGCCCCAGTGGATCCCCGGTGTCCGACGGCTGTATGAGTTCTGGCATGACTGTCCCCTTGCTCTCCGGCGCCCGGTGGGGGGTCAGGCGGTGGGGAAAGCGCTCCCACGAACCGACAGGTGCGTACCAAGTTCGCGATGAAGATAGACCAAGTCAGCGGTTGTGCCCACTACTTGGGCAAGATCGAAGTGCAAGGGGCACATATCTTGGCCCCGTTGTGGTGCTTCGGTGCAGGTGGGACGCCCGTGCTCACTTCAGGACAATGTTTTTCGGACATCTACTCTTCCGGCGACAAGAAAGTAACCGCAGGTAACTTATTTCCGTCCGGGTGATTGGTGTGGATACGTGCGGGTGGTGTGCGTTCTGCCGCAGCACTGCGGCCTCGATCGCGACGGTCTGCGGTCATCCGCTCCGCCTGCTGCGCGGTATTCGAAAGGGAGCGCATTCTTCGGAAAAGGTAAAACCCTCGGGATTCGCGGAACACAAGAACCGGGCGGCCGGAATGGGTAATTCTTCAACTGTTCGGGCGGGGGTGCGTTCCGTGGTCCGGGAGCGGGTTCCATGGTGCGTCGTACGGCTCGGTGGTTCGATGGCCGCGGCGCGTCCGGGGCTCATTCGGCCGCGGGTCCGACGATCTTACCGGCGGGTACGTGGCCGGTCGTCGGACCGCCCCGTCGCCGGTGACTGTGCCCGGGATGAGTGTCCTGCGGGGTCCGGGGCGCATGACACGGCCGTAACTACTCACTTTCGTATAGAAAATCGCGGCGATCTGCTGAGTTATCGCTAAGGCGGAATACTTTTGCCGGGAGGGTCGGGGATTTTCTGCGCCGGGTATTGCCGCGTTGGGCTACTGGCTCGTAACGTTCGATCCGCACGGAGTTCGATCACGCAGTCGAGTCCATCGACTTCTGCGTTCCACGATGTGAGCCGCCCTCGTGCCGGGCCCATTCCCAGGGCGTGGCGCGAGGTAATCGGGTACGTCCAACTCCACTTCCCGGAGGTATGTTCCGTGAGAAACACCCTCAGACGAGCAATGTTCGCCACGACCGTCGCCGCAGCCGCGCTCGGCTTCGCCGCCACGTCGGCCTCGGCCACCGCCCTCGCGCAGTGGACCGTGACCAACCCCAACGCCAACGGGTCGTTCTCGGCTCACCTCAAGGCGGGCACGACGGCCGAGCTGCTCGACAACACCACGGGTCAGGGCGTGTCCTGCTCCACGGCGGCGGCGAGCGGCACGGCGACCACCGGCGTGTACCCGAACGGTAGCGGCCTGGCCAAAATCAGCTCGGCGACCTGGGGCACTGCCGCCTCTCCCTGCGCCGGCCCGCTCGGCTCGACGTTCACCGCTTCGCTCACCAGTGGAACGATCAAGCTCAACGGTGCCAGCTACGCGGGTGGAGTCACCTCGGGCAACCTGACGGACGTCAACGTGACGATCACCGGGGACACTCTGTTCGGTGTCTGCACCGCGACGATCACCGGTTCGGCCGCCAACGCGAAGTACACGAACTCCACCGGTGTGCTGAGCATCACGAACGGCACCGGACTCACCATCGCGACGGCGAACAACTGCTCGGGCCTGATGAACGCGGGTGACACCGCCCAGTTCTCGGCCACCTATGTGCTGGACAAGGCGATCACCGTGACCTCCCCGTGAGTCACTGACCGCGCATGAGGTCCCCGCGCGCCGCCTCCTCGGCAGAGGCGGCGCGAGGGGACCCGGGTGCAGCCGACCCCACCTGCCATGAGGAGATCCGTGAGTGTCATCCAGCGTTCCTTGCTGACCGCCGGCGCGGTGGCAGTTGCTTTCGGCCTGTCGGTGACGTCGGCGTCAGCCACTTCGCAGGTCCAGTGGACCGTCGGCAATCCCCACGCCGACGGGTCGTTCTCGGGCTCGCTCAAGGCGGGAACTTACGCTGTGGTGCATGACGTCAGCACCGACCAGCAGCTGCAGTGCGGGGGGTCGGGCACCCGGGTGAAGGGTTCGGCGCCCAGTGGGGTGCACCCGGACGGTGCCGGGCTGGCCGACGTCACGACCTTCTCGTGGGGCAACCCCGTCGACGACCTGTGCTACGGCCCTCTCGGAACGACGTTCACCGCCGAACTGGTCTCCACCACCATGAGCTTCGACGGTGAGAGCTACGCCGGCGGGATCGTCACGGGGAGACTGGCCGATGTGAATCTGGCGTTCAGCGCCGACACCTGGCTGGGCCACTGCACGATGACGACAGCCGGATCGTTGAGTCATGCAACGTACAGCAACGCCACCGGTGAGTTGACCGTCGCGAACGGCAGTGGACTCACGATGAGCGATGTCAGCAACAACGGGGCATGCATGGGCCTGCTCAACAACGGTGACAGCGTCGAGTACTCGGCCACCTATGTGCTGGACGACCCCATCACCGTGACCTCCCCGTGAGTCGCTGACGACGAGGGCCCACGAGTGCTTCCGCAGACGACCAGTCAGCTCCGAGACGACGGCAGGTTGCCGAGATGAGAATGAAGTCGAGCCACTCCCGGCGATGGGGGCAGGCCGGTGCCGTCGGTGCGATGGCCCTGTTGGCCGGGCTCATGCCGGGTACCGGTGTCGCAGGCGGGACCCACGTGGCCGAATCCGGCTTCGGGTACTCCTGCACATCGGCATCCGGCCGGCACGCGGCGGATGTGACCGTCTCCGTCGAACTGCCGCTGAGCTCTCCGGTCGGCACCGCCGTCCAGCCGGAGCACGTCCGGCTCGGTCTGACGCTGGCACCGGAGCTGTTGGGCGAACTGCCGAAGGACGCCCCGCCCGAGCTGTCCGGGGCGGCTCGTCTGGAGACGGCGGTGACGCAGAACGGCGTGTCGACAGATGTGATGTGGGAAGGCCTGGAGATCCCCGAGTCCGCGGTCTCCCCGGACCGGGGAATGTCCATCGAGGCGACCGGGGCCGTGCCCACCGTGACCCCGCGGTCCAGTGGTGGCATGGTCTTCACGACGGGCAAACTGCAACTGGACCTGGTGGCCCGGCCCGCGGACGCGGGACCGGCCGATCCCGCCGTCATCTCCGTGTCCTGCACGGTCGATCCGGATCAGTCGGCGGAACTCGGCACCGTCGAGGTACCCGCGTCGCCCGAGGGGCCCGCGACCGGTACGCCGGATCCGGACTCGGACGGGGTGGGGTCACCGAAGGTGGAGGCCCGGAGCACGGACACCGAGGAGCAGGCGAAGACCTCGGAGGTGGAGCCGCCGGAGCTGCCCGGTTGCAAGCTCTTCTACGGCCCGATCTCCGTGCCGGCCACCGGGGCACACGGATACATGGCCGGCTACGCCAACGTGAACAAGCAGAAGGCCGCCATGGAGTTCAAGGACCCCACCCATCTCCGGCTCCAGCTCCAGTCGATGTTCGCCGCCTACACCTGCCCCACCGGCGGTCTCACCTGGATCCACTCCGAAGGCACGATGGACTACAACGGCAAGCCCCAGATGCCGCCCGCCCGGTCGACGTTCCTGACCTTCGGTTTCATGCCGACGACCGCCACTGTGGAGATGTCGCTCACGGGCCCCGTCAACATCGAGACGGTGTACCAGTCGGCCGCGGATCCGGTGACTCACCGCAGGGCCGAAACCACGACGTCGACGGCGCAGGTGAGTGTGCGGCTGTACGACGTGACGGTGAACGGCACCCCGCTCGATGTGGGGCCGAACTGCCGCACGGTGCGGCCGATGGAGCTCGTGCTCACCGGCAAGGGTTCCACCGGTCTGGGGCCGGAGGAGGGCTACACCGTCAAGACCGGCGGGCCGCTCACCGGGTACTCCGATGTCCCCCCGTTCAGTGGCTGCGGGGCGACCGAGGACCTGGACAACGTCTTCACCGCGTCGGTGTCCGGAAGCGGGAATTTCACCAAGATGATGCAGGGCCCGCTCTGCGTGAACAACGTTCCGGCGCACTGTCCGGAACCTCCGAGGCCCAAGCCCGAACGCTGAACCCACGCGCATCTTCGTACCACCTCCCTCAGAAAGGCTGGACGATCAATGAGTGCTGCCCCCAGGCGAGTCAGACCCGCCCTTGTCGGCGCGCTGCTGGCGGTCGCCGTCGGCATTCCGCTGAGCACCTCGCCGGCGAGTGCCGCCTCCGCCCAGGAGATGAACGGCAACTGGGCGCCCTTCAACCGGTGTCCGGTCGACGACCCGGCCATGCTGGCCGCGGACGGTCAGGCGGACATCGCGATCTGCGTGGCCTCGCACTCCGAGAGCGGCTCCATCAAGCTCGGCAACACCCTGGCGACGACCGGTGCCAACGACCTCCAGTTCGGTGTCGTACGGAACACGGCGACGGGCGAGTCCAGGATCGTGCCGCCCGCGGGCGGGGCGATCGTCGGAGCCCCGACGCAGATTCCCGGAGGCCTGCTCGGCCTCATGTGCCCGAGCGGGATCCCGGTGGTCTCGGACATCTGTCGGCAGTTGACGGACAACAGTCTCAACCGGGTCGTCGCCACAGTGCAGTCGGCGGGCACGCCCAGGAACTTCGATCTGGTCGCCGGGATGCAGAGCGGCAAGCCGATCGTCGACATTCCGGTCCGTATCCATCTCGAGAACCCCTTCCTGGGGTCGAAGTGCTACATCGGCACCACCTCCGACCCGGTCCTGCTGCGTCCGCAGAACCTCACCCAGCCGGCCCTGGCCAGCCGGCGCTTCGACGCCAACGGCACGACGAACACCGGGGGCCGGCTGAACAGGGTCGAGCTGACCGGGAACTCCCAGGGTGACGCGGCCTTCGCCGTCCCCGGGGTGAGCGGCTGCGGGCCTCTGACCCTCGGCGAGCTGAACTGGGCGGTCAACCTGAAGACGGCGCTCCCGTCGGCGGCCGGAAAGAACAACCTGGTGCTCAACAACGCCACCACGTACACGGGGGGCCTGGCGTCCCCCGGCGCGGCGGCGCCCAACGCCGGCCGGCTGCTGTCGGAGAGCTGGCACGCAGGAGTGGTGCAGTAACTACGCCTTCCATACCTCATTTCGCGGAGTACGGAAATCAGTGATGCCGCCCGCCCCGCCCGGCGCATTCTGCCGGGCGGGGCGGGCTCATTCACACCGGGCGCGAAAGCACCCGTGTGCCGGATGGCTCACTTATCGACAAGTGCACGGTACGCAATACTCACTCGCTCACAAAAACAAAAAGATCGTGGAACGCCGTACAAAAAGATGGCGAACCAGTATTGCTAACCCAGGTTACCGGGCCGTAGCGTCCCGGTTGAGCAGCGGCGAAACATATCCGCGGCTGTTCGTTCGGTACCTCTGGAGCCCCGACGGATCCGGCCTCGCCGGCCGTGGGAGCCAGGTTCGCGTGCCAGAGACCTTGCGCAGATTCCGACAAAGCCGCCCTGCGGCTTTGTCACTCGGTGACAAGTGATCCGCACCGAGCCCCAGATTCGTCGATTTCTGCTGTTCAACGGCTTGTCCTGGCGGTTTCGGCGGACATAGCGTGCGCCTCCTGGTGCATGTGTGACGAGCCGCCATTGGATTTCTCAGAGCCGGAGCGCTGACAGATGACTTCGTTCACCACAACTTCGAAGGAGGGCCGATGGGAATCGAAGTAGTCGTCGAAGGCCTCACGAAGTCCTTCGGCAAGCAGAACATCTGGCAGGACGTCACCCTCACTCTGCCCGCCGGCGAAGTGAGCGTGATGCTCGGGCCTTCCGGCACCGGAAAGACCGTCTTCCTGAAATCCATCATCGGCCTGCTGAAGCCCGAGCACGGACGCGTCCTCATCAACGGCGTCGACATGGTGAACAGCCCGGAACGCGAGATCATGGAGACCCGCAAGCTCTTCGGGCTCATGTTCCAGGACGGCGCACTCTTCGGATCGATGTCGCTCTTCGACAACATCGCCTTCCCCCTGCGTGAACACACCCGCAAGAAGGAGTCGGAGATCCGCCGGATCGTCATGGAGCGGATCGACATCGTCGGCCTCCTCGGCGCCGAGGACAAACTGCCGGGCGAGATCTCCGGCGGCATGCGCAAGCGGGCCGGGCTGGCCCGCGCCCTCGTCCTGGATCCGCAGATCATCCTCTGCGACGAACCGGACTCCGGACTCGACCCGGTCCGCACCGCCTACATCTCCCAGCTGCTCATCGATCTCAACGCACAGATCGACGCGACGATGCTCATCGTCACCCACAACCTCGACATCGCGGCCACCGTCCCGGACAACATGGGAATGCTGTTCTGCCGCAACCTCGTCACCTTCGGGCCGCGCGAGGTGCTGCTCACCAGCGACATGCCGGTCGTCTCCCAGTTCCTCGCCGGACGCCGCGAGGGGCCCATCGGGATGGCGGAGGAGAAGGACGCCGCCACCCTCGCCGCCGAGGAGATGAACGGCTACGGAGTCGGCATCAGTTCCGCCAACGCGCCCCGCACCGTCGTACCGCAGCTGGAGCCCTCGCCCGGCATGCCCGTACGGCAGGCCGCGCTGCGCCGCCGGGAACGGGTCCTGTCGATGATGGGGCAGCTGCCCGAGGCCGCCCGCACGGCCATCATGAAGAGCTACACCCCGGCCGTGGGCGGTGAACGCCTGTGACGGCCCCCATGCCGGTACTGCCCCCCGAGCCGCCCCCGGCCGGCGCGGCCGGCGCGACGCAGCCGAAGACACCGGAGCACCAGCCGCCCAGCCGGCTGCTCGCCCCGCTGCGCGAGACCGGGAAGCTGTTCTCCCTCGCCGCGACCGTGAGCCGGGACGTCTTCCGACGGCCATTCCAGGTACGGGAGTTCATCGAACAGTTCTGGTTCGTCGCCAGCGTCACCATCCTGCCCGCCGCACTCGTCTCGATCCCGTTCGGCGCCGTCATCGCCCTCCAGGTCGGATCGCTGACCCAGCAGCTCGGCGCCCAGTCCTTCACCGGCGGCGCCAGCGTCCTCGCCGTCATCCAGCAGGCCAGCCCGATCATCGTGGCCCTGCTGATCTCCGGCGCCGCGGGCTCGGCCATCTGCGCCGACCTCGGCTCGCGCAAGATCCGCGAGGAACTCGACGCGATGGAGGTCATGGGCGTCTCACCCATCCAGCGTCTCGTCGTCCCCCGCGTCCTGGCGACCATGCTGGTCGCCGTCCTGCTGAACGGCCTGGTCTCCGTCGTCGGCACACTGGGCGGCTACTTCTTCAACGTGATTCTCCAGCACGGCACCCCCGGTGCCTACCTGGCCAGTTTCTCCGCCCTCGCCCAGCTCCCCGACCTCTACATCAGTGAGGTCAAGGCGCTGATCTTCGGCTTCATCGCGGGCATCGTCGCCGCCTACCGCGGACTCAACCCGCGCGGCGGCCCCAAGGGTGTCGGCGACGCGGTGAACCAGTCCGTCGTCATCACCTTCATGCTGCTGTTCTTCGTGAACACGGTCCTCACGGCGATCTACCTCCAGATCGTCCCCGCGAAGGGGAGCTGACCGATGTCGATGCTCAGCTGGCTCGACCGATCCGGTGAACAACTCACCTTCTACGTACGCGCGTTGCTCTGGGTGCCGCGGACCCTGCGCCGCTACCTGCGCGAGGTCCAGCGGCTGCTGGCCGAAGTGGCCTTCGGCAGCGGCGGTCTCGGTGTCATCGGCGGCACCATCGGCGTGATGGTCGCGATGACCCTCTTCACCGGCACCGTCGTCGGCCTCCAGGGGTACGCGGCCCTGAACCAGATCGGCACCTCCGCCTTCACCGGTTTCATCTCCGCCTACTTCAACACCCGCGAGATCGCCCCGCTCGTCGCCGGACTCGCGCTCTCCGCCACCGTCGGCGCGGGCTTCACCGCTCAGCTCGGCGCGATGCGGATCAACGAGGAGGTCGACGCCCTGGAGGCGATGGGGGTGCGGTCCATGCCGTACCTCGTCTCCACCCGGATCATCGCCGGGGTCGTCGCAATCATCCCGCTGTACGCGATCGGGCTGCTCTCCTCCTACCTCGCGTCCCGCTACATCACGGTCCTGTTCAACGGGCAGTCCGCGGGCACGTACGACCACTACTTCAATCTCTTCCTCTCCCCGGACGACGTGCTGCTGTCGGTGCTCAAGGTGCTGATCTTCAGCGTGATGGTGATCCTCGCCCACTGCTACTACGGCTTCCACGCCACCGGCGGGCCCGCCGGTGTGGGGGTCGCGGTCGGGCGGTCGGTGCGCAACGCCATCGTGCTCATCAGCGTCACCGACTTCTTCCTCTCCCTCGCCATCTGGGGCGCCACCACGACGGTGAAGGTGGCCGGCTGATGAACTCCCACCGCACGCAGACCGTCCGCCGCAGACTCGCCGGAGTCGCCTTCCTCCTCGTGCCCGCCGTGCTCGTGTGGGTCTCGGTCTCGGTGTACCGGAAGGACTTCACCGACGACGCGACCGTGACCGTACGCACCTCCAGCGTCGGCAACGAGATGCACGACAACGCCGATGTGAAACTGCGCGGCGTCGTCGTCGGGCAGGTCCGCTCCATCACGGCCGACGGGAACGGGGCCCGGCTCACCCTCGCCATCGAGCCCGGCAAGCTCGACCGGATCCCGGCCGACGTGACCGCGCAGATGCTGCCCACCACGCTCTTCGGGGAGCGGTTCGTCGCACTCGTACCGCCCGAGATGCCGTCCACGCAGCCGTTGCGGGCCGGTTCCGTCATTCCGCAGGACCGCTCCAGCAACGCCATCGAGCTGGAGGAGGTCCTCGACAACGTCCTGCCGCTGCTGACCGCCGTCAAACCGGAGAAGCTCGCCGCCACCCTGGGCGCGGTCTCCCAGGCCCTCCAGGGGCGCGGCGAGAAGCTCGGCGACACGCTCGTCACGCTCGACGCGCACCTGGCGAAGTTCAACCCCCAACTCCCCACGCTCAACGCCGACATCAAGGAACTCGTCAAGGTGAGCAAGGTGTACGGGGACGCTGCCCCCGATGTCCTGGACGCCCTCACCGACTTCACCACCACCAGCGGCACCATCGCCGAACAGCAGGCGCAGCTCGCCGGGCTCTACGGCTCCACGACCGCGTCCGCACGCGACCTCACCTCGTTCCTCCAGGAGAACAAGGACAACCTGATCCGGCTCTCCGCCACGAGCAGGCCGACGCTGGAGTTGCTGGCGAAGTACTCGGACGAATTCCCCTGCACCCTGCGGACCATGGCCGGCTTCGTCCCGGCCATGGACAAGGCGCTCGGCAAGGGCACCGACCGGCCCGGACTCCACGTCACCATCAAGCCCGTGAAGTCGAAGGGCAAGTACGTGCCCGGCAAGGACACCCCGGTCTACCACTCGACCGGCGGACCGCACTGCTACTCCGTGCCGTACGTGGGCAGGACCGTGCCGACCGCCGACGCCCGCACGGCGGCGGTCAGCCCGCCGGGTACCGCACACACCGACGAACCGGCCGGCACCGCGGCCAAGGACTCCGCCCTCGGCATGCCCAACTCCCCGCAGGAGAGCCGGCTCGTCAACGAGCTGGTCGCTCCCTCACTGAAAGTCCAGCCGCAGACCCTGCCCGACTGGAGCAGCGTGCTCATCGGTCCGGCCTTCCGCGGTGCGGAGGTGAAGCTCAAGTGAAGCGCCGCTCTCTCGCCGCTCCGCTCACGAAGTCGATCGTCTTCATCCTGGTGACTGTTCTGGCCACCACCGTGCTGGCGCTGTCCATCGCCAACACGGGCGTCGGCGACACCACCACGTACAAGGCCAGGTTCACCGACGCCACCGGACTGGTCGTCGGCGACAGCGTCCGGATCGCCGGGGTCAAGGTCGGACAGGTCGAGTCCATCGAGGTGGCCGACAAGAGGCTCGCCGAGGTCGGCTTCGCCGTCCGCAAGGGGCGCAGCCTCCCCGCCTCGGTGACCGCCTCGATCAAGTACCTCAACATGGTCGGCCAGCGGTACATCGACCTCGACCAGGGGGCCGGGCCGGTCGGCAGGAGCTTCGCCGCCGGAGCGACCATCCCGCTCTCCCGCACCACCCCGGCGCTCGACCTCACCCAGCTCTTCAACGGCTTCCAGCCGCTCTTCGAGGGGCTCTCCCCGCCCGACGTCAACCAGCTGGCCGGCTCCATCGTCCAGGTGCTCCAGGGCGAGGGCGGCACCGTCGACAGCATCCTCTCGCACGTCGGCTCGCTGACCGGCACGGTCGCCGCGAAGGACAAGGTGATCGGCGAGGTGATCAAGAACCTCAACACGGTCCTGAAGACCGTCAACGACCGCGAGGCCGGCTTCGACGACCTCGTCGACACCCTGCAGAAGCTCGTCACCGGATTCGCCGGCGACCGCAAACCGCTCGGCCAGGCGGTCACGGCCATGGGCGCGCTCACCACCGTCACCGCGGACCTCCTCCAGGACGGCCGGGCGCCGCTCAAGAGCGACATCAAACAACTCGGGCGACTCTCCGACCAGTTGGGCAACGGCACCCCGCAGATCGAGAACTTCCTGCAGAAGACCCCGGCCAAGATGGCGGCGATCAGCCGGCTCACCTCGTACGGCTCATGGCTCAACCTCTACCTCTGCGAGGCCAAGGTCAGCGGAGTGACGACCGAGGACGGCAGCGCCCCGCCCACCGGCATCGTGGTCAGGAAGCCGAGGTGCCAGTCATGAGGATCAAACCCGTACGGGAACGCAACCCCGTCGCCGTGGCCGTCGTGGGGCTGGTCGTCCTCGCCCTCATCGGCCTGGGCGCCTACCGCGTCGACTCGCTGCCCTTCATCGGCGGCGGCACCACCTACAGCGCCGACTTCACCGAGTCCGCCGGACTAAGCGAGGGCGACGAGGTGCGGGTCGCCGGAGTGAAGGTCGGCGAGGTCACCGGCGTCTCGCTCGACGGCCCCAGGGTGAAGGTCGCCTTCAAGGTCAAGGACGTCTGGATCGGCAACTCCTCCACCGTCGGCATCGCCATCAAGACCCTGCTCGGCGAGAAGTACCTCGCCGTCGACCCGCTGGGCAACGCCCCGCAGGACCCGCACGAGCGCATCGGGGCGAGCCGCACCACGTCCCCGTACGACGTCACCCAGGCCTTCAACGGACTCGGCGAGACCATCGGTGAGATCGACACCGCACAGCTCGCCAAGAGCTTCGAGACGATCTCCGCCACCTTCAAGGACTCCCCGCCCGACGTGAAGAGCGCGGCCGACGGGCTCTCCGCCCTCTCGAGGACCGTCTCCGAACGGGACGCCCAGCTCGCCACCCTCCTCAAGGGCAGCAAGCAGCTCACCAAGACGCTCGCCGACAAGAAGAGCAGCTTCGAAACCCTGCTGGAGGACGGCAATCTGCTCCTCGGCGAGATCCAGGCACGCCGCGACTCCATCCACCAGCTGCTCACCGGCACCAAGAATCTGGGCATCCAGCTCACCGGCCTCGTGCAGGACAACAACAAGCAGCTGAAGCCCACCCTGGACTCGCTCGGCCGGGTCACCGCGGTGCTGGTGAAGAACCGCAAGAGCCTCGACAAGGTGCTCTCGCTCGCCGGCTCGTACAGCCGGCTCGTCGGCAACACCCTCGGCAGCGGCCGCTGGTTCGACAACTACGTCTGCGGAGTCGTCCCCAAGGAGTACGTGCCCGCGGGCACACCCGCGGGGCCCGAGTGCAAGCCACCCAAGCAGCAAGGCGGCCGCTGACATGAGAATGAAGCGCATCGTCGGCATCGGCGCCGGACTCGCCGTGGTGGCCGTCGCGGCCACCACCGGTGTGCTGGCCATGGACGACGAGGGAACGACGACCATCACCGCCTACTTCGACCAGGCCACCGGTGTGTACGCCGGATCGGACCTGCGGATCCTCGGCGTCAGGGTCGGCCGGGTCGAAGCGGTCACGCCCCGGGGCAAGGAGGTCGAGGTCACCCTGCGGGTCGACAAGGGCGTCAAGGTCCCCAAGGAGGCGCACGCCGTGGTCGTCGCCCCCAGCCTCGTCGCCGACCGCTACATCCAGCTCGCCCCCGCCTACGACGGCGGACCGCAGATCGCGGACAACGCCGTACTGCCGGCCGCGAACAACGCCACGCCCGTCGAGGTGGACCAGCTGTACGACTCCATCACGGAGCTCTCCAAGGCACTGGGCCCGGAAGGAGCCAACGCCGACGGCGCGCTCTCCGGGCTCCTGGACACCGGGGCCAAGAACCTCGACGGCAACGGCAAGGCCATCGGCAACTCCATCGAGCAGTTCGGCAAGGCCACCAAGACCCTCGACAAGAGCAGCGGGAACCTCTTCGACACGCTGTCCTACCTCCAGACCTTCACCACCATGCTGAAGGACAACGACGGCAATGTGCGCGCCGCCGAACAGCAGCTCAACGCGGTCACCGGGTTCCTCGCCGACGACAAGGAGAACCTCGGCGCCGCGCTGAAGGAACTGGGCACCGCACTGGGGCAGGTGAAGGGCTTCATCCAGAAGAACCGCGGCGCGCTCAAGGCGAACGTGGACGCCCTGGTGCCGCTCACCCAGACGCTGGTCGACCAGCGGGCCTCGCTCGCCGAGTCACTGGACACGCTGCCGCTCGCCGCGGGCAACGTCGTCAACGCCTACGACCCGGTGAACCGCACGCTCAACGGCCGTACCAACCTCAACGAGCTCTCCATGGGCGGACCGCTCACGGAGGCCACCGGACTCGCCGGCCTCACCCCGGTGGACGGCGCACGCCGCAAGGCGCTGCCCACCCTCCCGCTCCCGGCCGTCGGCACCGTCTACGGCACCCCGGCGAAGACCGCCACGGAAAAGAAGGGGGCGAACCGATGAGCCGTGTGCTGCGCAGACCAGGAGCCCGCACGACCGGTGTTGCCGCGGTGCTGGCCGTGGGCGTCGGCCTGGCCCTCGTCGTCACCGCTTCCGGCCTGCCGTCGTTCACCGGGATCGACCAGGTCCCGCTGCCCGGCGGCGCCGACCTCGGCGACCACCCCTACGAGATCTCCGCGGAGTTCGCGGACGTACTCAGCCTCGCCCCGCAGGCGTCGGTGAAGGTCAACGACGTCGCCGTCGGCCGGGTCACCAAGGTCTCCCTGGGCTCGGGCAGCTGGAACGCCGAGGTCACCATGCGCGTCAACGGCAAGGTCGAACTGCCCGCCAACGCCTACGCCCACCTGGAACAGTCCAGCCTCCTCGGCGAGAAGTACATCCAGCTCGCCGCGCCCGCGCGCGGCACCGCACAGGGCAGGCTCGCCGACGGAGACCGGATTCCGCTGACCCGCACCAACCGGAACCCCGAGGTCGAAGAGGTCTTCGGCGCCCTGTCGATGCTCCTCAACGGCGGTGGCGTCAACCAGCTCAAGACCATCACCACCGAGCTGAACAAGGCACTCGCCGGACGCGAACCCCAGATGCGCTCCATGCTCGGCCGGGTCAACACCCTCGTCACCAATCTGGACGGCCACAAGAAGGACATCACCGATGCCCTCGACGGGGTGAACCGGCTCTCCGCCACCCTCGCCACCCGCAAACAGGACGTCGGTACGGTGCTCACCGGGCTCAGCCCCGGCCTGAAGGTCCTGGAGAAGCAGCGTGGCTCGCTCCTCACCATGCTGCGTTCGCTCGACACCCTCTCCACCATCGCCGTCGACACGGTCGACAAGAGCAAGGCCGACGTGATCGCCGACCTCAAGGCCCTCGCCCCCAGCCTCAAGGCGCTCGCCGACTCCGGCCGCGACCTGCCCGACTCCCTCCAGGTACTGCTCACTTACCCGTTCACGGACGAGGTGCTGCGCGGGGTGAAGGGCGACTACCTCAACGTCTACCTGGATGTGACGGCCATGCCCGGCACACAGATCATCCCGTCGCTCACCCCGGCGGTCCCCCCGCAGACCGGGACCGGTACGAGCGGGGCCGGCCGGACACTGCCGCTGCCCCTTCCCGCGGTCCCGACGGCGGGCACGGACGGGAGCAGCCGATGATCACCCTCGCCATCCGGCTCAAGAACATCTCCTTCCTGGTCATCGCGGTGCTCGTGCTCGGCTACCTCGGGGTGCGGTACGCCGACCTCGGCCACTACATCGGCCTGCGCAGCTACTACACCGTCAAGGTCCAACTCCCGCGCACCGGCGGGCTGTACACCCACTCCAACGTCACCTACCGGGGGGTCTCGGTGGGCCGGGTCGGGCCGATCGAGCTCACCGACGACGGAGTCGAGGCCGAACTGCGCATCGAGAAGGACGCCCCGAAGATCCCGGACGGCCTCAAGGCCGTCGTCGCCGATCTCTCCTCGGTCGGTGAGCAGTACGTGGACCTGCGGCCCACCCGCACCGAGGGTCCGTACCTGGGGAACGGCTCCGTCATCGACCAGGCCGACACCACCGTCCCCGCCCCCGTCACCGATGTCCTCACCAGCGTCAACGACCTCGCGGGCTCCGTCGATCTGGAATCCCTGCGCACGGTCGTCGACGAGTTCGGCACCGCGTTCGAGGGCCGCGGCGACGACCTCCAGGTGCTGCTGGACACCGGAAGCGACTTCGTCCGGGCGGCGGACGACGCGCTGCCGGTCAACACCCGGCTGATGATCGACGGCCGGACCGTGCTGCGCACCCAGGCCGAACAGGGCGAAGCGTTCAAGGGCTTCGCCTCCGGTGCCGAGGAACTGGCCGCACAGCTCAAGGGATCCGACGCCGATCTGCGCAAGCTGATCGCGGTCGCCCCCGACGCGACCGGACAGATCAGCGGACTGCTGCGGGACCTCGACCCGAGCTTCGGCGTCGTCGTCGCCAATCTCCTCACCACCTCCGAGGTCGCCGTCACCCGGCAGCGCGGCATGGAGGAACTCCTGGTGAAACTGCCCGCGGTGGCGGCCGCCGGGGCCAGCGCGATCGACGAGAACGGCGCCCGGTTCGGCATGTCGGTCACCTTCTTCGAACCCCTGCCCTGCACCGCCGGATACGGCGGCACGGTCTACCGCAGAGGCCTGGACACCACCGCCGGACCGCCCGTCAACACCAAGGCCCGCTGCACCTCTTCGCCCGGCACCGGCATCAACGTGCGCGGCAGCGCCAACGCGCCCAAGGGCGGCGCCGTGCCCGAGCCCGCGAAGCCCGGCTCGATGCTGCTGGGTGACGAGGCGGACCGGCTCCCGGGCGCGCTCGGTGTCACCGGCCGGACCCCGTCGGACGGCGACGGCATGGCCGGCCTGCTGGGACTCGGACAGGGAGGCGGCCGATGACGGCCCGTACGAAGACCCTGACCGGCTGGGCGGTGCTGCTCGCCGCCGTGCTGGTCTGCGCCCTCGGCAGCTGGTCGTACGTCCGGGCACGGGGCGACGACAGCCTCGCGTACGCGAAGCACCGTGATGTCGCGCTGGCCGACGGCAAGCACCGCCTCGCCCTGCTGAACAGCCTCGACGCCAAGGACGCCGGGAGCGTGGACAGCGGCCTCGGCGCCTGGCTCGAATCCTCGACCGGGCCGCTCCACGACCAGCTGGGGCGCACCCGGAGCAAGGACGCGAAGGAACTGACCGAGTCAGGTGCCACCGCACGCGGGAAGGTCACCGACGCGGCGCTCACCGCGCTCGACGAGCGGACCGGAACGGCCGAGATGATCGCGACCGTCGATGTCGAGGTCACCCCGCGCACCGGAAAGGCCGGTACCGAACGCAAACGCTTCGAGGCCACGCTGGCCCGGACCCCGGACGGCTGGAAGGTCAAGGCGCTCACGGCGATTCCGGTCGGGAGCGGCGCATGAAGGAGCAGGGAGGGGCGGCGGTCGTGCGTACGGACACCGACACGGACACGGAGACATGGGAGGCCGAGGAAGCCGGTGCGCCCGCCGAGGAGGAGCGGCCGGACCCGTCCGGGCCCGCCCGACGGTGGCCGCGCATCGTGGCAGCCGTCCTCGTCGTCGCACTGCTCGCGACCGGCGGCGCGCTCTTCGTCGAGGGCAGGGCGCTGCGCGACACCCCCGCCACCTCGAACCGCGCGCTGACCGACAGCGAGGCGACCACCCGGGTCGCCGGCGATGTCAGCAACGCGCTCGGCAAGGTCTTCTCGTACAGCCCGCAGGCCACCGCCGTTACCAAGGAGTCGGCGAAGCAACTCCTGGCCGGCAAGGCGCTCCAGCAGTACGCGGCGCTGTTCGGCCAGGTCGAGAAGCAGGCGGCGGACCAGAAGCTGACGCTCACCACCCATGTCGTACGCGCCGGAGTGACCCGGCTGACGGACGACAGCGCCCACCTGCTGGTCTTCCTCGACCAGGTCTACGAGCGAGAGGGCAAGCAGGCCACCACGGCGGCGGCACAGCTCTCCGTCACCGCCCAACTGCGGGACGGCCACTGGACCGTGGTCGAGATCACCTCCAGATAGCAGCGTCCACACTCGCGCGACACGGTACGGATCGGCCGGCAGGGGAGAGACAGCAATGGCACGGGTACGGATGACGAGGAACCCGCTGATGGCGGCGGCGGTCGTGCTGGCCGTCGCGGCGGCCGGCGCGACGGCCTGGAGCGGAGTGTCGTGGTACGACGCCAAGCACGACGAGTCGGCGGTGTACGCGCAGGCCCGTGACGAGGCGCTGGCGGCGGGCGAGCAGGCGGTGCAGAACATGAACACGCTCGACCACCGGAAGCTGGAGAAGGGCCTCGACAGCTGGGAGGAGTCCACCACCGGCGATCTGCACCAGCAACTCGTCGACGGACGGACCGCGTTCGTGAAGCAGATCCAGCAGGCGAAGACGGTCAGCACGGCCCAGATCCTGTCCGGGGCGGTGACCGAACTCGACGACCGGGCCGGCAAGGCCGGAGTCATGGTGGCGCTGCGGGTCACCGTGACCGCGCCGAAGGGCAAGCCCGCGGTGAAGGAGAGCCGGATGCTCGGCAAGCTCACCCGTACCTCCGAGGGGTGGAAGCTCAGCGCCCTCGGCCAGGCACCCGTCGGCAACACGGCCGGCTGAGAGGCTGACGCCACCGACTCCCACCCCGCCACCGAGAGGATCCCCCGGACATGTCGACGACCCGTCACCTCGTCAACCGCAGGCGCCGTCTGGCCACCGTCGCCGCGGAACGCGCCACCGCCACCGTCCCGGAGCGGCGGCCCGCGACCCCGGACGAGTCGGCGCGTACCCCCGACGCGAAGCACACCACCACCGACGACGAGGTCACGGACGACGCCGGTCCGGCAGACGGCCAGGAGAGGAAGGAACCGCGACGCGAGCGGCCGTCCCGCCTCCGTGGCCGGCTGCCCGCCGTTCTCTGCGCCCTCACCGTGCTGCTCGGGGCCTTCGCCGCCTGGGCGTTCACCTCGGCCGGCAGCCTGCGCGACGACCCGTCCCGGCAGAACACCGCCCTCACCGACATCGGCCGCACCAGCGAGGTGAAGGGCCAGATCGCCGACGCCGTCGGCGCGGTGTTCTCGTACAACTACGCCTCGCCCGGCAATTCCGAGGAGGCGGCCAGGACCCACCTGGTCGGCAAGGCGGTGCAGCAGCACAAGGACATGCTCGCCCAGGTCCGGGCCCAGGGGCAGAAGCAGAAGCTCGTGCTGACCACGACCGTCACCGACAGCGGCGTGGAACTCCTCGACGGCGACCGGGCCCGGCTGCTGATCTTCGCCGACCAGAGCAACACCCGTACCGGCAAGTCGGACGAGACGACCTACGCGGCGGCCATGTTCGCCGTGGACGCCGTTCGCCGCGGCGACACCTGGCGGATCTCCGCCATCGATACGTTCACCCGGTGACCCGGGGGAGAGGGGAGCACGCATGAGGTTCAACGGCACGATGCGCCGCGGACTCAGCGGCACGGCGGCCGCGGTCGCCACGATGGCCGCGCTCACCGCGTCCCAGGCACCGGGACTCGTCGGTCATGAAACGATGCCGAAGAAGCACCAGGAGGCCGACGAGGTCAAGTGGTCGCACGTGCCCAACGACGACTCGTACCACACCGAACTCCCGCCGCTCCAGTCGCCGAAGCCGCCGAAGGCCGGCAAGAAACAGAGCCCGGCCGCCGCCCGGTCCTGGGCCGAGGCGGGCATCCCGGCCACGGTGCTCGCCGCCTATCGCAAGGCGGAGAGCGCACTCGGGAGGACCGACCCCGGGTGCCGTCTGCCGTGGCAGTTGCTCGCGGCGATCGGCAAGGTCGAGTCCGGTCAGGCCGGCGGGGGACGGGTGGACGCCCACGGCACGACGCTCACCCCGATCCTCGGACCGGTCCTCAACGGTGCGGGATTCGCCGACGTCCCGGACACCGACGGCGGCGCGTACGACGGCGACCGTACCTACGACCGGGCGGTCGGCCCGATGCAGTTCATCCCGTCGACCTGGGCCCACTGGGGCAAGGACGGGAACGGTGACGGCCGCCGCGATCCGGGCAACATCTACGACGCCGCCCTGGCCGCCGGGTACTACCTCTGCGCCGGACCGCGCGATCTGTCGGTGAAGGCCGATCTGGACCGGGCGATCCTCAGCTACAACCACTCGGACACCTATCTGCGCACCGTGCTGTCCTGGCTGGAGTTCTACCGCAAGGGCATCCATCCGGTGGCCGACGGCAAGGGAACCGTCCCGAAGAGCCCCGGCGCGGGCGGCCCGAACAAGCCGAAGCGTCCGGTCGGCGGCCCCGGCGCCCCGGACGGCGGCATCATCGTGGGTCCGCAGCCCGGCGGTTCGCCGCACCCCTCCCCGTCGGCCACCCCGAAGCCCTCCGGGTCACCGACCGGTTCCCCGGACCCCACCGGCTCCCCGGACCCCACCGACCCGGGCACCGGCTCACCCGATCCGACCGACAGCGGACCGGCCACCCCGGACCCCGGTACGAGCCCCGACCCCGGTACCTCGGAGCCGGGCTCCGGCTGCCCGACCGACTCGCCGTCACCGGACCCGACCGACACCACCGGGACCACCGAGTCCCCGGAGCCCGACCCGACGACGAGCGAGGACCCCTGTGCCACGCCGTCGGGCTCACCGTCCGCCGGCTGACAGCACCTCCGCCAGGTCGTACCGCACCACTTCTTCCAGCTGCGCGTAGGTACAGCCGGCAGGGGTGCGGTCCGGCCGCCAGCGGCGGAACCGGGCGGTGTGCCGGAAACGGTCGCCCTCCATGTGGTCGTACGCCACCTCGCAGACCCGCTCCGGGCGCAGCGCCACCCACGACTGGTCCTTCTTCCCGGACCAGCGGCTCTGCGTCCCGGGCAGCCGGGCGTGCTCGTGCGCCTCGGCGTCGGCCCAGGCCGCCCACGGGTGGCCGGCGAAATCGACGCGCAGCGGCTCCAGCTCCGCGACCAGCTCCTCGCGGCGCTTCATCGAGAAGGCGGCACAGACTCCGACATGCTGGAGCACGCCCCCGGAGTCGTACAGGCCGAGCAGCAGCGAGCCGACGACCGGGCCGCTCCTGTGGACGCGGTATCCCGCAACCACGCAGTCGGCGGTCCGCTCGTGCTTGATCTTGTACATCACCCGGGTGTCGGGGCGGTACGGCAGATCGAGCGGTTTGGCCACCACGCCGTCGAGCCCCGCGCCCTCGTAGCGCTCGAACCACTCCTGGGCGAGGGCCGGGTCCGTGGTCGCCGGGGCGAGGTGGACGGGGGCGGACGCGTGGGACAGCGCCGCCTCCAGCACGGCACGGCGGTCGGACTGCCGGGTGGAGAGCAGGGAGTCGTCCCCCACCGCCAGGATGTCGAAGGCGATCAGACTGGCCGGGGTCCGTTCGGCGAGCAGCCGCACCCGGGAATCGGCGGGGTGGATGCGCTCGCTGAGCCGGTCGAAGTCCAGCCGCCCGTCGTACGCGACCACGATCTCGCCGTCGATCACGCAGCGCGGCGGCAGATTGTCCCGCACTGCGGTGACCAGCTCGGGGAAGTAGCGTGTGAGCGGCTTGCCGGTGCGGCTGCCGATCACCACCTCCTCGCCGTCCCGGTGCACGATCGCGCGGAAGCCGTCCCACTTGGCCTCGTACTGCATACCGGGCGGGATCCTGGCCACGGACTTGGCGAGCATCGGCTTCACAGGCGGCATCACCGGCAGATCCATGGCCCGATTCTCACCCAGGAACAGGCGCAAGTCTCCCGATATGCGGCATATGTGAGCCCGGCCTACCGTGACCGTCATGGGTGCAGCGGTGAAAGCAGTGGAGCTCGAAGCCGACGGACGGGCCGTGCGGCTCTCCAATCCGGACAAGGTCTACTTCCCGGAGAAGGGCTACACCAAGAGGGACGTGGCCGAGTACTTCCTGGCCGTGGGCCCCGGCATCACCCGCGCCCTGCGCGACCGCCCCACCACCCTCCAGCGCTTCGTGGACGGCGTCGAAGGCGAGTTCTTCTACCAGAAGCGGGCCCCGAAGAACCTCCCCGGCTGGATCCCCACGGCACGGATCACCTTCCCGAGCGGCCGGCCCGCCGACGAGATCTGCCCCACCGAGCTCGGCGCCGTCATCTGGGCGGCCAACCTCGGCACGCTCACCTTCCACCCCTGGCCGGTCCGCAGCACCGACACCGACCGCCCGGACGAACTGCGCATCGACCTAGACCCGCAGCCCGGCACGGACTACGCCGACGCCGTACGCGCCGCCCACGAGCTGCGGTCCGTGCTCGACGACCACGGGCTGCGCGGCTGGCCCAAGACCTCCGGCGGCCGGGGCATCCATGTCTTCGTCCCGATCGCCCCGGAGTGGACGTTCACCGAGGTCAGGCGCGCCACCATCGCCGCCGGGCGCGAACTGCAGCGCCGCATGCCGGACCGGGTGACCACGGCCTGGTGGAAGGAGGAGCGCGGCGAGCGGATCTTCGTCGACTTCAACCAGACCGCCCGGGACCGCACCATCGCCTCCGCCTACTCCGTACGCCCCCGCCCGTACGCCCCGGTCTCCGCCCCGCTGCGCTGGGAGGAGCTCGACGACGCCGAACCGCGCGACTTCGACATCAGGACCATGCCGAAGCGCTACGCCGATGTGGGCGACGTGCACGCGGACATGGACGACCACGCCTTCCGGCTCGACGGGCTGCTGGAGCTGGCGGACCGGGACGAGCGGGAACGCGGACTCGGCGACATGCCGTACCCGCCGGAGTACCCGAAGATGCCCGGCGAGCCGAAACGGGTCCAGCCGAGCCGGGCCCGGCGCGACGAGGACGCCGAGGGGTGAGCGCGCCCGACCTGGAGCCCGCCGCACCGCACGGGGAACATGCCCGGCCCCCGGCCCGCGGTGACCGATGGTCGGAGTTCAAGGCGTCCCCGTATCTGCCCACCGTCGTGCTTCTGTTCATCATCGCGGCCGCGGCCGGTCTCTTCGCGGGCTCCTACACGTACGCGATGGCCAACCCGACCCCGCGCAATATCCCGGCCGCCGTGGTCGGCGAGCTCGACACCCCGCGCGACAAGGTCTTCCTCGACGGGCTGGAGGGCGCACTCGACACCTCGCTGGTGCTGCACGAGTACGCCACCGAAGCCGAAGCCCGCCTCGCGCTGGAGGAGCAGAAGGTGTTCGCCGTCCTGCGGTCCGAGAACGGCGGGGTCGGTCTGGACCTCGCGAGCGCTTCCGGAGCCTCGGTCGCCCAGTTGCTCGCCGAGTCCACGCTGAAGGTGGGGGAAGCGGCCCATGTGCCGGTAAAGGTCACGGACGTGAAGCCCCTGCAGCGGGGCGACCCGCGCGGCCTCGCTCTCTTCTACATCTCGCTCGCCGCGGTGATCGTCGGGTTCATCGGCGCGATCCAGCTGAGTGTGCACGCCAAGGCGCTGGAGCCCCTGGAGCGGGTCGGGTTCACCGTCGCCTACGCCCTGCTCGGCGGGTTCTCCATCGCCGCCGTGGTGGACTGGCTGCTCGGCTCCGTCGACCTGCCGTTCGTCCAGTCGTGGATGATCCTCGCCTTCACCATGTTCACCACGGGCATGGTCTTCACCATGTTCAACGCCGTGATGGGGCGCTGGGCGATGATCCCCACCTGGGGACTGATGGTGATGCTCGGAAACCCGTCCTCCGGTGGTGCGGTGTCCTGGCCGCTGCTGCCGTCGGTGCTCGGCTTCATCGGCCGCTGGCTCCCCCCGGGCGCCTCGGTCAACGCCCAGCACGCCGCCGTCTACTACCAGGGACACCAGCGGGTCTTCCCGTACCTGGTCCTCGCCGGCTGGGCGCTGGTCTCGTGCACGGTGTTCTGGGTGTGGCGCCACCGGCACCCGGGAGGCCGTGACCACATGCCTCAGCACGCGGCCACGGCCACCTGATCCGGTTCCGGGCTACAGCTCCTTGATCCGGATGTCGCGGTACGAGACCACGTCCGTGGTGCTGTGGACCTGGAGTCCGATGTATCCGGAGGCATACCGCCGGCCGTCGGTTCCCGGGTCGTCGCCGCGCGGCGGTTCGAAGACCTGACCGCCGTTGTTGTCGAACTCGTTCAGCAGGACACCGTTGCGGTAGATCGAGTAGTGCTGGTCCACCACCCGGATCTCGTAGTCGTTCCAGGTGCCCTTGGGAGTAACCCCGGCGCCGGCCAGACCGATCCGGTCGAAGCCGTAGATCGAGCCGGTCTTGTACATGTCGCCGTCCGGACGGTCGAGGATCTGCACCTCATGGCCGTACTTGATGGCGACCCACTCCGGACGCGACTCCTCGGGATTGTCGTGGACATTCGGGAAGCGTACGAACACCCCGCTGTTGGCGTTGCCCGCGCCCGGGGCGTCGTCGCGCCACTGGAGCTTGAGCGAGAAGTCGCCGTACTGCCTCCCGGGGAACCAGAGCATGCCCATGCCGTCCACCGAGGTGGAGCTGGTGATGGTGCCGTCCGCGTTGAGCCCGAACTTTCCGCCGCCGACCTGTTGCCACTTGGCGAAGGACGCCGCCGTCCCGTCGAAGAGCTTCTTGTAGCCCTCGTCCTGGCCCGGCCCGCCGATCCCCGACTGCTTGGCCGCCCGGTAGATCTTCTTCTGCTCGCGGGCGTCGATCACACCGGCGGCGAGCAGCTTGTCGAGGACGCCGTCGACGTGCTTGAGGAACAGCGCGTGCGACGACCAGTCCTTCTCGTCCTCGATCAGCTCATTGATCGTGCAGCGGTTGCCCGTGATGCGGTTGGGGACCCCGGTGTCGACCGTGCCGACGATGACGGTGAGCCGCTCGTCGAACTCCGGGCAGTTCGGCGCCGGTACGCCCCCGCTCTCCGCGACGGTGAACGACACCTGCTTCGCGACGGAGGTGTTGCCGGCCTTGTCCGTCGCCCGGTGGGCGACGGTGTGATAGCCGACGCGGTCGACGATGACGGTGCCGGTGTACGCGAGGTACGGGCCGCCGTCGAGCGAGTACTCGACCTTGTCGACGCCGGATTCGGCGTCGGTCGCGCTGACCGTCACCTTGGCGCTGGTGATGTAGGCGTTGTCGGAGTTCTTGTCGCCCGCGACCTTCGCGGAGGTTTCCGGCGGGGTCTTGTCCTGCGTCGGCGGCGCGACGACGGCGAAGTCGACCGACTTCTCGGGTGCCGCGTTGCCCGCCTTGTCGGTGGCGCGGTAGCGGACCGTGTGCGTGCCGACCTCGTGCACCATCACGGGTGCGGTGTACGGCTGCCAGGCACCGTCCGCCCCGATCGCGTACTCGATGGTGTTGACGCCGGACCCGGTGTCGGAGGCGGTCACGGTGACCGTCGCCATCCCGAGGTACTGCCCCTGGTCGTCCTTCTCGCCGGACACGGTCGCCGAGGTCTCCGGCGGCGTCCTGTCGTCCGTCGGCGGCGCGGCGACGGTGAAGTCGACCGACTTCTCGGCTGCCGTGTTGCCCGCCTTGTCGGTGGCGCGGTAGCGGATCGTGTGCGTGCCGACCTCGTCGACCACGACCGGTGCGGTGTACGGCTGCCAGGCGCCGTCCGCGCCCACCGCGTACTCCACGGTGTCGACGCCGGAAGTGTCGTCGGTGGCCGAGACGGTGACCGTGGCCTGACCGATGTACGCGCCGTCGGCGTTCTTGTCACCGTCCACCTTGGCCGAGGTGGACGGCGCCGTGGTGTCCTCGCCGCCACCGCCCTCGGTCACGGTGAGGATGCCCTGCATCGCCTCGTGCCCCGGCATGGTGCAGTGGTAGAAGTACCGGCCGGGGGAGAGCGTGACCTCGGCGGTGTGCTTGCCGCCCTGGTCGTCGGCGGGGTTGGCCAGGATGTTCAGCGTGACGTCGTTGTTGAACTCCGGGTCCGAGACACTGAACGTGAGGGTGTGCGGCATCCCCGTGGTGTTGCCGGTCGCCGCGCTGTTCTCGAAGACGATGGTCGCCTTGCCGGCCACCGCGGTCTTCGGGGCGGACAGATAGTGGTCGATGGGGTCGCCCGCGGTCCAGGTGAGGACCTGATCGGCGGCCGCACCGGCGGGAGTCGCCGTACGGCCGTACGCCGCCGTCGAGGTCAGCCCCAGGACCATCAGGAAGGAACCCAGCAGCGCGAGCCACAGCCGGGCGGGACGGTACCGCTTTCGCGAGAGGACCGGACGATGTCTCACCGCACTGCCGCCTTCCTGGCCAGATCCTCGGCGGCCGGGGTCGGACCGCCGCCCTTGTACGTCACACGCCACAGCGCCGACTTGGAGTCGGAGGTGAAGAAGCCGCGCCCGTAGTCCAGGACGTACAGCGAACCGTCCGGGGCGAACTTCCAGTCCATCAGGTTGCGGATGCCGTCCGCCCCGACCGGGATGATCTTCCGCAGGGACTCGGCGTGCGTGGGCAGACCGCCCTTGCCGACCGTCTTCGGGTCGGTGAGCACGGCGTGGCGGGGCTGGGTGTCGTCGTAGAAGTCACCGACGAACCACTTGCCGTCCCAGTAGGAGGGCCACTTGTCGGCGCTGGTGCTCGCCGCGTCGTACCGGTAGACCGGGCCGTTCATCGTGGCCTGGCCGCCGCCCTTGAGCCACGGCAGCAGCTGCTTCTGGTCCTCGACCTTGTAGCTCGGGATGCCGTTCGCGTCGCGCGGGTAGTCCACGCCACCGCCCTGCGGCGAGTACCAGATGGTGTTGGAGGTGACCGGCGGCAGATTCACCAGACCGTCGTTGTTCGGCGACTCGTTCTTCGGGTGGTCGCAGTCGTACCAGCCGAGCGGCTTCGTCGGATCCGGCAGATTGCGGTCCCGGTAGGGCTGCTTGTTGCCCATGCAGTACGGCCAGCCGTGGTTGCCCGCCTTCGTGATCGCGGCGAACGTGTCGTACTTGGCCGGGCCCCAGGTGGTGGAGGGTGCGCCCGCGTCGGGGCCGACCCAGCCCGCGTACAGCGTGTCCGTCGATTTGTCGATGGAGATCCGGGCCGGGTTGCGCACGCCCATCACATAGATCTCGCCGCGGGTCTTGCCACCGCCCTCGTCGGGCTCCTTGCCGGTGAAGAGGTTGCCCTCGGGCAGTGTGTAGGTGCCGTCGTCCTCAGGGTGGATCCGCAGGATCTTCCCGTTGAGGTTGTTCGTGTTGCCCGCGGTGCGGCGGGCGTCGGCGAACGAGACGCCCTTGTAGTTCGGCTGAGGGTTGTTCCCGGAGTAGCCGTCGCTGAAGCCGGAGGAGTTGTTGTCACCGGTCGCGATGTACAGATTGCCCTTGGAGTCCCAGGCCATCCCGCCGCCCGCGTGGCAGCAGCTGTGGACCTGGACGGGCCAGTGCAGCAGCACCTTCTCCGAGGACAGGTCCAGCTTGTTCGTGGCCGGGTCCATGGTGAAGCGGGAGACCTGGCGCACCGCCATCTGCTTGTCGCGGTCCAGCTTCGAGTGCGGGGTGTAGTGCAGATACACCCAGCCGTTCCTCTCGAAGTCCGGGTCCAGCTCGATGCCGAGCAGCCCCTCCTCGACCTTGACCAGCTCGTCGCCGCCGCCCTTGTTGCCGAAGATGGTCAGCTCACCGGCGAGGGTGACCTTCTTGGTTCTGGGGTCGTAGACGTGGATCTGTCCCAGGCCCTTGCCGATGTCCGGGTCGTTCCAGTCGGTGACGACCGGCCTGCTGCTGTCGGCGCCGCCGCGCCCGATGTACAGCACGCGTCCGTCGGGGGCGACGACGAGGCCGTGCGGCTCGCCGATCTGGTCGTTCTGTCCCGGCTGGTTGGGCTGGGTGACGCGCTCGGCCTTGTAGTTGGCGTCGATCGTGGCCTTGCAGTCGGCCTGCGAGATCCGGGTCGTCCAGTCCAGCGCGCCGCGCAGATGGTCGCGGAAGTCGGTCTCCGCGAAGCTGTCGACCGTACCGCCCATCGCCGTGTAGAAGGACCGGCCGCCGTCGTAGTCGCGGCACCAGGAGACCGGGTGGTCCCAGCCGTTGGCGCTCGCGCCCGGCTTGTAGGTGATCTCGCGGACGCGGGCCACGGTGTGCACGTCACCGGACGGGTTCTTCGTCCAGTTCAGCCACTTGTCGGGGCGCTTCCACTCCAGCGGAAGGTTCTTGGTCGCCGGATGCTGCCGGTCACCGATCTCGACCGTCGCACGCTGTACGGAGGTCGGGCTGTCAGCCGCCGGGCGGGCGCCGACCAGGCCGGTGAACCAGTCCGAGTACGGTTCGGTGCGCGCGGCGTCATGGATGCCGAGGAAGCCGCCGCCGGCCTCCATGTACGCCTCCAGACCGGCCTCCTGCTCCGGGTCGAGGACGTCGCCGCCGCCGGTCAGGAAGACCACGGCGTTGTACTTGCCGAGCTGCTTGCCCTTGGTGAAGACCGCGGGGTCGTCGGTGGCGACGGTCCTGAACCGGCCGGCCTCCGGGCCGGTGAGGCCGATCTTCTCGATCGCCGCGATCCCGGCGTCGACCGTCGGGGACTCCTCGGTGGCGGAGGCGTGGAACACCAGCACCTTGACGTCGGCGCCGCCCGGCGGCGACGGCAGGGACAACGTTGTCGCCAGGGAGCCCGGCGGCTCCGGATAGGGCCTGGCGTCGGCTGTGCCGGCACCGAGCAGGGAAGCGGTCAGTGCGCCGGCCGCGAGGCCCGCCGCGAGTCCACGTCGCGATCTGGACCTGTGATGTGGTGTGCGCTGCATGTGGTCACCCACCCCTCTTTGGTCACTGCAACAGCGCATGAAGCTAGACCTCTTTTCGCGGTCCGCCAATAGCTATGGCGGCAATTCCACGAACTTTGTCCTGGGTGTGGATAAACTGAGGCCCTCCGGCTACGGTGTGGGCCGTCCGGGGCGAGTCGGCGCTCCAAATTCCTTGGCACAGTGGGGAGTTCGGTATGGACAGAAGGAGCTTCAACCGGCGGATGCTGGTCGGCGGCGGGGTGGCGGCCGCGACCGGCCTGACATCGTTGTCCCTCGGTTCGATCGACGCCAGCTCGGCGGAGCCCGCGCTGGACACCGCCCCGGCGGGCGGTGCGGTCCGCCATCTCAAGCTGTACGCCGAGAAGCTGGCGGACGGTCAGATGGGGTACGGGCTGGAGAAGGGGAAGGCGTCGGTGCCGGGGCCGCTCATCGAGATCAACGAGGGCGACACCCTGCACATCGAGTTCGAGAACACGGCGGACGTGCCGGTCAGTCTCCACGCGCACGGCGTCGACTACGACATCGCGAGCGACGGCACCCGGATGAACAAGAGCATCGTCGAGCCGGGCGGGACCCGAACCTACACCTGGCGCACCCATGTCGCCGGCCGCCGCAAGGACGGCACCTGGCAGCCGGGCAGCGCGGGCTACTGGCACTACCACGACCATGTCGTCGGTACGGATCACGGCACGGGCGGCATCCGCAAGGGCCTCTACGGTCCGCTGATCGTCCGGCGCAAGGGCGACATCCTGCCGGACAAGACGATCACGATCGTCTTCAACGACATGACGATCAACAACAAGGCGGCCCACGAGAGCCCGAACTTCGAGGCCACGGTGGGGGACCGGCTCGAAGTGGTCATGATCACGCACGGCGAGTACTACCACACGTTCCATATCCACGGACATCGCTGGGCGGACAACCGGACCGGCCTGCTCACCGGCCCCGACGACCCGAGCCGGGTCATCGACACGAAGATCGTCGGCCCGGCGGACTCCTTCGGTTTCCAGGTCATCGCGGGCGAACACGTGGGCGCGGGCGCCTGGATGTACCACTGCCATGTGCAGAGTCACTCGGACATGGGCATGGCCGGACTGCTGCTGGTCGCCAAGCCGGACGGCACCGTGCCGGGGTACGACCCGCACGACATGATGGCCCACGGCAAGACGGCACCGGACAAGACGGCACCGGACAAGACGGCACCGGGCAAGACGGCACCCGGGAAGGGCACGGCCGCGCACGACCCGGCGGCACACGGATCCTGAGCCGCCGGTCCGGGGGCCGACGCCGTCGGGCCGCAGGCCCTGACGGCGTCAGCTCTCCGGCGCCACCTCCCGGGCCGCCCCGTCCATCCCGTCCGCCTCGCCCGCCTCTTCCGTCCCGTCTGCTCCGTCCGTCGTGGCCGTTCCGGTCGCGAGGCGCAGCTGTTCCTCCTCGACGATGCGCCGGGCCAGAGCCCCGTCCGACACATCCACGGCGTCCGGCGTCGTCTCGGCGACGTCGCTGCGCCGGGCGTAGAGGTCGAACAGCCGCTCCTTGCGGGCCAGGATGTCCAGCATCCGTTCGTCGACGCTGTCGGCCGCGAGGAGCCGGTGCACCTGGACGGTCCGTATCTGACCCATCCGGTGGGCGCGGGCCACCGCCTGGTGCTCCATCGTCGGCTTGATCTGTGGTTCGCAGATGATGACGACCGACGCCGACTGCATGTTCAGCCCGACGCCGCCCGCCTGGATCTGGCTGAGCAGAACGGCATGGCCGTCCACGGCAGCGAAGTCGTCGATCAGCCGCTGGCGGCGGTCGGCGGGCAGGCTCCCCGAGAGCGGGCCGAACACGGGTGATTCCAGGGCCTGTCCGACCGTGTGGAGCACGTCGCGGAAGTAGGAGAACACCACGACCTTCAAGCCGTTGTCCGAGGCCTCGGCCACCAGCTCACGCAGCCGGTTCAGCTTCGCGGACGTGGCGGGCCGGGCATACGCCGCCCGGCGCATCCGCATGAACTGCCCGGCGCCCACCGCCTCGCGGTAGGCGTCGAGATCACCCGGGCTGAATTCCTCCCACTCGTCGACCTGTACCAGCGCCGGTAGTTCGGTCAGCACATCCACCTGGTTGCGCCGCAGATAGGCCGGGGCGACCGCCCTGCGGAAGGCGAGCGACCCGGCGGCTCCATGGGTGGTGTGTATCGAGGGGGCCAGCTCCGGCTGGAGGTGACGCACCAGGCTGCGGAACTCCTCGACGCGGTTCTCCATGGGCGTACCGGTCAGGAACAGCACCCGTTCGGTCTGCTGCGTCCAGCCGGACACCGCCCGGGACCGGCGGGTGGTCGGGTTCTTGACGTAGTGGGCCTCGTCGACCACCAGCATGCCGGGCCGCATGCCGCAGTCCGCGGCGGCCGGCAGCGTGTGCAGGGCGTCGAACGTGGTGAGGGCGACCCCGCCGCCGCGACACCATTCGTCGAAGGCGGACTGCCGCTCGGGGCCGTGCACCGGCAGGGTGCGCAGCGTGGAGCGGGCGCGGACCTCGCGCGCCCAGTTGATCAGCACGCTCGCCGGGCAGACCACCAGGAAGTGCGTCTCGCCCCGCGCCGAGAGATGTGCGAGTGCGGCGATGGCCTGGACGGTCTTGCCGAGCCCCATCTCGTCACCGAGGATCACCCGCTTCTGCGCGAGCGCGAACCGCGCGCCGAACGACTGGTAGCCGCGCAGCGAGACACGGAGATGGGCGTCGTCCAGCCGCAGACCGCGCACCCGGTCCGCCATCCCGGACGGCAGGAACCCCTCGGCCGCGTCCCGGTCGGGGCCGGTTCCGGACATCTCGGCGAGCAGACTGTAGTACTCGGCGGACCGCAGCTCGAAGTCCACCCACGCCGCGAGGTCCGACTCCGGGGCCCGCAGCAGATCGACCGAGACCTGCCCGAACAGCAGGGGCAGCTCGCGTCCCTCCGCCTCGGCGACGGCGGTCCGCACCTCGGTGACGGCCTCCAGCGCCAGGGAGCGGGCCTGCCGCCCGGTGAACAGCATGCGCAGCCGTCCCCGCGCCGGTCCCGCGGCGGCCAGCAGCGGTTCGAGGCGCCCGACGAGCCGGCCCGCCGCGTCCACGGCCCGCCGGACGTCGGGGCCGGCGTCGACCAGCCGGTGCAGTGCGACGACCAACGCGGTCGTGGCGTCGTCCGGGGCATCCACGTCTATCCGGACCGCGACCGTGTCCCGCACCGCGTGGGCGATCTGCCCGGCCGCGGCCAGCGCCTGGTCGGCGGTCTGCGCGCCGACCCCGGGGATCTGCCGCAGCTCGTACCGGTTGGCCTCGTGGACCTGGCCGACGGTGGTGAAACCGGCCTGCTCGACCGCGCCGAGCCGCAGCCTGCCCTCGGTGACGTCCTTGAGCCGGGAGGCCGGGATGGCGGCGAGCTCCCGGCTCACGAGCGAGTCGAGCAGCGGCCTCAGCGCGGTGTGCACGGCATCGACGGCGCGGGCGTGATCGGCCAGCACGGCGCGCGCGGTTTCCAGCAGCAGCCCGGCCCGCGTCAGCAGCTCCCGGGCGGCCCTTCCCGTGGGCGCCCCGTCCTCCGTCGGTCCGGCCTGTGTCATGTACGTCCCTCTGTCCGCGCAGCCCGGCTGCCGTCCTGCCCGGCACCTGCCCGGACGATCCCTATCGTGCCACGCGGCACCGACAGCCCCGGCTGCTCAGGGCGCGGGCGGCCGGCGCTCAGCCGGGGAGAGCAACAGGACCTCCAGGGCCCGTGCGCAGGAGCGGGCCTGTGCCAGGAACCAGTCGGTGCGCGCGTCCGTGATCACGGTCGGTGTGGCCCGGACCGCCAGGGCGAAGCGGGCATGACCGGCGCCGTCCAGGACCGGGACCGCCAGGGTCCGCACCCCGTGGGCCGACTCGCCGTCGTTGAGCGCGTAGGCGTCGGACCGCACCTTCGTCAACTCGGCCTCCAGGGCCACCGGTTCGACGATCGTACGGTCGGTGAACGCGGGCAGCGGAGGCAGCGAGGAGGGCCCGCCCTCGCCCGGCCGGGCCCAGGCCAACAGGACCTTGCCGAGCGCGGTGGAGTGCAGCGGTCTGCGCAGCCCCACCTTCGGCGCGACCGAACCGCCCGCGACGATCACCGCATGGGGGCCGCTGCGCAGCGCCAGGTCGGCGGTGGCGCCGGTGCGCTCGGCGAGATCGGTCAGCTCGGGGGCGGCCAGATGCAGACCGCGCTGGTGGTACGAGAGCCTGCCCAGCTCGGTCACGGCCGGGCCCAGCCGGTAGCGGGACGTACGGGCGTCCTGTTCCAGGAAGCCCGCGCCGAGCAGGGTGCGGGCCAGGCGGTGCGCCGTGGAGACGGAGAGCCCGAGGCGGCGGGCGAGGTCGGAGGCGCTGACATCGGGGCCGTTGTCGTGGAAACAGTGCAGGACGTCCAGGGCGCGCCGTACCGCCTGCGCGCCGCCGGGAGCACGCGCTGCCGCGGCCTCGGTCATATCGGTTCACTCTCCGCTCGTGAGGGGATGGCGGGGCATGTGATTGCCACATTACGGGAGTTGGAGATCCGGAAAACCAGGTGATGAAACACTGCGTTCACACCAAATCCCACATCATGGGAAGCGAGTTGTGGGGCGGCCTCGGTGCGTGGCAGTCTGCGCACGTCATCATCGACGAGCAGAAGGGAGCAGTGCCATGGCCGGTCGCCGAATCGTGACCCCCGCCCACGCCGCTCCGGTCCTGCTCGCCCTGACGCTGCGCCGTCACATCGACCTGGCGCGGGTCTCCAGCGCCGCCTGTCGCTGACACCCTCCCTTCCTTCGCGTTCTCCTCCTCTCCCTCCGCCGCGTTCCGGCGCGGCCGGGGCCTTCGGCCGTACCCGGTGTCCGCATCCCGGCGTACGCGCCACGACACCCTCCGCTTCGCCGACCCCTCGGGAAGACCCCCATGACGCATGCCGTCCTGCCCCGGACGCTCTGGTTCACCCGCTGTCCCGTCCCCACCGCGACCGGCATCGCCGCCGACCGCCGGTGGCTCACCGAAGAGTTCGCCCCCGACGGCATCACGGTGCGGTCCCTCCAGGACGCCGCGCCCGACGCCGACCGGGCCGCCCACTTCACCCACGCCCTGCCGGGCCTGTTCCGCGAAGGCGGCAACGTGCCCGCCCTGTGGGCCCGTTCACGCGGGGAGCGGACCCGGCTGATCGGTCTCACCTGGATCGAGGAACGGCAGGCCGTACTCGTCGGTCCCAGCTCCGGAATCCGGGGCGTCGAGGCCCTGCGCGGGCTGCGGCTCGCCGTTCCCGTGCACGACATCGCCATCGACTTCTGGCGGGCCATGGCCCTGCGCGGCTTCGAGGGCGCGCTCGCCGCCGCCGGACTCGCACCGGACGACGCCACGTTCGTCGACGTGCCGGCCGCCGGACACCCGGGCCAGTGGGCCGCCGAACTGGCGGCGCTGCGGCGCGGTGACGTCGACGCCGTGTACGTGAAGGGCGCGCTGGCCGTCGAGGCCGCCCGGCGGGAGGGCGCCGAGGTCGCCGTAGAACTCGACGAACTGGCCGACCGTCGATTCCGGATCAACAACGGGACCCCGCGCCCCATCACCGTCCACCAGCAGCTCCTCGACGACCACCCCGCCCTCGTCGACCGCTTCCTCGCCGTCCTGCTCAGGGCCGCCGACTGGGCCACCGGACAGCCCGCCGAGGTCGCCCGGATCCTCGGAGCCGAGACCGGCGCGGGCGCCGACGGAGTCGCCGGGGCCTACCGGCCGGGCACCCATCTCACCCTCCACCCCGGTCTCTCCCCGGACCGCCTGGCCCTGCTCGCCGAGCAGGAGGCCGGGCTGCGCGCCCACGGCTTCCTGCCCGAACCCGTCGACATCACGGCCTGGGCCGACCCCGAGCCGCTGCGCCGCGCCACCGCACTGGCCGCCTCCCGCGCCACCCGCCGCGTTCCCGCCCCCTGAGCTGTGAGGACCCCCGACACCATGAATCTGCCCCGACCACTGCGCACGGCCGTCGCCCCCGCGCTCCTCACGGCCACCGCACTCCTCGCCCTCACCGCCTGCGGCTCCTCCGAGGCCGCCGGCGGTGAGTCCGGCGCCAAGGGCACGGTGGACATCCGCATCCCCGATCCCGGCAACTCCGGTGTGCTCGCCCTCGGCAAGAAGGACGGCAGCCTCGACAGGGCGCTCGCCGAGGCTGGCGCCAAGGTGCGCTGGACCGGCAGCGCGGGGCCCTTCGCCCCGGCCGCCCAGGCGATGAACGCCGACCAGCTCGACATCGCGACCGGCTCCATCACCTCCGGCATCACCTCGCTCGCCCAGCGCCCCGGCTTCAAGTTCTTCACCGCGGTCGACCCGGACGCGGCCGGCGAGGGCATCCTCGTCAGGAACGGTTCCGGCATCGCATCGGTCAAGGACCTGGTCGGCAGGAAGGTCGCCGTCAACCAGGGCGGCACCGGCGAGTACCTGCTGCTGAAGGCTCTCGCCAAGGCCGGCATCCCGGCCGACAAGGTCGATCGGGTCTATCTGCGACCCGACCAGACGGCCGCCGTCTTCAACGCGGGCAAGGTGGACGCCTGGGCCGTCTGGGCGACCTACGCCGTGGCCGAGATCGGCAGCGGCAAGGCGCACTTCGTCGCCGACGGCGCCGCGATCGGCTCCGGCAACTACAGCCTCAACGCCGTGCGCACCGGCTTCGCCGAGCAGCACCCCGGGGTCGTCAAGGCGCTCTACCAGTACCTCCACGACGCCAGTACCAAGGAGAAGCAGGACCCGGCCGCGTACCTCAACGTCTTCACGGACGTCGGACCGACCGCCGTCACCGGCAGGGCGAAGGAGGTCCAGACCGAATTCACCCGCAAGGGCGGCACGGTGGACCCCATCGGACCCGAGGACATCAAGCGCTTCGAGGACGTCGCCGGCTTCTACGCCGAGCAGAAGGTCACCACGGACAAGGTCGACATCGCCGCCCACCTCCTCGACATCGAGAAGCTGAAATGAGCGACACCGGCCTGCACCCGGGCCTCGTCCGGCCCCGCCCCCAGCGGCGCAGGGCCCGCAGCCGGACCTGCTCCGCGACTGTCCGGACCCTCGGCCCCCTCGCCCTCCTCGTCCTGTGGTGGGCGGCCTCCGCCACCGGGCTCCTCACCCCCGACGTCCTCGCCTCGCCCGCCGAAGTGCTGCGTGCGGTAGGTGAGTTGTGGGGCAACGGGCAGCTGCCCGACGCGCTCACCACCTCCCTGACCCGCTCCGGCCTCGGCCTCCTCATCGGGCTCGTCGCCGGGCTGGCCCTCGGCATCACCACCGGATTCACCCGACTCGGCGACGAACTCCTCGACTCCTCCATCCAGACCCTGCGCACCATCCCGTTCCTCTCCCTGGTACCCCTGTTCATGGTCTGGTTCGGGATCAACGAGACCGCGAAGATCCTCCTCATCGCCGTCGCCACCACCTTCCCGATGTACGTGTCGACATCGAGCGGGGTGCGCAACACCGACCCCAAACTCATCGAGGCCATGCGCAGCTTCGGCCTGGGACGGTTCGCCCTCGTGCGCGAGGTCGTCCTGCCCGGCGCCCTGCCGTCGCTGCTCGCCGGGCTGCGGCTCTCCATGACCCTCAGCGTCATCGCCCTGATCGCCGCCGAGGAGATCAACGCCACGGCCGGCATCGGCTATCTGATGTCCCAGGCGCAGAGCTACGCCCGCACCGACATCCTCGCCGTCTGCATCCTCGTCTACGGACTGCTCGGACTCACCGCCGACATCGTCGTACGGCTGCTGGAACGCCTGCTGATGCCCTGGCGCAGCCCACAGGGAGCCACCCGATGACCGACCGGACCCCCCAGGCAGCGGTACGGGTACGCGGACTGCGCCGCGTGTTCGGCGACCGCGCCGTCCTCGACGGACTCCGACTCGACATCGCGCGGGGCGAATTCGTCGCCCTGCTCGGTGCGAGCGGAAGCGGCAAGACGACCCTGCTGCGCATCCTGGGCGCACTCGACGGAGCCGACGAGGGAGAGGTCCTCGTCCCCGAGGCCCGCACCGTCGTCTTCCAGGAACCCCGCCTCGTACCGTCGAAGAAGGTCCTCGCCAATGTGACGGTGGCCCTGCCGCGCGGCCGCTTCGGGCACGGGCTGCGGGCCCTGGCCGAAGTCGGCCTCGAACGGCACGCCGATGCCTGGCCCGCCACCCTCTCCGGCGGCGAGGCCCAGCGCGTCGCACTCGCCCGCGCCCTGGTCCGCGAACCCGAACTGCTGCTGCTCGACGAGCCGTTCGCCGCACTCGACGCCCTGACCCGGCTCAGGATGCAGGACCTGGTGGGAGAGCTGTGCCGCAAGCACCGGCCCGCCGTCCTCCTCGTCACCCACGACGTGGACGAAGCCGTACGGCTCGCCGACCGGGTCGCCGTCCTGCGCGACGGCCGGCTGATCACCGACGAACCGGTCACCGTCGACCGGCCGCGCGACCCCGGCGAACCCGCCTTCGGAGCCCTACGCCGCAGGCTCCTCGACGACCTCGGGGTCGAGACGCCCCCACACCCCGCAAAGTCCCCCGAACGTACCGAAGTCGGAGTGATCTGAATGACCATCACCATCGGTGTGCACAGCAGCAACCCGTCCCTCTACCACCTGTACCACCTCTCCCGGCTCGGCCTCGCCCAGGAGGAGCCGGCCCCGCTCGGCGAGAGCGTCGTCTTCCACCCGTACACCAACGGCGTCCGCACCGGCGAACTCCTCAGCCGGGGCGTCATCGACTTCGGCGGCACCGGCTCCACCCCGCCGGTCACCGCCCAGGCCGCCGGCCACGACATCGTCTACACCGCCGTCTCGGCCCCGCGCCCCGACCACGGCGCGCTCCTCGTCCCCGAGGACAGCCCCGTGCGCACGGTCGCCGACCTCAAGGGGACCACCGTCCACCTCGCGATCGGCTCCTGGCAGACCCACCTGATCGCCAAGGCGCTCGACGACGTTGGGCTCTCCTACGCCGACGACATCTCCGCCGTCCGCAGCGACGACACCAGCGAGGGACTGCTGCGCACCGGCGCCATCGCCGCCTGGGTGGCCCAGGGCGCCCAGCTCGCCGCGGCCCGCCGCACCGGCGGTCTGCGCACCCTGGTCCGCACCGGCGACATCATCACCGACCGCTCCGTCTTCTTCGCCCGCCGCGACCTCGCCGAGAGCCGCCCCGAGGTGATCGAGGCGCTCACCCGCGCCCTGAGGCGCGCCGACGACTGGGCGGCGGCCAACCCCCGCCGGGCGGCCGAGATCGCCGCCGCCGACCTCGGCGGATCCGCCGACGACTGGGAGACCGCGCTGCGCACCCTGCCCTGGAGGATCGAGCCCGTCACCGACGACTTCATCGCCGAACAGCAGGAGGCGGCCGACATCTTCCACCGCACCGGCTTCATCGACCGCCCGGTCACCGTCGCTCACGCCCTGGCCGGTGCCGGCACGGACAAGGCGGCGTGACGACATGGCGACGGAAGTCCTCTGGTACATCATCCCGCGCGAAGGCGCCTACCCCTGGGAGCCCGAAGGGCGGCGCCCGGTCGACCTCGGCTACCTCGCCCAGCTCGCGGGCACGGTCGAACGCCTCGGCTACAGCGGTGCGTTGCTCGCCACCGACCTGTACGACGTCTGGCCGCTCGGCAGCGCGCTGGCGGCCTCCACCAGCACCCGGTTCAAGCCCCTGCTGGCCGTCCACCCCGGTCTGATCCCGCCCACCCTGCTCGCCAAGATGGCCCTCAGCTTCGACCACCTCTTCGGCGGCCGGCTCCGCTTCAACGTCGTCAACGGCTCGACGAAGTCGCTCCAGGAGTACGGACTCCACGTGGAGCACGACGAACGGTACGAGCTGAGCGCCGAGTACTGGTCGATCGTGAAGCGGCTCACCGCCGGTGAGGTCTTCGACCACAAGGGCCGCTTCTACGACCTGAAGAACGCGGGCGCGTCCTTCAGGGAACTGAAACCGGTCCAGGAATCGCACATCCCGCTCTGGTTCGGCGGCTCGTCGGACCCCGGGATCGAGATGGCGGCCGAGCACGTCGACGTCTTCCTGACCTGGGGTGAGCCCCCGCACCTGCTCAAGGAGAAGCTGGACCGGGTCAGGGCGCGGGCCGCCGCGTACGGCCGTACGCTCAGGATCGGGCTCCGTCTCCACCTCATCGTCCGCGACACGGAGGACGAGGCCTGGGCGGCGGCCGACCGGCTCCTCGACGTGACGAGCGACGCGACGTACGCCCGGCAGCTCGGCGACCGGGCGGGGGAGGACGGCGTGGGCTGGCAGCGCCAGTTCCGCCAGCACGGCGGCAAGGTCCCCGCGCGCGCCCGGGAGCTGGAGGCGCACCCCAACATGTGGCCGGGCATGAGCCTGTTCCGGCCGGGGCCCGGCACGGCGGTCGTCGGCTCGACCGCCCAGGTCGTCGAGCGCCTCGGGGAGTTCCAGGACCTGGGCGTCGACACCTTCATCCTCTCCGGCAACCCGCTGCTGGAGGAGGCCTACCGGGTGGCGGAGACGGTGCTTCCGGCGCTGGGGATCACCCGCTGACCCGACCGGGGAGCGTGGCGCTTGCGCGGCATGGGCTGTTCCGGTGGTCGTGGGAGATCTTCCACGGGAAGATACCGGTACGCGATGCAACGGCGAGAATTCGCCATCCGCAGGCCGGCTCCGTACGGCGTAGGGCAACGCGGCCCGTGCCCCGGGTGCGGGCTGCGGTGGCCGGTGCCCGGTGCGAGACTCGGAACGTCGGGAAGGACTCCCGCGGCCCGGAGCACGGGCATCGTCGAAGGAGCCGGCCATGCTCACCACGCGTCATGTCGACGGAGCACCCAACTGGACCGATCTGGGCACACCCGATCTCGACCGGGCCGTCGAGTTCTACACCGGCCTCTTCGGCTGGGAGTACGTGGCCGGGGGCCCGGAGTCCGGCGGCTACGGCATGTTCACGCTGGACGGGAAGACGGTCGCGGGCGCGATGACGGTCACCGAGGAGCAGGCGGAGCCGTCCTGGTCGGTCTATTTCCGCTCGGCGGACGCCGACGCCACGGCGCGGGCGGTCGAGCAGGCCGGCGGTACCGTGCCGTTCGCGCCGATGGATGTCCTGGATCTCGGCAGGATGGCCGGATTCAAGGACCGCGCGGGGGCCTTCTTCGGCGTCTGGCAGCCGAAGGAGAACCCGGGCCTGGGCGCCGTGGGCGTCCCGCGCAGTCTGTGCTGGGCCGAGCTGTACACCCCGGACGTCCCCGCGGCCGCCGCGTTCTACGACGCGGTCTTCGGCTGGGAGACCGCCCATGCACCGTTCCCCGGCGGCGGCGGGTCGTACACGGTGATCCGGACCAGGGGCGGCGGTGCGGAGGCGGACTTCGGCGGCTTCGTACCGCTCAACGCGGTGGCGACCCGAGCGGTGGCCGGACCGCACTGGCTGCCGTACTTCGAGGTCGACGACTGCGACGCGGCAGTGGCGGACGTGGAACGGCTGGGCGGCAAACTGACCCTGGAACCGATGGAGATGGAAGGTGTGGGAAAGTTTGCCGATGTCGCCGATCCGGACGGGGCCGAGTTCGCCCTGATCAAGAGTGCGCAGGTGCCGCAGAGCTGACCGGAAGTCATCGGCGCGCCGCATTGATGAGGCGTTGATCAGTCGTTTATCGCGACCGGGCACTGTGGACCGCATGCTGATCAACACCGCGGCCGACCCCGCATTCGCCTGGCAGGAGACAGCGCTGTGCGCCCAGGCGGGGCCCGAGTTCTTCTTTCCCGCCCCCGGCAGCTCCACCCGTGAGGCCAAGCAGCTCTGCAACGCCTGCGAGGGGCGCGAGGCCTGCCTGGAGTACGCCCTCGCCAACGACGAGCGCTTCGGCGTATGGGGCGGACTCTCCGAGAAGGAGCGGGAACGGCTGCGCAGAACCGGCCGCGCATAGGGTCGCCCGTTCGGATCCGGACCGATCCGAACGAAAGGCTCAGTGACGACTGGTCGCACGACGCGCTCGCACGCTGCTTCAGGCGCGCGCGGAGCGGTGGACGGGCCGCACCGGCGATGGCACGGTGTACGGCACCGAGGGGCCCCTCTTCATCTCGCCGCCCCGTGCCCCCAAGCCACGCGCGGCAGCCGGCCGCGACATGACGCGGGGGCCGTATCCGGTCACGCTCGACGGCCTGGGACGATGTCCTTATGAATGATGACGACCGGGACAACATGCTCGCGGCGGCCGTGCGGCTGCGCACCGAAGGCCACCAGGAGGAGGCCCGGCAGCGACTGCTGTCCCTCTCCGCCGACTTCCCCGCGGACGCGGAGGTCGCCTATCAGACGGCCTGGGCGCACGATGTGCTCGGTCTGGAGGCCGAGGCGGTGCCGTTCTACGAACGCTGCCTGGCCGGGACCGGGCTGTCCCAGGAGGACCGCAGGGGTGCGCTGCTCGGCCTGGGGAGCACCTACCGGGTGCTCGGGCAGTACGAGAAGGCCGTCGAGGTCCTGCGCGGCGGTGCCGAGCAGTTCCCCGACAACGGGGCGCTGCGGACGTTCCTCGCCATGGCCCTCTTCAACACCGGTGAGCACCACGAAGCCATGCGGTTGCTGCTGGAACTGCTCGCGGCCGGCAGCACGGACCCGTATGTGCGCCGGTACCGGGCAGCGATCGAGCACTATGCGCGGGACCTGCACGAAACGGTGTGAGACCGGTGCGGGCCGTCGGCCGTCGGCCGTCGGCCGACGTCCGCCGGACAGGGACACGCGGCGGTGCCCGTCCGGCGGACGGCAGTCGACGGCCTTCGGGACCGTCAGGCGTCGGCGCGCGCGGCCATGCGCGCCTTGCGGGCCGCCAGCTTCTCGTCGAACTTCGACGCCTCGCTGTCCAGGCCGCCCATGTACAGGCCCAGCTCCTCCTGCGCCTTCAGGCCGTCGGGGCCCAGGCCGTCGATGGAGAGGATCTTCAGGTAGCGCAGCACGGGCTGGATCACGTCGTCGTGGTGGATGCGCATGTTGTAGATCTCGCCGATCGCCATCTGCGCGGCGGCCCGCTCGAAGCCCGGCATGCCGTGTCCGGGCATCCGGAAGTTGACGACGACGTCGCGCACGGCCTGCATCGTCAGGTCCGGGGCGAGCTCGAAGGCCGCACCGAGGAGGTTGCGGTAGAAGACCATGTGCAGGTTCTCGTCGGTCGCGATCCGCGCCAGCATGCGGTCGCAGACCGGGTCGCCCGACTGGTGGCCGGTGTTGCGGTGCGAGACGCGGGTGGCCAGCTCCTGGAACGCGACGTACGCCACCGAGTGCAGCATCGAGTGGCGGTTGTCCGACTCGAAGCCCTCCGCCATGTGCGCCATGCGGAACTGCTCCAGCTTGTCCGGGTCGACCGCCCGTGAGGTGAGCAGGTAGTCACGCATCACGATGCCGTGCCGGCCCTCCTCGGCCGTCCAGCGGTGCACCCAGGTGCCCCAGGCGCCGTCGCGGCCGAAGAGGGAGGCGATCTCGTGGTGGTAGCTGGGGAGGTTGTCCTCGGTCAGCAGATTCACCACCAGCGCGATCTTGCCGATGTCGGTGACCTTGGACTGGTCGGCCTGCCAGGCCTCACCGTCCTCGAAGACGCCGGGGAAGTTCCGCCCGTCGGAGAACGGCACGTACTCGTGGGGCATCCAGTCCTTGGCGACCTTGAGATGGCGGTTGAGCTCCTTCTCCACCACTTCTTCCAGGGCGTACAGCAGCTGGGCGTCGGTCCACGCCTTCGGGCTGCCGAGGTGGGGAGCGGTGATCGTCACGGGGAACTCCTGGGGACGGGAGAATTACCTACGGATACGTAGGTTACGAGACCGTAGGTTAAAGCGGCGGTAAGCCCACCGCCAAGCCCGGCCTCTCGATGCCCGGTTACGTAACGTTATGTACGCAGGTCCGGGGGTGGATGCGCGCCGGTGAGAGGCGCCGACGGATCGCCGGAACCGGGACCGGCCGGCCCCCGGCCGCCGGGCGCTCTGAGCTGTCGGCGTACTCGGAGCACATGCGTGCGGGGGCGCGGGCACGGTCGGGCCGCGCGGTCAGAGCAGGTGGTCCGCCGCGCCGGACTTCACCGCGGAGATCAGCGCCCGAAGCGCCTCCACGGAGTCGCTGACGTAGGTGGTGGCGTCCGTGGTGGAGCCGATGTACGCCCTGCCCTGGTCGTCGAGTCCGAAGCGGAAGCAGTTGGCGCCCTCGCTGCAGAAGGCTTCGTCCCAGCAGATGTCGGTCATGGTCACTCCTCAGAGGTCCTGGGCTATGGATCGGATGAAGTCGCGCGATTCCCCGACGGGCAGCGCGAGTGTGCGCAGGCGCTCCAACAGGCCGCGGTAGCGGCGCAGTTGCATGTCGGAGTCCAGCAGCATCGAACCGTGCGAGGAATCGAGTTGTACGGTGTCGAGCTGCGGCACCGCGGCGCCCGCATAGGTGAACGACTGTCCGGCGCCCGGGAAACCGCCGGCCGCGAACGGAATCACCCGGACGGTGATCCGGTCCCGCTCGGACTGCTCGACGATGTGGTCCAGTTGGGCCCTCGCCACCTTCGGGCCGCCGAACTGCATGCGCAGCGCCGCCTCGTGGACCACTGACTCGTACATCGGCGGACGATCTCGTTCCAGCACCTCCTGACGGCGCAGCCGCAGTGACAGCCGGGCCATCAGATCGGGTCCGGGCAGTTGGGGATCAGCGGTGTCGAAGACCGCCCGCGCATGCTGCTCGGTCTGCAGCAGGCCGGGGATGTGTGTGGTGGTGGAGGTGATCAACTCCACTGCGTGGTATTCGAGTTCGGCGATGTCGAGCAGTCCCGGAAACAGCATTCCGCGATGCTCCTCCCACCAGCCCCTGGCGCGCTCCTGGGCCATCGCGGCGAGCAGGTCGACCAGTCCGGTGTCCGGGCACCCGTAGTTGAAGGCGAGGGTGCGGACCCGCTCGGCGCTGATGCCGAACCGTCCCGATTCGATGTTCGGGATGCGGGTGCGGTCGACACCGAGCAGCGCGGCGGCCTGTTGCACCGGCATGCCCGACTGCTCGCGCAGTTTGCGTAGTTCGTGCCCGAGTCGCTGCTGGCGGGCGGTCGGGGTGCTTCTGGGCGGCAAGGCGTGGTTCCTTCCAGGGAGGGGGAACGAAATGACCGGAACCGCACAAGTAGTAGCACCGTGCTCCCGGGTGCGCTACGGTCGGTAGCGCAAGTCTCACACGGGGCGACCGCGCCTATGTTTGATCGTCACCACAAATACCGAAATGTGAGCATCTTGATGAGAGGCGCACTGCGTTGTCTTCCGGCCGTGGCATCTGCCGGACCCCGCCCGCCATCCGCCGGGCCCCACCCGCCGGTGGCCGACAACCTGAGTTATTCGTTCGCACTGCCCGGCGGCGCCTTCTGTGCCGGTCTCGCACGCGGTGCCGTGGGTGACCTGCTCACCCGGCACGGTCTCGCGGAGCTCCGTGAGACAGCCGTACTCGCCGCCTCCGAACTGGTCGCGACCGCCTACCGGTTCACCCCGGACCGGGAGATGCTGCTGCGGGTGCACTGGCAGTTCGACGCACTCCGCATCACCCTCTACGACCAGCATCCCTCGCACGGCTCGGCCGCGAAGTCGGAGGAATGCCGGGAGCGCCGCAGCGACAGCATGTGGCTCCTGGCCGCCGCGGTCGACGCGCACGGCGGGGACTGGGGGCTGGCGCCCGCACTGACCCAGTCCGGCGGCTGCAAGGCCTGGGCCTTACTGCACAGGTGAATCCCGCACCGCCCGCTCGCCCCGGAACCTCCTGCCGCCCCTCCGGCGGCGCCGGCCCGTCGGCCGCGAGGTCAGCAGGGGCCGCCGAGCAGCTCGGTCAGACCGCGGTCGAGATCCAGGAACCGGTGCTCGTCGCCGACCGGCACCATTTCCTGCGCCCGCTCCAGGAAGCGGCGCAACTCCGCCGTGCGGACGTGCACCATCGCGATTCCCTCGGCGGCATGGAACTCCAGGACCGTACGGTCGTAGCCGAACGGCCTGACGCGTACGTCCCCCGCACCGGCCGCCCCGTCCATCCCCGCCGCCAGCAGCTCGCGGGAGAACTCCCAGGCGACCTCGGTACCCTCCAGGGTCGCAGGGGCGGGAAACGCCATGCGAACGGCGAACGGATCCTTCGGGTCGTACTGCAAAGTGGCGGGAAGGGTCTCCATCCGCGGCGCGGATGCGACCATGCGGGCCTGCACGGACTGCTGGATGACGGTGAACAAGACCTGCTCCCTTTCTCGGCCAGATGAACGGTTCCCGGCACTGATACAGACGACCGAAGTCCCTCATCCGTGCACCGGAGGGTGGCGTGAGCTGTATCACCGCATGCCGCCGCACCCCTCGCGCGGCCGCTTTCCGGCGGCGCGCCCTGGACTGGGCACCATGCGTGGGCTAGCTTCCAGCGCCATGAGGGTCAAGGGGAAGACGAGACGACTGATGTCATGGGGGCTCTGTGCGGCGGCGCTGACCGCGGCACTGGCCACACCGGCAGCCGCGGCCGCACCGTGGGACCGGCACCGGCCCGGCGAACAGCCGGCCTGGACGCTCACCGACACCGGAACCGACGCCCGCTTCCGCGGACTTGCCGCCGTCAGCCGTCGCACCGCCTGGGTCGCGGGCTCCGGGGGCACGGTGCTGCGCACGTCCGACGGCGGCCGGCACTGGCACGACGTGTCACCGCCCGGTGCGGCCGGGGAGGCGCTGGAGTTCCGCGACATCGAGGCCTTCGACGCCCGGCGCGCGGTGGCTCTGGCCATCGGCGAGGGCGAGGCCTCCCGGGTGTTCCGCACGGAAGACGGGGGAGCGACCTGGACGGAGTCGTTCCGCAACACCGACGCGCGCGCCTTCTACGACTGCCTCACCTTCTTCGACAGCCGGCACGGACTGGCGATGAGCGATCCCGTGGACGGGAAGTACCGCATCCTCTCCACCGCGGACGGCGGCCGTAGCTGGCGGGTACTGCCCACCGGGGGCATGCCGCAGGCACAGACCGGTGAGGCCGGATTCGCGGCCAGCGGCCAGTGCCTGGTCTCGTCGGGCCCCCGGGACGTCTGGCTGGCGACCGGCGGCGCCGCCACCGCACGGGTGCTGCACTCCGCCGACCGCGGGCTGACCTGGACCGCGGCCGGATCGACGATCCCGGCCGGCGACCCGGCCCGCGGCGTCTTCGGCCTGGCCTTCCGGGACCGCCACCACGGCATCGCGGTCGGCGGCGACTACCGGGCCGGGGAGCCGTCGCCGGACGCCGCGGCCGTGACCGGCGACGGCGGCCGCACCTGGCGGCAGGCCGCCGCCCCGCCGACCGCCTACCGCTCGGGTGTGGCCTGGCTGCCGCACAGCAGGTCCGGCGCGCTGGCGGTCGGCCCGACCGGCACCGACCTCACGACGGACGGCGGCCGTACCTGGCGCACGGTCGACACCGGGTCGTACGACACCGTCGACTGCACACCGGACGGCGGCTGCTGGGCCGCGGGCGAGAAGGGACGAGTGGCGCACGCGGGGCGCTGAGCCTGTTGCGCACGTCCCCGGCCCGCCCGGGGGCGTGCGACGCGGGCGGGATGCTCTCCGCTACCCGGGCAACTGCTGGCGGTACGGCGCGAGTTCGTCCGCGGTCTTCGTCGCGATGAACTCGGTGATCCGGTACGCGCACACGCCCTGTGCCGTGAACGGGTCCTCCGCGATTATCTTCTCGATCAGCGCGCGGTCGTCCCCGACGGCCAGGATCACCCCTCCGTCCCGCGGATTCTTGCGGCCCGACGCGATGAACACCCCGGCCGCGTACTGCGTGTCCAGCCAGGCGACATGGTCCTTCAGCAGCGCGTCGACGCGCTCGACGGGTGCGGTGTAGGTCAACTCCAGTACGAACATGATCGCCAGGCTACGGGACGGGGCCCGACGCACTTTGGGCCCGTCCCGCCGGCGGTCCCGCCGCCGAACCGGCCGCCGGACGCGCAGCCTTTAGACTCGGCGGCACCATGACAAGCCTTCCGATGCCCGCCGACGAGGCCGAAGCCCGAGCCGTCCAGGACACCCTGCGCGCCCGCGTGGTGCTCGACGAACCCGGCCCGCCGCCCGGCACCGGCCGGGTCACGGGGGTCGACGTCGCCTACGACGACGAGCGCGACGTCGTCGTCGCGGCAGCGGTCGTCCTCGACGCGGCGACGCTCGACGTGGTCGCCGAGACCACCGCCGTCGGCCGGGTCACCTTCCCGTACATCCCCGGCCTCCTCGCCTTCCGGGAGATCCCGACCGTGCTGGCCGCGCTCGAAACCCTGCCGGTCGACCCCGGACTCGTGATCTGTGACGGATACGGCCGGGCGCACCCGCGCCGCTTCGGACTCGCCAGCCACCTCGGGGTGCTCACCGGTCTCCCGGTGATCGGCGTCGCCAAGAACCCGTTCACCTTCTCGTACGAGCAACCGGGCCCCCACCGCGGCGACCGGTCGCCGCTGCTCGACGGCGAGGAGGAAGTGGGCCGGGCGCTGCGCACCCAGGAGGGCGTCAAACCCGTCTTCGTCTCCGTCGGGCACCGGACGGGCCTGGACAACGCCTGCGCCCACACCCTGCTGCTGGCCCGTGACTTCCGTCAGCCGGAAACCACCCGCAGGGCCGACTCGCTCTGCCGGCAGGCCCTGCGGGAGGCGACCGCCTGAGTACGCGTACGGATACCGTTTGCCGATCATGACCGGCAAGCTGGTACACATGAACGAACATCGAACGTCCACACGACCCGGCACCGTCTATCTCGCTCAGCGCCGGGTCGCGGTGGGGATGACACTCGGCATGGTCGCGGGAGCGGTCTGGGCCGTCTCGATGATCTGCACGCTGGTGTCCTGGGCGCTCTGAGCCCGCAGGGCACAGCCGCCCCCGCCCGGCACGGCTACTTGTGCTGGTCCGGCCCCTGGGCGTTGAGCAGTGCGCGCCAGGTGCTCTCGTCCCCGACGCCCGTCGCCGGCAGATTCCGCGACTCCTGGAACTCCTTCAGCGACCGCATGGTCGCGAGGGTGTACGTACCGGTGCTGTCGGTCGGCACCCCGGAGTGGTGCAGCAGGTACTGCACGGCCGTGACGGCGTCGGGCTTCGTCGTGCGCGAGTCGACCGTGATGATCAGCAACGGCCAGGTGTCCTTGCCGACCTTGCCGTCCGGGGTCAGGCCGTGAGCGGACTGGAACTTCTTCACGGCCTCCGCCGTGGCCGGACCGTAGTCGGCGTCGACCTTCACGTCGAAGCCGTTCGCCCGCAGCAGCAATTGCACCGTACGTGCCTTCCAGAGCACATTGCCCTTGCGGGCCAAGGGCCAGTCCCTGCCTTCCGACGGCCGGTCCGACACGTTCGCCGTGGCCTTGGCATCGCTCTGTCCCGCGGTCGGGACCACCCACCACGCGATGCAGCCGAGCGCGAGGAGGAGAAGCGACGCGACGGCCAGGGCCGGGAACTTGACGGGGGAACGGTCCCACCAGCGGGGGGCCGCACCGCGACCGTCGGCCGGCCCGGCGGGGGCGGGCGCCGCCGAGGCCGTGGCCGCCGGGCGTCTGCCGGCCGCCGCGTCCGCCAGGGCACAGGCCCGGACCAGTTCGTCGTCCGGAGCCCGCAGCACCGCGTGCAGCTGCTCGACGATCCTGCGCGGAGCGTTGGAGGCGTGAGCGGGATTCAGATAGCGCGACAGGGTGGTCTGGTCGACCCCCAGCCGCTTGGCGAGGGACTGCTGGGTGGGTTTCTCGCGGCCGTCGCGCGCCGACGATTCCCACCAGTTCCTCAGTAACCCGGCGAGCGCCCGTCCCGGCTGCTCCTCGCGACCCGCCACAGTGTTGTCCGTCATGGTTCTTCCCCGACTCTCTGTGTGCATAGCCGCAGGTCAGCGCTGTGCATCGGGAGCATGCCCGGGTGCTACGACCTGCGGGACGCAGATCGTAGTGAAAGCGCCGCCGCGCGCGGCACGGCCGAGGAGCCATCGAAGCGGTGCCGCTGCCCGCACACCCGGGGAACGAGGAGATCCGAGCGCGCGTCGGACATCACCCGAACGAGTGCGCGTCGCCCCGGGCTCCGGCTCAGCGGGCCGACGCGACCCGGAAGCGCAGACCGGCCGAGCGCAGCCGCTCCAGCAGCGCGTCACCCATCGCGGCGGCCGTGGTGACCTGCCCCGACGTCGGGGGGAGCTCGTCCAGGGCGAGACAGAGCGCGGACTGGGCGAGCATCTTCGCCGTCTCGTCGTAGCCGGGGTCGCCGCCCGAGACCTCGGTGAGGACCCGGTGCCCGCCGCCCGCACCGACGAAGCGCACGGTGAACCAGCTGCGCCGCCGGCGCTCCGCGTCCGGTCCCTTGCCCGGCTCGTACCGGTCCATCAGCCAGGACCGGGACGCCGGGAGCTGCGCGGCACCCAGGAGGGCGCCCACCGCGGCCGTACCGCCGAGGGCCACCGGCAGATGCCGCACCGAGGCGAAGTGGCGGTAGCGGAAGTCGGGGCCGTAGCGGGCGAGTGCCCGCGCCGAGCGCTCGACGACCTGCGGGTCCAGTGTCGGCAGCGGGATCGCCCAGGTGCCGGTCTCCGTGCTGAAGTGCGGAGTGCCGAACGGGGCACGGGCCCGGCGGGCGACCAGCCGCGGTTCGTGCAGCCGGCGTTCCCGGGCCGCGCGCAGCATCGATGGGCCGCGGCCCATCGCGGTGAGCGCCGAGGCGAACGTACCGCCGGAGAAGACGGCGTTGCTGCGCACGAAGCCGTCGACGGTCAGCGGCACGTCCTGCGGCAGCTGCTGGACGGTGAAGTACACCCCGAGGTCGTGCGGTACGGAGTCGAAACCGCAGGCGTGCACGATCCGGGCCCCGGTCTCGCGGGCCCGCGCGTCGTGCTCCAGATACATCCGGTCCACGAACTCCGCCTCACCGGTGAGGTCCGCGTAGTCCGTCCCCGCCTCGGCGCAGGCCGCGACCAGCTTCTCGCCGTACCAGACGTACGGGCCGACCGTCGTGGCCACCACATGGGCGGATTCAGCGAGTTCGCGCAGCGCGTGCTCGTCGTCGGCGTCGGCGTGCAGGAGCGGGAGGTCCGCGCAGCGCGGGTCGATCGCGGCGAGACGTTCGCGCAGGTGCTCCAGCTTGGCCCGGTCGCGTCCGGCCAGGGCCCAACGGCAGTCGGAGGGTGCGTGGGCGGCGAGATATTCGGCGGTGAGGGAGCCCACGAAGCCGGTGGCGCCGAAGAGGACCACGTCATAGGGGCGTTGTGCCCCGTTCTGCCTGTTCACGAGTGCCTCCGCGGGGGGCCGGTGCCGATGTGGCAGGCAGAGGCTAGCGGAGGGGTTCGTGGCGGTGTGCGGCAGGGCGGGCCCGGTGGGGGAGGATCCCGGAGAAGGAACTAAGCGCTTGCTCGGCCAAAAGGGTTGTGCGGAGCGCGGTGCGTTCTTAGCATCATCGATGTTACATCAGTTGTGTCATACCGCTGGGGGCTTGATGGCAACGACAGAGCACGGCTCGCACGGCCCGCTGACAGGGGTGCGGGTGGTCGAACTGGCCGGCATCGGACCCGGTCCGTTCGCCGCGATGCTCCTGGCCGACCTCGGCGCCGATGTCGTCAGGGTCGACCGGCCCGGCGGCGCGGGGCTGGGCATCGACCCCGCGTACGACCTCACCAACCGCAACAAACGCTCCGTGCTCGTCGACCTCAAGGCCGAGAACGGTGCCGCCGCGGTGCTCGACCTGGTCGAGCGCGCCGACATCCTGATCGAGGGCTACCGGCCGGGCGTCGCCGAACGGCTCGGCGTCGGCCCCGACGTCGCGCTGGCCCGCAATCCGCAGCTCGTGTACGGGCGGATGACCGGCTGGGGCCAGGACGGACCGCTCGCCGAACGGGCCGGGCACGACATCGCCTACATCGCGCTCACCGGCACCCTCTCCATGATCGGCAAGCCCGGCGAGCCGCCCACCGTCCCGGCCAATCTCGTCGGCGACTACGCGGGCGGCTCGCTCTATCTCGTCGTCGGCGTGCTCGCCGCCCTCCAGCACGCCCGCACCCCCGGCGGCCGGGGCCAGGTCGTGGACGCGGCCATCGTCGACGGCGCCGCCCATCTCGCCACGATGATCCACGGAATGCTCGCGGCCGGCGGCTGGCAGGACCGGCGCGGCGCCAACCTCCTGGACGGCGGCTGCCCGTTCTACGGTACGTACGAGACGGCCGACGGCCAGTACATGGCGGTCGGGCCGCTGGAGCAGCGGTTCTACGACGAGTTCGGCCGGCTCCTCGGACTCGGGGACGAAGCCCCGGACCGGGGCGACATCACCCGGTGGGAGGAACTGCGCACCGTCGTCGCCGACCGGTTCAGGACCCGTACGCGTGCCGAGTGGACCGAGGTGTTCGAGGGATCGGACGCCTGCGTCGCACCCGTCCTCTCGCTCCGCGAGGCGCCCCACCACCCGCACATCGCCGCCCGCTCCACCTTCGTCGAGCACGGCGGGCTCACCCAGCCCGCGCCGGCACCGCGCTTCTCCGCGACCCCCGTCTCCGTACGCGGCGGCCCCGCGCGACCCGGCGCGGACAACGAGGCCGTCGCCGCCGACTGGGGCGTACCCGGCATCGCCGGGCCGGAGTGACGATGCCCGACGCGACCCCCGCCGGGCCCGGACCGGTCCGGCCCGTCTCCACCGTCAAGAACCGTTCCCAGGAGGACCGCAGTGCAGCGGCAGATCTTCACCGAAGAGCACGACGCGTTCCGCGAGACCGTGCGCACCTTCCTCAGCAAGGAGGTCCTCCCGCACTACGAGCAGTGGGAGAAGGACGGCATCGTCTCGCGCGAGGCCTGGCGCGCGGCCGGCCGTCAGGGGCTGCTGGGTCTCGCCGTACCCGAGGAGTACGGGGGCGGCGGCAACACCGACTTCCGCTACAGTGCGGTTCTCGCCGAGGAGTTCACCCGGGCCGGTACGCCCGGCCTCGCGCTCGGGCTGCACAACGACATCATCGGCCCCTACCTCACGGGTCTCGGCACCAGCGAGCAGAAGCGCCGCTGGCTGCCCGGCTTCTGCAGCGGCGAGACCATCACCGCCATCGCCATGACCGAACCCGGCGCGGGCTCCGACCTCCAGGGCATCCGCACCACCGCCGAGGACATGGGCGACCACTGGCTGCTCAACGGGTCCAAGACCTTCATCTCCAACGGCATCCTCGCCGACCTCGTGGTCGTCGTCGCGAAGACCACCCCGGAGGGCGGCGCGAAGGGGCTCTCGCTGGTCGTTGTCGAACGCGGCGCGGACGGCTTCGAGCGCGGTCGCAACCTCGACAAGATCGGGCAGAAGTCCCAGGACACCGCGGAGCTGTTCTTCAACGACGTCCGCGTCCCCAAGAAGAACCTGCTCGGCGAGCGGGACGGCGCCTTCATCCACCTGATGACCAACCTCGCGCAGGAACGGATGGGCATAGCGGTGGCAGGGATCGCCGCCGCGGAACACCTGCTGGAGATCACCACGCGGTACGTCAAGGAGCGCGAGGCCTTCGGACGCCCGCTCTCCAAGCTCCAGCACATCAGGTTCGAGATCGCCGAGATGGCCACCGAGTGCGCCGTCACCCGTACCTTCCTCGACCGCTGCATCGTCGACCACTCCGACGGGACCCTCGACGCCGTGCACGCCTCGATGGCCAAGTGGTGGGCCACCGAACTGCAGAAGCGTGTCGCCGACCGCTGCCTCCAGCTGCACGGCGGATACGGCTACATGTCGGAGTACCCGGTCGCCAGGGCGTTCACCGACGGCCGCATCCAGACCATCTACGGCGGCACGACCGAGATCATGAAGGAGATCATCGGCCGCTCACTGCTCGCCTGACCCCGTCGCACAACCACCCTCGAAAGGCTGCTGTCTTGAGTACCGAAGCGTTCGTCTACGACGCGATCCGCACCCCGCGCGGCCGCGGCAAGGCCAATGGCGCCCTGCACGGCACCAAGCCGATCGACCTCGTCGTCGGCCTCATCCACGAAATCCGCGGCCGCTTCCCCGGCCTCGACCCGGCGGCCATCGACGACATCGTCCTCGGCGTGGTCAGCCCGCTCGGCGACCAGGGCTCCGACATCGCCCGGATCGCCGCCATCGCGGCCGGCCTCCCGGACACCGTCGCCGGCGTCCAGGAGAACCGCTTCTGTGCCTCGGGTCTGGAGGCCGTCAACCTGGCCGCCGCCAAGGTCCGTTCGGGCTGGGAGGACCTCGTCCTCGCGGGCGGCGTCGAGTCGATGTCCCGGGTCCCGATGGGCTCCGACGGCGGCGCCTGGGCGATGGACCCGATGACCAACTTCGAGACCGGCTTCGCCCCGCAGGGCGTCGGCGCCGACCTCATCGCCACCATCGAGGGCTTCTCCCGCCGCGACGTCGACGAGTTCGCCGCACTCTCCCAGGAACGCGCCGCCGAAGCGTGGAAGGACGGCCGCTTCGCGCGTTCCGTCGTCCCCGTCAAGGACCGCAACGGCCTCGTTGTGCTCGACCACGACGAGCACATGCGGCCCGGCACCACCGCCGACTCCCTCGCCGCGCTCAAGCCCTCCTTCGCCACGATCGGCGAGATGGGCGGCTTCGACGCGGTGGCGCTGCAGAAGTACCACTGGGTCGAGAAGATCGACCACGTCCACCACGCGGGCAACTCCTCCGGCATCGTCGACGGCGCCGCGCTCGTCGCGATCGGCAACCAGGAGGTCGGCGAGCGCTACGGACTCGCTCCGCGCGCCCGGATCATCTCCGCCGCCGTCTCCGGCTCCGAGCCGACCATCATGCTGACCGGCCCCGCGCCCGCCACCCGCAAGGCCCTCGCCAAGGCCGGGCTGACCATCGACGACATCGACCTCGTCGAGATCAACGAGGCGTTCGCCGGAGTCGTGCTCCGCTTCGCCAGGGACATGGGGCTCCCGCTCGACAAGATCAACGTCAACGGCGGCGCCATCGCCCTCGGCCACCCGCTCGGCGCCACCGGCGCGATGATCCTCGGCACCCTCATCGACGAACTGGAACGCCGCGACCAGCGGTACGGCCTCGCCACCCTCTGCGTCGGCGGCGGCATGGGCATCGCCACCGTCATCGAGCGTCTCTGACCGTCCCCGGCCACCCCTGCTTACGGAGAAGAAGAGCACATGACCGAGAGCACGACCATCCGCTGGGAACAGGACGAGACCGGCGTCGTCACCCTCGTACTCGACGACCCCGCCCAGTCCGCCAACACGATGAACCAGGCCTTCAAGGACTCCATCGCGGCCATCGCCGACCGCGCCGAGGCCGAGAAGGACTCCATCCGCGGCATCATCTACACCTCCGCCAAGAAGACCTTCTTCGCAGGCGGCGACCTCAAGGACATGATCAAGGTCGGCCCCGGGAACGCCCAGCAGGCCTTCGACACCGGCACCGCCATCAAGAACTCGCTGCGCCGCATCGAGACCCTCGGCAAGCCCGTCGTCGCCGCCATCAACGGCGCGGCGCTCGGCGGCGGTTACGAGATCGCGCTCGCCTCGCACCACCGCGTCGCCCTCGACACGCCCGGCTCCCGGATCGGCCTGCCCGAGGTCACCCTCGGCCTGCTGCCCGCAGGCGGCGGCGTCACCCGCACCGTACGCCTCATGGGCATCGCCGACGCGCTGCTGAAGGTCCTCCTCCAGGGCACCCAGTACACCCCGCAGCGCGCCCTGGAGAACGGTCTGGTCCACGAGGTCGCCGCCACCCGGGAGGAGATGCTCGAAAAGGCCCGCGCCTTCATCGACGCGAACCCCGAGTCCCAGCAGCCCTGGGACGTCAAGGGATACCGGATCCCCGGCGGCACCCCGTCCAACCCCAAGTTCGCCGCCAACCTGCCGGCCTTCCCGTCCAACCTGAAGAAGCAGCTCGCGGGCGCCCCGATGCCCGCGCCCCGCAACATCCTGGCCGCCGCCGTCGAGGGTTCCCAGGTCGACTTCGAGACCGCGCTGACCATCGAGGCCCGCTACTTCACCGAGCTGGTCACCGGCCAGGTCGCGAAGAACATGATCCAGGCGTTCTTCTTCGACCTCCAGGCCGTCAACTCCGGTGCCAGTCGCCCCAAGGGGATCGAGGAGCGCCAGGTCGACAAGGTCGCCGTCCTCGGCGCCGGGATGATGGGCGCGGGCATCGCGTACTCCTGTGCCCGCGCCGGCATCGAGGTCGTGCTCAAGGACGTCTCCACCGAGGCCGCGGCCAAGGGCAAGGCGTACAGCGAGAAGCTCCTCGACAAGGCGCTCTCCCGGGGCCGCACCACCGAGGCCAAGCGTGACGAGCTGCTGGCCCGGATCACCCCGACCGGCGACCCGGCCGACCTGGCGGGCTGCGACGCCGTCATCGAGGCCGTCTTCGAGGACACCGCGCTCAAGCACAAGGTGTTCCAGGAGATCCAGGACATCATCGAGCCGGACGCCCTGCTCTGCTCCAACACCTCGACCCTGCCCATCACCGTCCTGGCCGAAGGCGTCTCGCGCCCGGCCGACTTCATCGGGCTGCACTTCTTCTCGCCCGTGGACAAGATGCCGCTGGTCGAGATCATCAAGGGCGAGCAGACCGGCGACGAAGCCCTGGCCCGTGCCTTCGACCTGGTCCGCCGGATCAAGAAGACCCCGATCGTCGTCAACGACTCGCGCGGCTTCTTCACCTCGCGGGTCATCGGCCAGTTCATCAACGAGGGCGTCGCCATGGTCGGCGAGGGCGTCGAACCGGCGTCCATCGAGCAGGCCGCGGCACAGTCCGGCTACCCGGCCAAGGTGCTCTCCCTGATGGACGAGCTGACCCTCACCCTGCCCCGCAAGATCCGCAACGAGACCCGGCGGGCCGTCGAGGAGGCCGGCGGCACCTGGGCCGGACACCCGTCGGACGCGGTCATCGACCGGATGGTCGACGAGTTCGGCCGACCGGGACGCAGCGGTGGCGCCGGCTTCTACGAGTACGACGAGAACGGCAGGCGGACCCGTCTGTGGCCCGGACTGCGGGAGCACTTCGCCAAGCCCGACACCGACATCCCCTTCATCGACATGAAGGAGCGGATGCTGTTCTCCGAGGCCCTGGACAGCGTCCGCTGCCTGGAGGAGAACGTCCTCGTCTCCGTGGCCGACGCCAACATCGGCTCCATCATGGGCATCGGCTTCCCGCCGTGGACCGGCGGCGTGCTCCAGTACATCAACGGTTACGAGGGCGGCCTGCCCGGCTTCGTCGCCCGCGCCCGGGAGCTCGCGGAGCGGTACGGCGACCGCTTCCTGCCGCCCGCGCTCCTCGTGGAGAAGGCGGGGAAGGGCGAGACCTTCCACGACTGACGCCCACCCCGCGGGCCGCGTTCACTCCGCCGTGAACGCGGCCCGCAGCTCCTCCTTCAGCGACCGCTGGAACGCGGTCACCAGCGCCTGCAGCACCATCGGCTGCATATGGGCCGACAGCGACTTCATCACCGCCACGTGCTCAGGGTCCGACTCCCGCTCCCGGTACGGACCCCACACCTCGTCCCGGAACAGTCGGGTCAGCTCCTGCGCGGCGGACCGGGAGTGCTCCAGCAGCACCGTCCGGGCGGCCAGGATCGTCTCGTGCGCGATCGGCACGCCGAGCAGCTCGACCCCGAGCCGCAGCAGCCCCGGGTCCACCCGGTACCTGCCGTCGACCGGCTCCGCGCCCTCCAGCACCCCCATCGCGGCCAGCCGCGCGATGTCCTGCTCGGTCAGCGCCCGGCCGGCCCGCCGCTCCAGCTCCGCCCGCGTCGCGTCCTCCGCCGAGTCCGGTGCCCAGGACGCCACCAGGGCCCGGTGGATCGCCAGGTCGTGCGCGCTCAGGTCAGGCGGCAGCTGCTCCAGATAGCGTTCGATCGCGGCCAGTGTCATGCCCTGGTGCTGGAGCTCCTCGATGAGCGCCAGCCGGGACAGGTGGTCGTGTCCGTAGTGCCCCACCCGGCGCGGTCCGATGACCGGGGGCGGCAGCAGCCCGCGGGTGCTGTAGAAACGCACCGTGCGCACGGTCACCCCGGCGCGCGCCGCCAGCTCGTCGACGGTGAGCGTAGGCTCCTCGGCCCCGGTCGCCATATCTGCTCCTCGTGTCCGGCCCTGAGGGGTGAGCCCTGTGCGTGTGATCCACCCCGGTGCAACAGTATTGCTGTCTCACCAATGATGTGAAAGTGCTTGACTGTCAGAGGCGGCACCTAACCTGATCCCATGCCCGGGATCATGTACGTACAGGGGGACGCGACGGCGCCCCACGGCAAGGGCGTCAAGCTGATCGTCCATGTCTGCAACGACCTCGGCGGCTGGGGCAAGGGATTCGTCCTGGCGCTCTCACGCCGCTGGCCCGAACCCGAAGCGGCCTACCGCCGGTGGCACCGGGAGCGCGCGGGCAACGACTTCGGCCTCGGCGCGGTGCAGTTCGTACAGGTGGGCCCGTACGTCTGGGTGGCGAACATGGTGGGCCAGCGCGGGATGCGCACGGGCAGCAAGGGGGTCCCGGTGCGTTACGAGGCGATCGACACGGCGCTGGGCGCGGCGGCCGACCGGGCCCACGAGCTGGGGGCCTCGGTCCACATGCCGCGGATCGGCTGCGGCCTGGCGGGCGGGAAGTGGTCCCGGATCGAGCCCCTGATCGAGGAGCGGCTGACCGGCCGGGACATACCGGTGACGGTGTACGACTTCGCGTAGGGCCCACCCGTCGAATCGGGGCGGACAGGTCGTGGCCCGTCCGGCCCCGATGAAGCACGGCCGGATCGCCTGGGCCGGGGTCGATGGCACCTACGTCACCGTCTACGACATCGCGAAGGGCACCACGCAGACCAAGCGGATCACCGGATTCGTCTTCGACTACATCTCGGACATCCAGCTGACCTCGGACCGGGTGTTCTGGCGCGAGACGGGCGGCTTCCTGATTCCGTCCTCGAAGTTCGTGTCGGCCCCGCTCGACGACCTGTCCAAGGCGGCGACTCTGCGCCACCGGTCAAGCACCTACCTCGCCCAGTTCTCGGTGAGCGACGAGTACTTCGCCTACTCCACGTACGACTTCTGGGGCGCGCTCGGCTCCTGGAGCGGGCCGGGCAAGGTGAAGGTGTCCAAGACCGCCGATGTGCTCGCGGGCCTCGACAACTTCACCCGCGTCTCCTGCTCCTCCGGCGCCCAGCTGGCCCCATCGCTCGGTGACGGCCAGCGCGTCGCCTGGCTGGACATGACCGCGGCGGCCACCGACGTGGTGACCCGCGGCACGTGCGCCGGGACCTGCGAGTAGGACCCGGCCGACGGACCGCACCCTCGGCAGGGCGCCCACCGGACTCCGGCGGGCGCCCTGCGCGCGTTGCTACAGGGTTACGGGATACAGGGATACGGGGTGAGTCACTCCGTATCGACTTCTATGGTGGGGTGGAAGCGGCGGAACGGGGGAGGGCCCATGACGGCACGGAGCACCGACGAGACACGGCTGGCCCTGGCGCTCCGCGCGACGCTGCCCTCCGACGCGCTGAGCGAGCAGATCCTGGACGCCGCGCGCGAGCAGTTCATGACCTTCGGGCTGCGCCGCTCCACCGTCGACGACGTCGCCAAGCGCGCCAGGGTCTCGCGGGTGACCGTGTACCGGCGGATCGGCAACAAGGACAGCCTCGTCTCCGCCTGTCTGCTGCGCGAGTACCGCCGCTTCGTCGTGGAGGTGGACGACGCGGTGGCCGCGCTGCCGACGACGGAGGACCGGCTCGTCGAGGGCTTCGCCGCGGTTCTCCGGCACATCCGCGAGCATCCGCTCATCGGTGGTCTGCTGAGGCTGGAGCCCGAGACGATGCTGCCGTTCCTGACCCTGGAGAGCGGACCGGCCCTCCTCGCCATCCGCGAGTACCTGGCCGACCGGCTGCATGAGGCCCGGCGCGCGGAGGGCCGGCCGGCGAGCGATCCGACTCCGGTCGCCGAGCTGATGGTGCGGATCACCGTCTCCTTCCTCCTCAACCCCGTCAGCTGTTTCGAGCTGGACGACGACACCCAGGTGCGGGAGTTCGCCCGCCGCTATCTGGTGCCGCTGCTCGCTGCCGGGTAGAACCACCGGTGTGGCCGTCCGCCTCGTCGGGCAGGGGTTCCACGGGGCGGCTGCGGGCCCAGTGCGGTCCGAGGTCGTCGAGCCGCCAGCCGAAGGGGTACGAACGGGGCTGCGGGCGCGCGGGAAACCTGCGTGGCCGGGCCGGCAGCCGGCGGACACAACGTGCGCGCAGGTGCAGAGCCGCCGACGCCGAGGCCCGCACCCACGGCGACTGCGGCCGGAAGCCCAGCGCCGCCAGCAGCGGCTCGTCCAGCAGCGCGAGTGCGAATCTCGCCACCAGGGGGCGCAACGGACGCGGATACCAGCTCGCGATCACGCGGAACGTGGCGTTCGCGACCCGCCGGTTCGCCGGGTCGTACGCGAACATCCGCTCCTCGTAGGAGTCGAGGAGTCGCTCGAACCCCTCGTACGTGTCGGGCGCCCCCTCGATGCCCATCATCGCCGCCGTCTTCCGGCCCGCTTCCACCAGAGCCTGGACCTCCTGGGCGCACAGGGGACGCCAGCCGAACCGGTCGATCCAGCGCTTCGGCCCCACGACCGTGGTCGCGAGGACATAGCGGAAGTCGTCGTTCGGGATGTTGTACTTGCCGTGGATCCGGTTGAGATGACGCGCGGCAGCCCGCCCGCGCTCCGAGTCGAAGCCGTCGGCGGCCATCTCGTACCCGATCAGCACCGTGTCGTCGTACCGTTTCTGCCCGGCCCGTTCGAACTCCTGGGTCCGGTCGAGGAGCACGGAGATCCGGGGGACGCCGTAGTCCCGGAGGAAGGCGACGCTCACCCCCTGCCGGTAGTCCCAGGGGAACTCGTACTGGGAGATCAGCCGAAGGATCTCGGCGTAGTCGTGTGCCGGATCCATCCGGCGAATCTCGTGCAGGCGGCTGTATCGGCCCATGGTGCGCCCTCCTGTCCGTGTACCGACTCCCTGCGGGGCCGCTCCTGCCGGTTGTCGCTGTGTGACGGACCAACTCACCCGCTGCACAAGGAATGTGAGAGACCGTCCGGCCTGGGAGTCAAAGTTACAAATACTATCGACTTGTTTCACGAACCTCGTCAACACCGCCGACGGCAGGGCATGCGGCGGTGTGCCGCAGCGGGCCGGTGCGCATCACTCCCGAAGGGCTCGCATACTGGATCACGCAGAGGGCCGGGCGCCGAGCCGTATGCCCGCCGACCGTCGGGAGCACCGTGATGAGCAGCGAAGCAGCCGGAGACCGGAATCCCGCCCCGCCGCCGCCCGGCGGTGTGCTCTGGAGCCTCTCGGGCGACATCCGGGCCCTGCTGATGCTGCCCGCCGCGCTCACCCTCCAGGTCGCCCACCCGGCGGTCGGCGCCGGTGTCGACGAGCACTCCGTCTTCCGCACGGACCCCTGGGGGCGCGGCGAGAGGTCCCTGCGCTCGCTCCAGCTCTGGGTGTACGGGGGCGAGGCGGCCGCAGAGGAGGGGCGCAGGCTGCGTCGACTGCACCGCACCATCCAGGGCACCGACACCCGAGGGCGTCGCTACCATGCGCTGTCGCCCGCCAACTACGCGTGGGTGCACGCCACGGGCTTCCCCGTCTACCAGCACGCCGCACGCTATCTCGTCCGGCCGCTCACCGCGGCACAGGAGCGGGCGCTGTACCGGGAGTGGCTCCAGGTCGGCAGGATCCTCGGTATCCACGACCGGGACATGCCGCAGACGATCGAGGAGTTCTGGCCGTACTTCCGAAAAGTGCTCGCCGGGGAGATCGAGGCGACCGCGGTCGTCGAGGACCTGGTCGCCACCGATCGTCCCGTACCGCCGCCGGACCGCGGGCCGCTGCCGCTCAGGATGCTGCTGAAGGCGCTGTGGCCGGTGGTGTTCCCGCCGTTGGCCCGGTTCCGGCGCTTCGTCACCATCGGGCTCATGCCGCCGGAGGCGCGGGAGGCCATCGGGCTGGAGTGGACGGACGAGCAGGAGCGCGCCCTGCGGCGGTTCTGCGGGGTGGTGCGGCGCGTGGTGCCGGTGCTCCCCGAGCGGCTGCGCTATCTGCCGTACGCGCGCAGGGCGCGGGCCGCCCATCGCGAGACCGTCCGGGGCGGGGGAGGGCTCAGGCGGAAGCCCGGCGCACCAGCTCGGTCGGCGTGATCACCGAGGTCCGATCGTCGCCCCCGGCCTCGTCGCCCAGTCGGCTCATCAGCATCCGCACCATCAATCGGCCCATGCCCTCCACATCCTGACGGACCGTCGTCAGTGGGGGTTCGGTGGCCTCCGCTATCGACACCATGTCGTCGAAGCCGACCAGGGCCACGTCGGCCGGCACACTGCGACCGCGCTCGCGCAGCACTCGCAGGGCACCCGAGGCCATCAGGTCGTTGGCGGCGAAGACCGCGTCCAGGCCGGGGCGGCGGTCGAGCAGTTCCGCCATCGCCCGCGCGCCGCCCTCGACGGTGAAGTCGCCGTCCACGAGCAGCGCCGGATCGCCGTCGGGCAGCACGTCGCGGTAGCCGTCGACCCGGTCCAGGGCCGAGGTCTGGTCGCGCGGTCCGGCGATGTGCGCGATCTGTCGCCGTCCCAGGGCGACGAGATGGCGTACCGCCTCGGCCGCGCCGCCGCGGTTGTCGCAGTCCACGTACGGGACGGCCGGTTCGGACGCGGCGCCCGGCCGGCCCGGCCTGCCGCCGTAGACCGTGGGTACCCGGAACCTGCGGATGATCGCGGGGAGTTCGTCGTCGGTGTGCAGCGAGAAGGCCAGTACGCCGTCCACATGGCCGCCGGCCAGATAGCGGGCGACCCGGTCGAAGTCCCCGCGGCCCTCCACCAGGAGCAGGACCAACTGGGAGTCGTGCAGGGTGAGTTCGCGGCTGATTCCGCGGATCTGCTGGGAGAAGAACGGATCGGAGAAGATCCGGAACTCCGGCTCGTCGATGATCACGGCGACCGCACCGTTGCGCCGGGTGACCAGGGTCCGGGCGGCATGGTTCGGAACGTAGCCGAGCTCCTCGACCGCCTTGCGGACCTGGTCCACGAGCGGCTTGCGCACCCCCGCCCCGCCGTTCACCACCCGGGAGGCCGTCGCCCGGGAGACCCCGGCGCGGGCCGCCACGGCTTCCAGTGTGGGGCGGGCATCGCGAGCGGGATCGTGGGACGGACCGGGCAAGGGACGCTCCTCGTACACGCGGGATCGGGCCGGAAACGGCCGGGGCCGGCCGGACAGCACCGACGCCATCAGCCTAACCGGCGCCGCCGGCCGGCCGCCGGGCACCACCGCCCCCAACAGGAGAGGGGCGGTGGTGCCAGGACCCGGTCCGCGTGCCGGTCAGCGGTGTTCGTGCAGGGAGTTCGTCGCCGCGATCTTCTTCCAGGAGGCGGGCCGCGCGGGCTGCCCGGCGGCGTGCCGGGCGTGCGTCCCGGCCGCCGCCGGGGCCTCGGGCCGCGTCGGCCGGAACAGCCAGGTGTCGAAGAAGGCGGCGAGCGGCTTGCCCGAGACCCGCTCCGCGTAGGCGACGAAGTCGCTCACGCTCGCGTTCCCGTACGCGTGCTCGGCGGGCCAGCCCTTCAGCAGTGCGAAGAACGTCTCGTCGCCCAACTCGTTGCGCAGCGCCTGGAGCGCCAGCGCGCCCCGGTCGTAGACGGCCGCGTCGAACTGGTTGTCGGGGCCCGGGTCGCCGGGCTTCACCTTCCAGAAGGCGTCGTCGGCCGGATGCAGTGCGTAGGTGTAGTCCGCCAGCTCCTGCGCGGTTCCCTCGCCCTCCTTCTCCGACCACAGCCACTGGCTGTAGCGGGCGAAGCCCTCGTTGATCCAGATGTCCTTCCAGCCCTTGAGGGACACGCTGTCGCCGTACCACTGGTGCGCCAGCTCATGGACGACGACCGAGACGTTCGCACCGTTCGCGAACTGCTTCGGGCTGTAGAACGGCCTGGTCTGGGTCTCCAGTGCGAAGCCGCTCGTCACATTGGGGGCGTACCCGCCCAGCGCGTCGAAGGGGTACGGTCCGAAGACCTCGGTCAGCCACTCGGCGACCTCGGTGCTCCGCTCGATGCTGGCCCGCGCGGCCCCGTCGTTGGCGCCGAGGTCCTTGCTGTACGCGTTGACGACCGGCAGCCCGTCCGACGTGGTGTCCGTGGTGATGTCGAACTTCCCGACCGCCAGCGTCGTCAGATACGTCGCCTGCGGCTTGCTCGAACGCCAGTTGAAGCGGGTCCAGCCGAGCTTCGAACTCTGCGACTGCAGCGTGCCGTTGCTGATCGCCTGGGTGCCGTCCGGGACGGACACGGAGATGTCGTACGTCGCCTTGTCGAGCGGGTGGTCGTTGCTGGGGAACCACCACGCGGCGGACTCCGGCTCCTGGGCGGCCACCGCGCCGTCCGGGGTGCGCACCCAGGACGTCCAGCCGTTGATCTTCACCTCGGAGGGCTTTCCGGCGTACCGCACGACCACCGAGACGGCCCTGCCCTTCGCCAGCGGGGCCGCCGGGGTGATCTCCAGCTCCTGCTCGCCGTTCTTCACATGGCCGGCCTTCTTGCCGTTCACCCGCACCTCGGAGACGTCCAGCCCGAAGTCCAGGTTGAAACGGGCGAGTTCCTGGGTGGTCGTGGCGAGGATCGTCGCCGTGCCCTCCAGCAGATCGGTCGAGGGCTGGTACTTCAGCCGCAGGTCGTAGTGGGAGACGTCGTAGCCGCCGTTGCCGCTGGCCGGGTAGTAGGGGTCGCCGATGCCCGGGGCGCCCACGGTGCCTTCGGCGGCCGAGGCCGGGATCGCCAGCAGCAGGGAGGCCGCGAGTGCGCTCGGGACGATGAGTCTGCGGTGCACGGAATGCTCCAAGTGGTCGGGGCGAATGGTCTTTCGAACCGTCACGTCGACACTATTCAGTGACTGCCGCATCAGTCGTGTCCATGGCCACAGCTGTCACACGATCGCCATTCGGCCGCCACGGCGGCAGGTCGCATTTGCCTCATGTTCATGCCGTATGCGCCGCTGATCGCCCTCTGTCGCCGGGGAGTTGACCGGGGTACCTTCCGCCCATGCCGAATCGTGCGCGAGGCCCCCGTTCGAGTTACAGATCGCTGGTGGTGGCAGCTGTCGCCGCCCTGATGGCCGTCCTGCTCTCCCCGGCAGGCGCCCAGGGCGCGGGCGCCCGGGAGTCCGGGCCGCCGAAGAGCATGCCCATCTACTCGTACGGGAACGCCGTCCGGGAATCGGTCTGGGTCGACACCGGGCTGGACGGCGACGGGGACGGGCACAGCGACCGCGTCGCCGCCGACATCGTGAGGCCGCGCGAACCCGCCCGGCAGGGCCGGAAGATCCCCGTGATCATGGACGCCAGCCCGTACTACTCCTGCTGCGGGCGCGGCAACGAGAGCCAGCTCAAGACGTACGACGACAACGGCCGACCCGTCCAGTTCCCGCTCCACTACGACAACTACTTCGTGCCGCGCGGCTACGCCTTCGTCGCCGTCGATCTGGCCGGTACCAATCGCTCCGACGGCTGTGTCGATGTCGGAGGCCGCTCCGACGTGCAGTCCGCCAAGGCCGTGATCGACTGGCTGAACGGCCGCGCCCGCGGCTACACCACCCGCACCGGCAGCAACCGTGCCACGGCCGGCTGGTCCAATGGCCGCACCGGAATGATCGGCAAGAGCTACGACGGCACCATCGCCAACGCGGTCGCGGCGACCGGCGTGCACGGGCTGCGGACCATCGTGCCGATCGGCGCCATCTCCTCCTGGTACGACTACTACTTCGCCCAGGGCGCACCCCTCTACGACAGCGGCCCCGAGTGGCTCTCCGGCTATGTGGAGAGCCCCGAGGCGCGCCGACGCTGCGCCGCCGTCCAGCAGCAGCTCGTCGACGGGGCGCCACGCACCGGAGACTGGTCGGAGCTGTGGAACGCGCGCGACTACGTGAAGGACGTCCGCAAGGTGCGCGCCAGCGTCTTCGCCGTCCACGGCATGCAGGACCTCAACGTCCGTACCAAGCACCTCGGCCAGTGGTGGGACGCGCTCGCGGACCGGGGCGTGGAGCGCAAGATCTGGCTCTCCCAGACCGGGCACGTCGACCCGTTCGACTACCGGCGCGCCGCATGGGTCGACACGCTGCACCGCTGGTTCGACCACTACCTCCTCGGCTACGACAACGGCATCGACCGTGAACCGATGGCCGACATCGAGCGCCACCCCGACCAGTGGTCCACCGACCGGGTCTGGCCGCCCCGCACCACCCATGCCACCACCGTGCGCCCCGGCGCCGGGAGCGCGCCGGGCGTCGGCACCCTGTCCCTGAGGCCCGCCCGCCCCGGCGCCACCGAGACGTTCACCGACGATCCGGCGCAGAGCGAGACGGACTGGGCCGCCGACCTGGACCGGACCACCGGCGCCAAGGCCGGATTCCGCACCGCGCCGCTCACCGCCGACCTCAGGCTCTCCGGATCCTCCGCGGTGACCGTCACCGCCACCCCGACCACCTCGACCGCCCATCTCTCCGCGGTCCTCGTGGACATCGGCCCCGACACCATCCGCGACTACGGCTCGTCCGGTGAGGGGATCACCACCCTCAACAGCCAGAGCTGCTGGGGCGCGAGCACGGCCGGGGACAGCGCCTGCTTCAAGGAGACCAGGGCCCGGACCACCACCGTCGACCGGACCGTGGTCAGCCGCGGCTGGGCCGACCTCGGCACGTACGCCTCCGCCGGCAAGGGCCGCCCGCTCACCCCGGGCCGGGCCGTCACCCTCACCATCGACCTGGCGGCCACCGACCACGTCGTCCCGGCCGGACACCGCCTCGCCCTGATCGTCGCGGGCACCGACCGGGACCTCATCGACCCGCCGGACTCCACGCCCGCGCTCACCCTCGATCTGGCCCGCACGTCCGCGAAGCTGCCGTTCGTCGGCGGCACCGGCGCCTTCGTCCGCGCCACCACGGGTTCCGCGTCCGCGACGGACACGCCCCGAACGGCCGAGGCCGGGGGCGTGACGCCGCCGCGCGCCGCCCACCGCGTCCCGGGAGGCGTCGCCGAAGTCCGCCGCTGAACCTCCGGAACGGGCGAGCCGGTACCGCTTGTTGGTCCCATGACGCGAGCGCTGCGTGTGGTACTGCCTACGGAGAGCGAAACAACTGCTTCCGTGAAAGGTGCCATTCGTGTCGCAGGACGAACAGAGAACGGGCGGCCGGGGGGAACTGCCGGTCACGGCGGATCTCCCCGGCGACCCGGCCCGGAACCGGCACCCCACGACGGACCGGGTGGTGTTCGGCGTCACCGCCGTCCTCACCCTCGCCTTCGTGGTCTGGGGAGCCACCGCCACCGACTCGCTGGAGGACATCTCCACCTCCATGCTCAACGGGCTGATCCACAACGGCGGTTGGGCCTTCATGCTCGCCGCGTCCGGCTTCGTGGTCTTCGCCCTCTGGCTCGCCATCAGCCGTTACGGCAAGATCTCCCTCGGCCAGGAGGGGGAGGAGCCCGAATTCCGGACCGTTTCCTGGGTCGCCATGATGTTCAGCGCCGGCATGGGCATCGGCCTGATGTTCTACGGGGTCAGCGAGCCGCTCGCCCACTTCACCAACCCGCCGCCCGGCACCCGCCCCGCGGACGCCGCCGAAGCGATGCAGACGGCGATGGCCACCACCCTGTTCCACTGGACGCTCCACCCCTGGGCGATCTACGCGGTGGTCGGCCTGGCCATCGCGTACAGCACCTTCCGGCGTCGCAGGCGGCAGACGGTCAGCGCCGTCTTCGAGCCGCTCATCGGATCCCGGCACGCCCACGGCGGCCTCGGCCGGCTGATCGACATCCTCGCCATCTTCGCGACCCTCTTCGGCTCCGCCGCGTCACTGGGGCTCGGCGCCCTCCAGATCGGCAGCGGCTTCCACGAGCTGCACTGGAAGGAGAAGACCGGCACCGGACTCCTGGTCCTGATCATCGCCGTGCTGACCGTGGCCTTCGTCGCCTCGGCGATCTCCGGTGTGGAGAAGGGCATCCAGTGGCTCTCCAACACCAACATGGTGCTCGCCCTGGTGCTCGCCGTCTTCGTCTTCGTCGCGGGGCCCACCATCATCGTGCTCGACCTGCTGCCCACGTCGATCGCGGCCTACTTCGGCAATCTGGCCCAGCTCGCCGGACGTACCGAGGCGACCGGCAAGGGCGACGTGGCCGAGTGGCTCGGCAACTGGACCGTCTTCTACTGGGCCTGGTGGATCTCCTGGACGCCCTTCGTCGGCATGTTCATCGCCCGGATCAGCCGCGGCCGCACGATCCGCCAGTTCATCGGCGGAGTCATCCTGGTGCCCAGCTCCGTCAGCCTGGTCTGGTTCGCGATCTTCGGCGGCACGGCGATCAACCTGCAGGAGGCCGGCAAGCTCGGCAACGCCGTCACCCAGGAGGCGCAGCTCTTCGGAGTACTCCAGCAGTTCCCGATCGCCACGGTGATGAGCCTCCTGGTGATGGTCCTGGTCGGCATCTTCTTCGTCTCGGGCGCCGACGCCGCCTCCATCGTGATGGGCACGCTCTCCCAGAAGGGCATCCTCGAACCGGCCAAGTGGGTCGTCGTCTTCTGGGGCGTGGTCACCGGCGCCGTGGCCGCGATCATGCTGCTCATCGGCAACGGCAAGGGCGACGCGCTCGCCGGACTCCAGAACCTCACGATCCTGGTCGCCGCGCCGTTCACCCTCGTCATGATCGGCATGTGCGTGGCGCTGATGCGGGACCTGCGCCAGGATCCGCTGATCGTACGGCGCGAATTCGGTGTGGAAGCGGTCGAATCCGCGGTCATCGAAGGGCACGCGAAGTACGCCGGGGACTTCGAGATCCGGATCGGTCCGGGCGGCAGCCGGATCACCACCGGACTCCACGAGGGCCACGACCCGGAACCGGGCACCTCCGGCCCGGCGAACCCTCCGGGCGACGGCTGAGAACGCCCCCGCCCGGCCGGAGTGCGACCGGCCGGGTCGCTCGGCCCCGGGCGCAGATTAGGATCGGCACCCTGATGACTGCCACTCTCGTCGCCAAGGACCTCGCCGCCGGACACGGCGACCGCACGCTCTTCGCCGGACTCGACCTCGTCGTCGCGCCCGGTGACGTGATCGGTCTCGTCGGAGTCAACGGCGCCGGAAAATCGTCCCTGCTCCGGCTCCTCGCCGGACTCGACCGGCCGGAGGAGGGCGAGCTGCGGCTCTCCCCGCCCACCGCGACCGTCGGACACCTCCCGCAGGAGCCGGAACGGCGCGCGGGGGAGACCGTGCGGGAGTTCCTGGCCCGCCGCACCGGCGTCGCCGCGGCCCAGGCCGCGATGGACACCGCGACGCAGGGTCTCGTCGACGGGGCGCCGGGCGCGGACGACGCGTACTCCGAGACACTGGAACGCTGGCTGGCCCTCGGCGGTGCGGACCTGGACGAGCGCGCCGAGGAGGTCGCGGCCGACCTCGGGCTGACCGTCGGCCTCGACCTGCCGATGACCGCGCTCTCCGGCGGTCAGGCCGCCCGCGCGGGCCTGGCCTCCCTCCTCCTGTCCCGCTACGACATCTTCCTGCTGGACGAGCCCACCAACGACCTCGACCTGGACGGCCTGGAGCGGCTGGAGCGCTATGTCTCGGGGCTCCGCGCGGGCACCGTGGTCATCAGCCACGACCGCGAATTCCTGATGCGCACGGTCACCAAGGTCCTCGAACTGGACCTGGCCCAGCAGCAGATCAACCTCTACGGCGGTGGATACGCGGCCTATCTGGAGGAGCGCGAACGCGCCCGCAGGCACGCCCGCGAGGAGTTCGAGGAGTACGCCGACAAGCGCGCCGCCCTCGAAGGGCGCGCCCAGATGCAGCGCTCCTGGATGGACAAGGGCGTCAAGAACGCCCGGCGCAAGGCCACGGACTCCGACAAGCTCGGCCGCAAGTTCCGCAGCGAGTCGAGCGAGAAGCAGGCCGCCAAGGCCCGGCAGACCCAGCGCATGATCGAACGGCTCGACGTCGTCGACGAACCGCGCAAGGAATGGGAACTGCGGATGGAGATCGCCGCCGCACCCCGCTCCGGCTCGGTCGTGGCCACCCTGCGCGAAGCGCAGGCCGTACGCGGCGACTTCGCCTTCGGCCCGGCATCGCTGCAGATCGACTGGGCGGACCGGGTCGCCATCACCGGCGCCAACGGAGCGGGCAAGTCCACCCTCCTCGCTGCGCTCCTCGGCCGCCTCCCGCTGGACTCCGGCCATGCGACGCTCGGCTCGGGCGTGGTGGTCGGCGAGGTCGACCAGGCCCGCAAGCTCTTCCACGGCTCGGAGTCGCTCCTGGAGGCGTTCTGCGCGGCCGTGCCCGACACCGAACCGGCCGAAGTGCGTACGCTGCTCGCCAAGTTCGGCCTGCGCGCCGACCATGTGATGCGCCCCGCCACGACGCTCTCCCCGGGGGAACGCACCCGGGCCGCCCTCGCCCTGCTCCAGGGCAGGGGCGTCAACCTCCTCGTGCTCGACGAGCCGACGAACCACCTCGATCTGCCCGCGATCGAGCAGCTGGAATCGGCGCTGGAGTCGTACACGGGAACGCTGCTGCTGGTCACGCACGACCGGCGCATGCTGGAAGCGGTGCGGACGACACGGCGGCTCGAGGTGGCGGCGGGGAGAGTGACGGAGGCCTGAGCCCCGCTCTGGTATGCCAAATGGGTCGCGCATGGTCGACCCTGCGTCTTCAGCAGCAGGTCATTTGCGGCCGGTCACCCATGGACGGCAGGACGGCAGAACGGCAGGGGAGCCGGATGGCCGGTGTGCCGACGATCGGTGCCGGACGCCTCGGGGCATCACGTGGGGCCGCCGGTGTCGCGCAGAGGGCGGGGCGCCGCGCAAAGGGACGCCGGCGCGGCGTCGTGGAATGGGGCACCCGTGGCGCGAGGTGGATGCCGGTGTCGCGAAGGGGGTGCCGGTTCGCGGTCCGGCCCGGTATCCCCCGGGGACCGGGGCATGGTCGTCCCGCGAGGGGGAGGGCGGGGAGGGGGTCATCGCGGGCACACCCCTCCCCGCCCGGTCCTGCTACCGCTTCTTGCCGCCCTGATTCGGGTCCGTGAGCCCGGCCCGCCGCAGGGCGTCCGCCATCGCGCTGTTCACCGGTGCCGGAGCCTGACGGGCGGAGCCGCCACCTCCGCCACCGCGCCGGTCGCGGTCCTGGCCGTCCTGCCCCTGACGCTGCCGCGGCGGCCGGCCGCCCTGGCCGCCGCGCTCACCCCGCTCGCGCCTCGGAGCGCCGCCCTGGGGTCCTGTACCGGCCGCCGCCGCCTCGTCGTCAAGCCGCAGCGTCAACGAGATCCGCTTCCGCGGGACGTCGACATCCATGACCTTGACCTTCACGATGTCGCCCGGCTTCACGACGTCCCTCGGGTCCTTCACGAACGTCCGAGACATCGCCGACACATGTACCAGGCCGTCCTGGTGCACACCGATGTCCACGAACGCGCCGAACGCCGCGACATTGGTGACGACCCCCTCCAGCACCATTCCGGACGCCAGATCGCCGATCTTCTCGACGCCCTCCTTGAAGGTGGCCGTCTTGAACGCGGGCCGCGGGTCGCGCCCCGGCTTCTCCAGCTCCTTCAGGATGTCGGTGACCGTCGGCAGACCGAACTTCTCGTCCACGAAGTCGTCGGCGCGCAGCGACCGCAGCACCCCCGTGTTGCCGATCAGCGAGGCGACCTCGCCGCCGGTCCGCTTCACCATCGCCCGCACCACCGGATACGCCTCCGGGTGCACGCTCGACGCGTCCAGCGGATCGTCGCCCCGGATGCGCAGGAAGCCCGCGCACTGCTCGTACGCCTTCGGACCCAGCCGCGCCACGTCCTTGAGCGCCTTGCGGGACCGGAAGGGGCCATGGGTGTCGCGGTGCGCGACGATGTTCTCGGCGAGCCCCGAGCCGATCCCCGAAACCCGCGAGAGCAGCGGCGCGGAAGCGGTGTTGACGTCGACACCGACACCGTTCACACAGTCCTCGACGACCGCGTCCAGCGAGCGCGACAGTTTCACCTCGGACAGGTCGTGCTGGTACTGGCCGACCCCGATCGACTTCGGGTCGATCTTCACCAGCTCGGCGAGGGGGTCCTGCAGTCGCCGTGCGATGGAGACGGCGCCGCGCAACGACACGTCCATGTCGGGGAGTTCCTGCGAGGCGAAGGCCGACGCCGAGTACACGGACGCGCCCGCCTCGGACACCATCACCTTGGTGAGCTTCAACTCGGGGTGCTTGTCGATGAGTTCACCGGCGAGCTTGTCGGTCTCGCGGGAGGCCGTGCCGTTGCCGATCGCGATCAGGTCGACGTCGTGGGCCTTCGCCAGCCGCTCCAGCGTGGCCAGCGACTGGTCCCACTTGTTCGCCGGGACGTGCGGGTGGATGACATCCGTCGCGACGACCTTGCCGGTCGCGTCGACGACGGCCACCTTCACACCCGTACGGAAACCGGGGTCGAGCCCGAGCGTGGCCCGGGTCCCGGCCGGGGCGGCGAGGAGCAGATCGCGCAGGTTCGACGCGAAGACGCGTACCGCCTCGTCCTCCGCCGCGGTGCGCAGCCGCAGCCGCAGATCGATGCCGAGGTGCACCAGGATCCGGGTCCGCCAGGCCCAGCGCACGGTGTCGCCGAGCCACTTGTCGCCGGGGCGGCCGCGGTCGGCCACACCGAAGCGCCGGGCGACCATGTTCTCGTACGCCGAGGGGCCGGGCGTCTCGGAGGGCTCCTCCGGCTCCAGGACCAGATCGAGCACGTCCTCCTTCTCGCCCCGGAGCATCGCGAGGACCCGGTGCGAGGGCAGTGCGGTGAACGGCTCGGCGAAGTCGAAGTAGTCGGCGAACTTCGCGCCCGCCTCCTCCTTGCCGTCCCGCACCTTGGCGGCCAACCGCCCGCGCGACCACATGCGCTCACGCAGCTCACCGATCAGATCGGCGTCCTCGGAGAACCGCTCGGTGAGGACGGCACGGGCCCCCTCCAGCGCCGCCGCACCGTCCGCGACACCCTTGTCGGCGTCGACGAAGGCGGCGGCAGCGGCGAGCGGCTCGACCGACGGGTCGCCGAGCAGGCCGTCGGCGAGCGGTTCGAGCCCGGCCTCCCGGGCGATCTGCGCCTTGGTGCGCCGCTTGGGCTTGAACGGCAGATAGATGTCCTCAAGACGCGCCTTGGTGTCGGCCGCCCGGATCTGCGCCTCCAGCGCCTCGTCCAGCTTGCCCTGCTCGCGCACCGAGTCGAGGATCGCCGTCCGACGGTCCTCCAGTTCCCGCAGATACCGCAGCCGCTCCTCCAACGTGCGCAGCTGCGCGTCGTCGAGCATCTCGGTCGCTTCCTTGCGGTAGCGCGCGATGAACGGCACGGTCGACCCGCCGTCGAGCAGCTCGACGGCCGCCTTCACCTGCCGTTCGCGTACGCCGAGCTCCTCGGCGATCCTGCCTTCGATGGACGTCGTCACGGTTCTACCGACTCGCC